>CAZOTR010000050.1:0-23816 GCA_964582755.1 uncultured Methylococcaceae bacterium | reverse complement strand
CGGCAGGCGTTTGAGGCCATGCGGGAGATAGCGCAGGCTGGCGAACCAGCGGATGGACAAGGCGCGAAGCAAGAAGCCAAGGGAGAAACCAAGGCCAAAGAGCAAAGCTAGCAGCACCCCTAGCTTGTCCGAAGTCGTGTTCATCAATACAGCCAAGGCAAGCGCACCCATAACCGCACCCGCAATCGCACCCGCCCCCACACCCGTCCCCACAACCGCACCCGTCCCCACAACCGCACCCGCCCCCACACCCGCAGCCGCAGCCGCAGCCGCAGCCGCAACCGAAACCACAACCATACCCACAGCCGCAGCCGCAACCGCAACCGCAACCGCAACCATACCCGCAACCGCAAACACAGACGCAACTATGCCAATCATCCCCGCCCGCCAGAACAAGGCCCAGCCCTGCTGCCCTGGCAACCAAGCCTGGGCGAGGAAATAAGCCACCGCGCCCGCAAGCAATGGGTGACCAAAGCCACCGCCGTTTTTTCCCAGCGGCCTACCTCGCTTCCCTTGCGTTCATGCCACCGCCGCAACATCGCCACCCCCAATTCCACCGACTCCTCCGAGCGCAGCAACAGAATCGGCGCGGCGATCAGGCCGAGGGCGGAGAACCAGTGCCATGCAAAGCGGTACGACCGCCACCAGTACAGGCCCACGGCGAGCAGGGTTTCCAGCGCGGCCAGGACGGAGATCTGCCCGGCGGCGATGGAGTCTTCCGTGCAATGCCAGACCCAGGCGCGGGCCGGCGGGGCTTTGGGTTCGTCGGATGTTGGCGGGTTGTTCATGCTGTGCGTTTGTCCTGTTTCTCGTTCCCACGCGGCGCGTCACTGCCTTTACGTTAAGCCGGGTGTGCTGAGGTATCGAAGCACGAATGGTTTAACTTTCAAGGCGTTAAGGTTCTGAGCATTCACCCTTCGATACCTCAGGGCGAACGGTCAGAACCTTAACTTAACCTGAGTTCGGGATAGGAAAATTAGTGGTAGCCCGCATGGCCGGTGTTTTGCGCGGCTTTGATCGCCCGCTTGCGGGCGACACCTCCGGCGGCAGGCAAAGGCTAGGCGTGGCTTTGCCTCGCGCCATCCGGCAAATTATCCCGAACTCAGGTTATTTATACAGGACCAGAGGTGCAATATGGGCAGCGCTTGGCCTTGAGCGGAATGGTTGACGCGCAATGGGGACATTCCTTGGTGGCGGGATCAGGCGCGGGCGCTTCCTTCTTCAGCTTGCTAACGAAATGAACCAAGAGAAAGACGGAGAATGCCACAATCAAGAAGCTAATCACTGCATTGGCAAACAAGCCGTAATTGATAGTGACTGCCCCGGCCTTCTTGGCTTCGGCAAGCGCCGCGTAAGGGCCGGGAGCGGCACCCTCTTTCAACACAAGGTAAAGGTTTGAAAAATCCACGTTGCCTAATAGCAAGCCAATCGGTGGCATGATGACGTCATCAACCAAGGATTTGACTATGCTGCCAAAGGACGCGCCAATAATCACGCCCACTGCCAAATCGACAACATTGCCACGCATTACAAATTCTTTGAATTCTTTTAGCATGTCGGATTGCTCCTCTGGATGTTGAGACTGCATTGCAACAAAATCGGCGCGGGGGACCGCGCCGAAGCACGGTAGGGTGCGCAACGTGCGCCCTTCACGATAGCCGATTGTTCCGGCGGATTTGAAAATACCGAAAAACCAGCACTAAACCCTGTATCCATCCTGCCTAAACATGGGATTTTAGCCAACGGCAATCAACCACCCCATACTTCCGCCAAACTCTTTGCGTCCAAGATGCGTCCTCCCCAGATTAGCAAGGTTTCCGCGTCGGCTTTGGCAACCCGCTGCCGTGTGGCTTCGGACAAAGGGCCGAAGCGGCGCTCCAACTGAAGCAGCAACAATTCCGCCTCGCCTTCCGTGCGGGCCTGTTGATAATACCGGGTTTGCTTCAAATCAATGTCGTTAAATTGGAACATGGCTTGAATTTCCTCTCGGGTGAATTGCGGTAGTTTATAGACCAGCACCGTTCCAGCCCGGTAGGGTGCGCGGTGCGCACCCTACCGGGCTACCCGTATAGATAACCAGTCCAATGGGGGTCACAGGCCGTTTGGCGAATGGCCGAGAACGGGCTGGACACGTTTGAAAGCGGTCGTTGCTTCCGGGTGCCAAGGGAATTGGCCGGCACGGTTGGGCCAAACAATTTGGTAGAGGGGGAAGCCGTTTCCTTCGTAATACCAGCGGCAGAAGCCCATATAGTCATGGTACTCGGTTGCCGGAACTTCAGCGAAGCAACAAGGATAGCCTTCAAGCAATTCGTTCGTCGGGACAGAGAGATTCAGCGGTTCATCGCGTTGTATTGCTTGGACCACGATACTCAAGACTTGGTGTGCGACCTTGGCGGGAAGTCCGAAGATGACAAATTCAGGCTGCTTGTAGGTGTGGAACAGCCCGATGGTGAACGAGTAGGGGCCGGCGTCACCCTCGCCCATAATGTGGATGCAATGCCAACCGTATTGGGCGATGTTGTCGATTACTTTCTGTTCGGGGGAATCTTCGCCAACGCTACGAACCATGATTCTTGGCAACCCAAGTGATAATTAGACGGGAAGCTAGAGCTTCCAAGGCTTGGGTTCCCAACCTGGAGGTTGGGAACCGGCAAACTAACAAACCTACCCTAGCCGCTCCACCATCGCCTTGCCCATCTTCGACGGTGAATCGACGATGGAGACGCCCGCCGCCTTCATCGCGGCGAATTTGGCGGCGGCGGTGCCTTTGCCACCGCTGACGATGGCGCCGGCGTGGCCCATGCGCTTGCCGGGCGGGGCGGTGGTGCCGGCGATGTAGCCGACCACCGGCTTGGTGACGTGGGCTTGGATGTATTCCGCCGCCTCTTCCTCGGCGCTGCCGCCGATTTCGCCGACCATGATGATGCCTTGGGTCTGCGGGTCGTTCTGGAACATCTCCAAAACCTCGATGAAATCCAGGCCGTGGATCGGGTCGCCGCCGATGCCCACGCAAGTGCTTTGGCCCAGGCCGGCCAGCGTGGTCTGGTGGACGGCTTCATAGGTCAGGGTGCCGGAGCGCGAGACGATGCCGATGCCGCCGGGCTGGTGGATGAAGCCGGGCATGATGCCGATCTTGCATTCGCCGGGGGTGATGACGCCGGGGCAGTTGGGGCCGACCAGCAAGGCGCCCGTCGCTTTCAGCGCGGCTTTGACGCGCAGCATTTGCAGCACCGGGATGCCCTCGGTGATGCAGACGATGAGCTTGATGCCGGCGTCGGCGGCTTCGAGGATGGCATCGGCGGCGAACGGCGGCGGGACGTAGATCATGCTGGCCGTCGCGCCCGTGGCGTCCACGGCCTGGCGCATGGTGTTGAACACCGGCAGGTTCAAATGGGTCTGCCCGCCACGCCCCGGCGTGACACCGCCGACGAGTTGGGTGCCATAGGCGAGGCACTGTTCGGAGTGGAAAGTGGCCTGCTTGCCGGTGAAGCCTTGGCAGAGGAGTTTGGTGGTTTTGTCGATGAGTATGCTCATGCTGTTTGAATCCTGTGGGGTTTAAGTTTCCCGAATTTCAAGGCGGCGCTCGACGCGCTCTAGCCGGTCGGCAAAGCGGTCAAGGCGGATGGATTGTTCGGCGAGGAATGCGTGCTGGCTGGCCATGTCGCTTTCGAGCCTGCCTAGGCGGGCTTTGATTTCACGAATGTCCTCGCGGGTTTCGCGTTGGCTGTCCAAGACTCGCTGCATAAGCTGCATTAGCAATTCTAAGTTGGGTTCGGCCATCGTGATTTTCCTGTAGGTTTAGATTGAGGTTGGCTGTAATGCCTAATCAGCCGGGCAGCCTACTTAGCTACCGTGTTCCCTCGCTTCCCTCGTTCCCAAGCTCCGCTTGGGAATGCAGTCTGGCAAGCTCTGCTTGCCGGGGCATCGGGTGGTGCTGGGAAGCAGAGCTTCCAAGACTTGGGTTCCCAAGCAGAGCTTGGGAACCAGAACAATCCCAGGCAATCATTAGGGTGCGCGATGCGCACCCTACATCGCTTTCCGGGCGTCGCCTGAAAGCAAGGGTTAGGCATCAGTTTTTCTCCGCTCAAGCAGCCACATCCTTCCTATCAAGGCCGTTGCTACTACCGCGAGGAACAACCAGAGAAAGCAGTAATTTTCTGCCTTTTGTACAAGCATTCTTGTCCAAAGCGCCGTAAGACCAAGAAAGACGAGAACAAATACATCCCATTGCCGAACACGGGTGCCAGACAGCACTATCTTTCGTAGTTCTTCTGGCAACTTCTCGTGCACTCGACGGCGATAAACTCGAAAGCTATAGGCGAAATACATTGCGCACACGGTAAGAATGAGTCCGAAGACCGCAAGCCATGGGTCGAAATTCTCTGCGGAATAAACTAGAAGTCCGCCAACCGCCGCCGCCCAAAGGCTTGTCACAGTCCAAAGCATCGAGTCGTAGTGCCGACTCATCTCCATGAGAATATTTGCATCGTTATCGCTGGACATATTCGATACCTTCTTGGTTGCCTAACTAGGTAATAGACGCCACAACCTTCTCCGCCGCCTCGTCCAAATCCTCCGCCGGGATAATCGCCAAGCCGCAATCGGCCAGCAATTGTCGGCCGGCCGGGGCGTTGGTGCCTTCCAGCCGGACAACGACCGGTACTTTCACATCGACCTCTTTCACCGCCGCAATGATGCCCTCGGCGATCATGTCGCAGCGGACGATGCCGCCGAAGATGTTGATTAGCACGGCTTTCACGGTGTCGTCGGCGAGGATCAGCTTGAAGGCTTCGGTGACTTTTTCCTTGGTCGCGCCGCCGCCGACATCCAAGAAATTGGCCGGCTCGCCGCCGTGCAGCTTGATGACATCCATCGTCGCCATCGCCAGCCCCGCGCCGTTGACCATGCAGCCGATGTTGCCGTTCAGGGTGATGTAGTTGAGGTTGTGTTCGCGGGCGGCGTTTTCCTTGGCGTCTTCCTGCGAGGGGTCGCGCAGCCCGGCGATGTCGGGATGGGCGAACAGGGCGTTGTCGTCGATGTTGAGCTTGCCGTCCAGGGCCAGCAGGCGGCCGTCTTCGGTGACGATCAGCGGGTTGATTTCGATCTGGCTGGCGTCCTTGTCGAGAAACAGCCGGTACAGCCCGTGCATCAGCTTGGCGAGGGCGTTGACCTGCCCGCCTTCCAGACCCATGCCAAAGGCGATTTCCCGGCACTGGTAATCTTGCAGGCCGGCGGCGGGATCGACTTTTTGGATGAGGATTTTTTCCGGGGTGTTCGCGGCGACTTCCTCGATGTCCACGCCGCCTTCGCTGGAGGCCATAAACAGCACGCGCTCGCTGGCGCGGTCCACCAGGATGCTTAAATAAAGCTCGCGGGCGATGGGGCTGACTTCTTCGACCAGCACGGCGTGGATGGGCAGTTTGACGCCGCCGGTCTGGTAGGTGGCAAGGCTGCCGCCGATGAGTTCTTTGGCAGTTTCGGCAACCGCCTCGTGGCTGTCCACCAGCTTGACGCCGCCGGCCTTGCCGCGCCCGCCGGCGTGGATCTGGGCCTTGACCACCCAGCGCCCGCCGCCGAGTTTTTGCGCCGCGTCTTGGGCCTCTTGGGCGGAGAAGGCGGGCAGTCCCTGCGGGATGGTCACGCCGTATTGGGCGAACAGGCTTTTCGCCTGGTATTCGTGAAGATTCATCGTGTTTCCTCGTCTTAAGTCGCTATTGCCGGGTGGACGGCTATTTTAGACGAGTCGGCCCCAAACCGCACCGGGCGGCGGGACGGGCCACCGGCAAATCTTCCGCCCTAAGCGCTTCGCGCCGGGGCGGCGGTTTCAGCCGTGGTATTTTTCCAGTTGCTTGAATTGTTCGATGGCGGCTTTCACCTTCGGGTTGACCGCCTCGGTCAACTCGGAGTTTTTGTACACCTTGTTGAGCAAGCCCTCGGCCACCATCGCCTCTTTGATCCATTTTTTGGCGAAGCGGTAATTGCCGGGGACGGGCGACACTTCCCCGGTTTCAGGGTTGCGCAGGTGGACGGCTTTGGCCGGCTCGGCGGCGGCCGGGGCGGGCTTCGGGGCTGCCACGACCGGCGTAGGGGCGGCGGGGGCTGGCGGTGGCGCAGGTTCGGCTTGGACGGCCACAGCGCTTTGCGGCGCGGGGGAATTGCCCGCCACCGCTTGGTTCGATTCAAGCCCGGATTCGGAAACCGTTTTGAATATCTCGTACAAAACATAAACCACGAAAATTGAGGTCAGGACCGCAAGCAGTTCTGTCATGGCGTTCTCCTAAAGAGTAATGGCTGGGGTGGGGCGGGCGTCGCGGTTTTCACGCGGGAAAAGTCCGCAGGCAAAGCAAAATCCCGCACACCATAGGACGAATTGGGCAAAATCGCAATATCCGCCGCGAAAACCCGCCGGAGGGGGAATCTGCCGGGCCGGCGTTTATTCGTGGTTGAGGAGGAATCGGTCCAGGCGGTGCCGCTGAAAGTCTTCTAGCCGCCATTCTTCGGGCAACAGCAAGCCGAAGGCGGATTCTTCGATGACATAAGCCTGGGCCAGCCATTCCACCCCGTCGACGGTGGTGACGGCCACCGTCTCGCGGCGGTAAAAGCTGTCTTCAAATTCGTCCAGCTTCCGCTGGGTTTGCGCGTCCAGCCCCACGAACAGCAGGCCATCGACTGCCGCGCCGGGGGCCGGGCGTATGCCGGGAAAGCTTTTGCCGCGCAGGCGGTGGCGGGAGAAATCGCGCAGGCAGGCCGCATGGGCGGGGAAAGTCCGTCCGGCCACGGCCAGCATGACTTCGGGGAGTTGCAGCGTCCCGTAGGCGAAGAGGTTGTGCATATTGGCTGGGGCGATCCATCTCCGCTCGGCAAGGCTGGCGGATTTGGCAGGCCGTTGAACCCAACCGACGCCTTGAGGAATCGCAGCGCCGGCCGGGTGGGTCAGTGGAGTTTCAGAAGCGGCCCCTGCCGCCGCCGCCCGGACCTGCGCCCGGACCGCCGCTGCGGCGCGGACCACCGCTGGACGAACCGCCGCCCTCGGTGCGGGGACGGGCTTCGTTGACACGGATGGTCCGGCCTTTCAGATCCTGCCCGTCCAGCGCCTTGATCGCGGCTTCGCCGTTGCCCTTGTTAGACATTTCGACAAAACCGAAACCTTTGGACTGGCCGGTGAATTTATCCGTGACCACATTGGCGGTGGAGACTTCGCCGAACTGCTCGAAAGCCTTGCGAAGATCGTCGCTAGTGACCGAATAGGATAAGTTTCCTACGTAAATATTCATCGAAAAAACCTGCTCGTACAATCGCGCCATTTCAAATCGTCACATCAGCAGCCTAACCAATGGCGCAACAAATCAAGGGCTGATGACCTCCGCCCCGGCAGGGGCGGCAGATTCCAAGGTTTTTTCCGATGACGCTGGAAAACTTATCGCAAATTCGTAAAACTTGCCCGGCCTGGCGCGAAAGCTTGCCGTTTGCCTTAGGCTCTATGGACTTTAAGCTGGAAGGCGGGGAATTTCCCCCAAAATTTATGCCTATTACTAATATGGGAACGGTTCCCTGTCAACATTTTTCCCACAGTTACGGATGGCGGGCGAGAAACTCGCGTATTTCCGCTTGCCCGGCCAAGCCGGGGCGGGCGCCGGCGCGTTGGCAGCATAACGCGCCGGCGGCGCTGGCGTAGCGCAGCAATGCTTCCCACGGCAGTCCCGCCGCCAAGCCGGCGGCGAACGCGCCATGGAAGGCGTCGCCCGCGCCGGTGGTGTCTACGGCCTGGACGGGAAAGGCCGGCAGCGCGCCGCTCTCGCCGCCTTTGCGCCAAACCAGCCCGCGCTCGCCCAGGGTGATGACCACGGCGGGCGCGAGTTCGGCCAGCCGCGCCAAAGCGTCCTCCGCGTCCGCCGACCCCAGCCACTGGCTGGCGAATTTTTCCGAGGCGGCCAGATAGTCCACCCGCCCCATCAAGGCCCGCGTCCCGGTGTGCAAGGAACCGGCGTCCAGCACGGTGGCGATGCCCTCCGCCCTTGCCCTCTCGGCCAGCGGGACGGACAACAGCGGTTCGTGGCCGTCGAACAGCACGACCTTGGGCCGGATGGCGGAAAAGTCGATGGCATCCTCCGCCAGCGCCCGCGTCTCACCCTTGTAATTGACCAAGGCCCGCGCACCGTCGGGCTTGACCAGCACGGCGGACAGCGGCGTGGGGTTGCCGCCACGGGCCAGCCAACGGGTGTCCACGCCTTCGCGGGCAAATTCCAAGGCGTGGCTTTCGCCGTACAGGTCTTCACCCAAATAACCAGCGAAGGCGGCGCGCAAGCCCAGCCGGGCGACGATGACTGCCGCGTTGGCGGCCGGCCCGCCGCCGCAGGCGAGGAAGGCGTCGGCGAAGATTTTTTCATCCGGCGCCGGATGGCGGGGGACGGAGAAGACCAAATCATAAGAAGCATGGCCCACGCACAGCACGTCGTGGGTCGCCGCGTTGGCAGAAGCCGTGGGCATCAGCGGTCGAAGCCTAGGAAGTCCCAGGCTTTCTCGGCCGGCGTCAGCTCGTACTCCTCGCCGCCGGAGACGGTTTTTATGCCATCGGCGTAATTTAGGGCGTAGACGCGGGCGGCGTCGTTGGCGAGATCGTCCATCTCCAACTTGCGATAAGCTTCCTCCATGAGCTTCAAGGCCGGGGGAATCGCCTGGGTGCGCGGATATTTCTCCACGACCTCGTTGCAGCGCTTGACCACCGCCACGTAAGCGCCGCGCCGCAGGTAGTAATTGGCGACATGCACCTCGTACATGGCAAGGTTGTTGCGCAGCGCGGCGACCCGCAGCTTCGCGTCCACGGTGTACTTGCTGTTGGGGAATCGGTTGATGAGTTCGTTGAAGTCCCGCAAGCTCTCGCGGGCCGCGCCGGGGTCGCGCTGGGAACTGTCGGTGGGCAAGAAACGGTCAACAAAGGTTTTGCCCTTGTTATAATTGACCAGCCCGCGGAGATAGTAGGCATAATCGACCCGCTCATGGGTGGGATTGAGCTTGATGAAGCGATCCGTCGCCGCCAAGGCGGAATCCCATTCGGCGTTCTTGTAGTAGGCGTAGGCGATCTCCAATTGCGCCTGGGTGGCGAGGTCGCCGAAGGGATAGCGCGCCTCCAGCTTCTCGTACAATTTGATAGCCTTCTCGTAACTGCCTTCCGACCGCGCCTCTTTCGCCGCGTCATAAAGCTGCTGGGCGCTCCAATCGGCGTGTTCGTCTTCCTTGCTTTCGCCGCCCTTCCCGTCGAACAGGCTGGACAGGGCGGGAAAGCTTGAGCAGGAAGACAGCGATAGACCTAGGGCCAGGATCAAGACGATGAACAATCTCGGGCGGGAAAGCGGCGTGGCGTTTATCATGGTGCGGAAAAGTCGCGTAAGGGCATGGAGACGGGCGTTTGAGTATACCCTGAAATCCCTTGCGCCGAGAACAATCCCGCGACTTGGCGCACACTCCAATATTTCTTTTGCAACCCTCACCCCGTAGATCTTCACCTTGACTGAAACCGAACACTTCAACGCTGAAATTCCCCCCGAACTGGCCGGCCTGCGCCTGGACCAAGCCTTGGCCGAACTTTTCTCCGAATTTTCCCGCGCCAAGCTGCAAAGCTGGATCAAGGACGGCCACGTCCTGCTCGACGGCACGGCCAAAACCCCGAAGCACAAGGTGCTGGGCGGCGAGCAGGTGGAGTTGCGCGCCGAGATCGAGGCGCAAACGGACTGCCTGCCCGAAGACATCCCGCTGGACATTCTCTACGAAGACGAAGATCTGCTCGTCGTCAACAAGCCGGCCGGGCTGGTGGCGCACCCGGCGGCCGGCCACCGCGACGGCACTTTGCAAAACGCCTTGCTGCACCACGCCCCGCAACTGGCCGGCCTCCCGCGCGCCGGCATCGTCCACCGCATCGACAAGGACACCAGCGGCCTGCTGATGGTCGCCAAGACCTTGCAGGCGCACAAATCCCTGGTCGAACAATTGCAGGAACGCAGCATAGACCGGCAATACCTGGCGCTGGCGCAGGGCTATCTGACCGCCGGCGGCACGGTAGACGAGCCGATAGGCCGCCACCCCACCGACCGCAAGCGCTACGCCGTGCGCCAAGACGGCAAGCCCTCGGTGACCCATTACCGCATCGCCGAGCGCCTGCCGGGGCATACCCTGCTGCGCGTCAAGCTGGAGACGGGCCGCACCCACCAGATCCGCGTCCACATGCTGCACATCCACCATCCGCTGCTCGGCGACCCGGTCTACGGCGGCAGGCTGCGCCTGCTGCCCGGCGGCGACGCGGAACTGGGGGCCGTCTTGCGCGGCTTCCGCCGCCAGGCGCTGCACGCGGAGACGCTCGGCCTGGAGCATCCGGCGACCGGCGAGTGGTGCGAATGGCGGGTGGAAATGCCCGCCGACATGCAGGACTTGCTCGCCGCCTTGAGGAAAGCCGCATGAACCCCCGGTTTATCGAACCCGGCTGGCCCGCCCCGCCCGGCGTCCGCGCCCTTAGCACCTTGCGCGCGGGCGGCGTGAGCCAGGGCGTTTACGACAGCCTCAACCTCGCCGCCCATGTCGGCGACGACCCCGGCCATGTCGCCGCCAACCGCCGCCTGCTGCGCGAGAGCCTCGCCCTGCCCGCCGAGCCGTTCTGGCTGGAGCAAGTGCATGGCGAGGCGGTGGCGCAGGCCTGCCGCGAACCCGGCCCGCCGCCCGCCGCCGACGCCGCGTTCAGCGCCGAGGCCGGCGTGGTCTGCGCGGTGATGACCGCCGACTGCCTGCCGGTGCTGTTCTGCAACCGCGAAGGCACCCGCGTGGCGGCGGCCCACGCCGGCTGGCGCGGCTTGGCCGGGGGTGTGTTGGAGGCGACAGTGCGGGCCTTGGGCGCAGGCGATTGGATGGCTTGGCTGGGGCCGGCCATCGGCCCCGAGGCTTTCGAGGTCGGCCCGCCAGTGCGGCAGGCATTCTTGGACAAGCTTGGCGATTGCGAAGACGCCTTCCGGCAGACTAGCGAAAACCACTGGCTGGCCGACTTGTACGCGCTGGCCCGCATCAGCCTTTCGCAGGCGGGAGTCACCGCCGTCTACGGCGGCGGCGAATGCACCCATGCCGACCCGGAACGCTTCTTCTCCTACCGCCGCGACGGGCAGACGGGGCGTATGGCGACGTTGATTTGGCGCGAATGATCCATTAATCCACACTTATGGATAACATCCCTTGCAGGGATGTTATCCATGGAAAACCGGCCCTTACCACTCATCCTCACCCTGCAATGCACCTACTCCTCTGGATCATCCTGTTCACCCTGCTCGGCGGCATCTTGAGCGTCATCGCCGCCTCGCTGTTCCTGCTGGTGCCTGACCGCCACCATTCCCGCCTGCTGCCCCACGGCGTCAGTTTCGCCTTGGGGGCGCTGTTAAGCGTGGCCTTCCTCGACCTGCTGCCCGAGGCGGTGGAACATGCCGGCGTGGCGAGGGCGCAAAGCCTGTTCGCCACCGTGCTGGTCGGCATCCTGGTGTTTTTCCTGCTGGAAAAGCTCTTGCTGTGGCGGCACTGCCACACCAACGACTGCGAGGCCCACAACGACCATGAGGAGCATTACCACCAGCCGGCCGGCACCTTAATCGTGGTCGGCGACGGCATCCACAATTTCGTCGACGGGGTGTTGATCGCGGCGGCCTTCCTCACCGACCTGCACCTAGGCATCGTCACCAGCCTCGCCGTCGCCGCCCACGAAATTCCTCAGGAGGTGGGCGACTTCGCCATCCTGCTGCAAAGCGGCTATTCCAAGGCCAAGGCGCTGGTCTACAACATGCTGTCCAGCCTAGGCACGGTGGCGGGCGGCACGTTGGCTTACTTCGCCTTGGGCCGCATCCACGAAAGCCTGCCTTATTTCCTCGCCCTGGCCGCCTCCAGCTTCATTTACATCGCCGTCGCCGACCTCATCCCCACCCTGCACAAGAAGACCCACGCCGAGGCGGTGGTCCAGCAAATGGCCTTGATCCTCGCGGGCGTCGTGCTGATTTCCGCCGTGCACCACTATGCCGACAGCGTGAGCGCGGGGCAGGAGCAGGCGGCATGGAAGTGAGCTGGAAACGGCTGGCCGTCGGCCCCTTTGCTTGACAATGGTGCGCGATGCGGGCATGGTATACCCCGGAGCGCAAGGAATTTGCGCGGCGATCCAGAAGCATCTGACCCGCAACACCGTGCGCAACCTCGCCGTATGGCGCAACCCAAAACAATGACGACGGAGGATAACGAACAAAGGTTCTTGAAGTTTTAGAGAACCGCTGCAATGTGCTGTTTAGTTCAAGTTTTTCCCACAAAACTACGTTCTAAGTAGTACGCTTTCGAAAATAGAAGATGTGGCCGTCCAATAACCGTACCCAAAAGTACCCGTAATTGGCTGCAACTTCGACGACGATAGGAAACGGAACTATGTCAAACAAACTTGTAAAAGTTTTATGCCTTTTGGCGTTCTCAGCCTCCCCGGCTGTCGCCAAGTCTAGCCATCACCATGATGGCCACCACCACCGCGCCAAATATCGCCATTATCAGGCACAACTGCCACAAGACGATCTCACTTGTCTGGCAAATACTGCGTATCGCGAGGCGCGGAACTCGGAATCCAACCTGCAAGCCGTGGCCAATGTCGCCAAAAACCGTCTGACGCACGGTTGGGGGCAGAGCTATTGCCATGTGATCCGCACTGGTAGATTCGTCTATTCGGTGAGGAATCCCAACCCGGAGCAATATGCCAAGGCGCATGAAATCGCCAGGAAGGTGATGAACGACGAACTTCCCGACAATACGGGGGGTGCCGTGTTCTTCCATGCGTCCTATGTGCGCCATAAGCCGAACTGGGCCAAAGTGCAGTATATGACCGCCCGGATTGGCGGCAACGTGTTTTACCGGGATCGCAACTCGGTCATGCGCGTGGCTGACAACGCTTCCGAGTCCGGCCTCAACAGCCAAGACTGACCCGCCCGGACGGGCATTCTGAAAGTGTCTTGACACTGATAGCGGCGCGGCGCGCGCCCGACGGAAACCGTCGCGTGCCGCCCACTCCCCCATTCTCCAGGCACAAAAAAACCGGCCAATGCCGGTTGTTTTCCACTGCCAGCCTCCTTGGCAAGATCAACATTCCCACAAGATTTGGTGGCGTCCCCAAGGGGATTCGAACCCCTGTCATCGCCGTGAGAGGGCGAAGTCCTGGGCCACTAGACGATGGGGACGCAGAAGCCGTGCATAATACTACAAGTTCGCCGCCAGTCAAACGGTTTTGCTGTGGGAGCGGGCCGCGCCCGCGACAAACCCGGCGGCAGGCGCGCCCACAGGGCGATCCTAACGAACGTTTGGTGCCAGAGTTCAAATGTGATTGGCGGGCGGATTTGAGACTGTCGCCCGGGTAGGGTAATATTTTGGACACCCTAACCAACCATCAGAACACTCCCCTGCCTATCCTCGACCTCGTCCACAAGCTGTTCCGATCACTGCAATCCTCGCCCCTGCTCGCGTCCGTCCAGCCCGCCCAAGCTGCCGCGACGACGTTCAGGATTTACGCGCGATCCGAACACAATATTTCGCGCGCCCAGATCAGCGACGAAGCGCTGAAAGTGCTGTATCGCCTGCGCAAGGCGGATTACCAGGCTTTTCTGGTGGGCGGCTGCGTCCGCGACCTGTTGCTAGGGCGCGAGCCCAAGGATTTCGACGTGGTCACCGACGCCCACCCGGAGGAGGTCCGCGGCGTGTTCCGCAACTGCCGCTTGATCGGCCGGCGCTTCCGCCTAGCCCATGTGCATTTCGGCGACAAGATCGTGGAAGTCGCCACGTTCCGCGCCCTGGACACCGGCGACGGCGCGGGCGACCGCGAGGAAGGCCGGGACGGGCGCATCCTGCGCGACAACATTTACGGCAGCATCGAGGAAGATGCTTGGCGGCGGGATTTCACCGTCAACGCGCTGTATTACGACATCGACACTTTTTCCGTGGTGGATTATGTCGGCGGGATGGCCGACCACCAGGCCGGCATCCTCCGCCTGATTGGCGACCCCGAGCAGCGCTACCGCGAAGACCCGGTGCGGATGTTGCGGGCGATACGCTTCGCCGTGAAACTCGGCTTCACCATACACCCCGGTTGCGCCGAACCGATCCACCGCCTCGCCTCATTGCTGCAAGGCATCCCGTCGGCCCGTTTGTTCGACGAGGTCATCAAGCTGTTGCTGTCGGGCTACTCGGTGCAAACCTTCGAGGAGCTGCGCCGCTATGGCCTGTTCGGCCTGCTGTTCCCGGAAACCGAGGAATGCCTGGGCAACGAGCCCGAGGGCTTCCCGCTGGTCTTCCTGGCCAAGGCGCTGGAGCGTACCGACGAGCGTTTTCAAAGCCACCAAGGCGTCGCGCCGTTTTTCCTATTTGCCTGCCTGCTGTGGGAGCCGGTGCGCCTGCTTGCCAACGCCAAGATCAATGCGGGGGAAAACGAAGTTTTCGCCTACCAAGAGGCGGCTTCCGAAGTGCTCAACCGGCAGGTGCGCAGCGTCGCCATTCCCCGCGCCATCAGCCTGACCATGCGCGAGGTGTGGATGTTGCAGCCCCGCCTGGAGCGCACCACCGGCACCCGGCCATTCAAGCTGCTGGACCATCCGCGTTTTCGCGCCGCCTATGATTTCCTGCTGTTGCGCGCCGAAACCGGCGAGGCCGATCCGCAACTGGCCGAGTGGTGGACGCATTTCCAAAACGCCTCCGAAGCGGAGCGGAAGGCCATGACCCGCGAAGGCGGCATGGGCCCGGCAGCCAGCCGTTCGCGTGGGCGCCGCCGCCGGCCGCGCAAGCCCAAGGCCAAACATGACGCCTAACCCCGCCACCGTCGCCGCCTATATTGGCTTGGGCGGCAATCTGGACGATTCCCTGGCCTTGCTGGCCTCGGCCCGGCAAGCCATCGCCGCCGCGCCCGGCGTCCGCGAAACCGCCTTCTCCAGCTTCTACCGCAGCGCCCCAATGGGGCCGGCGGACCAGCCCGATTACGTCAACGCCGTGATGGCGGTGGAAACCTCGCTGCCGCCCCATGATTTGCTAAAAGCCCTGCAACAGATCGAACTGTCCCATGGCCGCGTCCGCACCGGCCTGCGCTGGGGGCCGCGCACCCTGGATTTGGACATCCTGCTGTATGGCGAAGCACAAATCCACGACGCGGCGTTGACCGTGCCGCACCCCGGCATCGCCGAGCGTGAATTCGTGCTGTATCCGCTGGCGGAAATCGCCCCGCCCGGCTTGGCCATTCCCGGCAAAGGCACTTTAGGCGAACTGGCCGCAGCCTGCCCGCGGCGCGGCCTGGAGATCATCGGCCATGGCTGAGCGCGCCGTCACCGTCCCCGGATTGGCCGCGATGAAGGCGCGGGGCGAGAAAATCGTCGTCCTGACCGCCTACGACGCGCTGTTTGCGCGGACGCTGGACGAGGCCGGGGTGGATGTGGTCTTGGTCGGCGACTCGCTGGGCATGGTGATCCAAGGCCATGGCAGCACCCTGCCGGTCAACCTGGACGACATGGTCTACCACAGCCGCTGCGTGGCGCGGGGCGTGGCGCGGGCTTTGCTAGTGGCCGACTTGCCGTTCATGAGCTACCCCACGCCGGAAAAAGCCGCCGACAGCGCCGCCCGCCTGATCCGCGAAGGCGGGGCCAGCATGGTCAAGCTGGAAGGCGGGCGCAGCCGGATAGACACCGTGCGCTTCCTGGCGGAGCAAGGCATCCCGGTCTGCGGCCATCTCGGGCTGCTGCCGCAATCCGTACACCGATTGGGCGGCTACCCTGTCCAAGCCCGCGAAAGCCAAGCCGCGCAAACCCTGCTGGAAGACGCCTTGCTACTGCAAGAGGCCGGCATGGGGCTGTTGGTGCTGGAATGCGTCCCCGCCACGCTGGGCGAGGAAGTCAGCCGCGCCCTGGACATCCCGGTCATCGGCATTGGCGCCGGCCCCGGCTGCGACGGCCAGGTGCTGGTGCTGCACGACATGCTGGGCCTAGGCTTTGGCAAGCGGCCCCGGTTTGTGAAGGATTTCCTCGCCGAAGCCCCGGATATTATTTCGGCAGTGCGGGCTTACGCGGCGGCGGTACGGGAAGGGACGTTTCCGGGAGGGGAGCATGGGTTTTGAAAAAGCTTTAGGCGGTCTCCAAGACGGGGTTATGGTTTGGCACACAGCCGAAATCCATCTTGAATCTGTGCGTCAGGCGCTCGAAACCGTCTTGAATCCACCGAGTTGATCCCATTGGTTCCCCATCTCCTGATTTTCGGCTACGGCAACCCCAGCCGTGGCGACGACGCCCTTGGCCCCATGCTGCTGGAACGCCTGGAGGCCGAAGGTTTTCCCGGCGTCGAATGCCTCACCGATTTCCAACTGCAAGTGGAACATGCCTTGGATTTGGAGGGGCGCGAGCTGGCGTTGTTCATCGACGCCCACCTTTCCTGCCGGCCGCCGTTTGAGTTCGCCGTCCTGCATCCCGAGAACGACCGCAGCTACACCACCCACGCGATGAGTCCGGCGGCGGTGTTGCAAGTCTTCGCCGAAATTCATCACCGCCCGCCCCCCCCGGCCTTCCTGCTCAGTATCCGGGGCGAACGTTTTGAATTGGGCGAAGGTTTGAGCCTTGCCGCGCAGGATAACTTGGATGCGGCTTGGGCATTCGCCCGGAAACTCTGTACCCAGCCGGAAGCTAAGCTCTGGCTGGGACAATGCGACAGGGATTAAGGCATTTTCGCCGGAGGTGGGTTTAATTGATTTATTGATATTTTCCGTAGGAGCGGCCCATGGCCGCGAAAGGCTTCGGGCAATGGGTGGGGCCAGAGATCGCGGGCATGGCCCGCTCCTACAATTCAATCAATTGAACCCACCTCCTTTTCGCCAGAGGCCGCTCCAGCGATTTGTGTCTTGTCCGCCGAAAAAGCCTAAGGCTTCTCTCCCTCTTCCCTTTCAATCGTCTCATGCAGATGCAACACGCCTAGGTATACGAAATAGCCTATGACGGGGATTAGCAAGGCCATGGCGAGTTCGGAATTGAATGGGATGCCCATGGACTTGACGCCATTGAAGAACAGGCCCAGCAAGCTTATCGCCGCATAAGTGACCGCCGCCACCGACAATACCTCGATGGCTTGTTGCAATCGCAGTTGCATCTTGGAGCGGCGGTCCATCGATTCCAATATGTCTTGGTTTTGTTGCTTGCGCCGCACGTCAATGCGGGTCAGCAACAATTGGTTCATATTGGCGATGCGCTGGGTCAATTGGTGCAGCCATTTGTCCACTGCCTCGCAAGTGCCCATGGCGGGGTTGAGCCGGCGGATGAGAATCTCGGTGAATGTCGGTATGCCCTCAATTTTCGATTCGCGCAATTGCTCCAGCCGGATATTCACCAAGGCGGCGTAACTGCGGGTGGCGTTGAAGCGGGCATAGGTCGCGGACACTTTGTTCTCGATCACGGCGGCCAGTTGGGTCAGTTCGGCGAGCAAGGCTTCGTCGGAATGTTCCTTGCCTTCGGCCAAGGCGGCGGTCAACTGGACCAACTGGCGGTCGGCGTCGGGAAGCTGCGGCAGGATGGACCGCGCCACCGGCAAGCCGAGCAGGGCCATCATGCGGTAGGTTTCGATTTCCAGCAGGCGTTGCAGGCAGCGACCGGCTTGGCCGGGGGCGAAGTTTTCGTTGACGATCAGCAAGCGGCTAAAGCCGTCGGCGTGGATGTTGAAATCGCTGTAAGCCGCCCCCGCCCCGCCGGCGATCTTGCCGCCGATCAGACGGTTGCCGCCGAAAAAGCGGGGCAGGCTGTCCGGCGACAAGTCCTCTGCCGAGTTTGACGAATCCAGTATGGCGACATGGATGCCGACCAGCAAACGGCCCGGCAATCCCGCCAGCCAATCCTCTGGCACTGCCTTGATGACCGGTTCGGCAAAAGGGTCGGCGAAGCTTGAGTGGCGAATAAATTTGTAATGGGTGAATTCGGCATGCAGTTCCATCTTAAATCGGAATGCCCCGCAATCCATGTAGAACTCTTTGGCTTCCAAACTGGCTAGGGCGGGCAAGCCATACTGTTCGCGCAGCTTCTGCAAATGTTCCAACTCCCGTGAACGGTCTTCCTTGTCCGCCAGCAAGGCTAGGTAAGACACCTGCTCGGGCGGGTTCAACTCAGGGTAAGGGCGGGCGTGGATTTCATCGTTAAGCGAGCGGCGTTCGGGGCATTCCGTCAGTATTTTCATCATGTTCAAGTCTTTAAGTTTGGTTTAAGTGAAGGGGCGTAGATTGGCACCACAGCAAGCGACAAGGCCGCCACTGTCGGCAGGCCAAGCGATGCTTAAGCTTGGATTGTCCGCCGATTTTCTTGCCGAAGACAGCGGGTATTCCAGCACCCCCATAATCCTTATTAGGAGCCGCTCCATGAAAACGCAGTTAATGGTTATTTCCGCCTTGGTGTTGTCTTCCTTTGCCGGGCTGGGCTGGGCCGAAACCGGCACGCCTGCTGCCAAGGGTGCCCCGCCCGTCATCCAGGCAGGGACGCCCGCGCCGGCCGCCATCGGCCAAAAGGCGGCTGAAGACGCGGCGAAAGCCGCCGTGCCGGCCGAATTGGGCAAGGGCGTGAAAGCCGCCGGGGAGGCCGTCGAAAAGGCCAATGACGCAACCGCGCCGAAAGTGCCGGAGGCAGTCAAGGCGCCGCTCCAAGACTTGGCCCAGGAGGCCAAGCCCGCCGCCAAGCCTGCCGATGACGCGGCAGGCAAGGGCCAGCCGGCGCCGGAAGCCGGCAAGGCGACGAAACCCGCCCCGCACAAGGCCGGCAAAGGCGCCGCAGAACCCGGCGCGGTCCGCTGATCCGCAGATGAAAACCCCGGCGGGGTATGATAACGCATAGCAAAACAGGTGATGAGCCCCTCCGCGCCACCGCCCGGAGGGGCGCAAGCTTGGGACGGAACCCAAGCCTCCTGCACGATTCCTTGCCGCCTCCGTTCTCCGCGCCGACCCGGCGCACATGGCTGCGGTATCCCGGGCTTTTGCCGGGATATGGCGGACGGGTTTTGTGGGGTATCGCGCTGTATTAAAGCCAGGGCATTAAGCGTGCCCGCGCAGTTTCTCGCAGACCCGGCCATGTCCCCGCGTGGGCCGGGTGGATGGCATTCCGCCCACTCTCCTCTCCCTCTCCCTGGCCGACGGCCCGCCCCGCCACGGCCTCCTTCCCTAACGCTTCGCAATATCGGACAATGCCGATTGAAACAAGCCTTCCGCGCCCCGTATACTTTTCCACCCCCAAAACCAGAGAAACGAACCCATGGAAAAAGCATTTATCCTGCACATGTTCACTCCTGAAAAGAACCTCAGCCCCTTCGACGTGAACATGGCGGTGGACGCTGGCTGGTCCTCGACCATTCCCTACACCCGGCTGGAACTGGGCGAGATTCCCGCCTTGGTGCAAGACGCCATTTTTTCGCGGGGGCCGTCCGGCGTGAAGCGCACCGGCATCTTCATCGGCGGCCGCGACGTGAAGACCGCCATGGACATGCTGGTGTCGGCCAAGGCGTCCATGGTGCCGCCGTTCGAGGTTTCGGCTTTCGCCGACCCTTCCGGCGCGTTCACCACGGCGGCGGCCATGGTCGCCTTGGCCGAGCATGAATTGGAAAAGCAGGGCTTGGGGCTGCAAGCCGCCAACGTGCTGTGCCTGGGGGGAACCGGCCCGGTCGGCCAGATCGCCGCCGTGCTGGCGGCGCAGGCCGGGGCGAAGGTGAAGATCATCGGCCGCCAACTGGAAAAAGCCCTGTCCGTCGCCGCGTTGTGCAATGCCGAATACGGCGGCGGCAAGACTGACATCGAGGGTGACGCCGACGCCAACAAGGCGGAGTTGATCCTGAACGCCGATGTGGTGTTCGCCACCGCCGCCGCCGGCATCCAAGTGCTAAACGCCGAACTGGTCGCCGCCGCGCCCAAGCTCAAGGTCGCAGCCGATGTCAACGCCGTGCCGCCCTCCGGCGTCGCCGGCCTAGACCCCTTCCACAAAGGCACTCCGCTGCCGGGTTCGGGCAGCGGCGCGGTGGGCATCGGCGCCTTGGCCATCGGCAACATCAAATACCATACCCAGAACAAATTGCTTTCTTTGATGGGGGACCGCGCCCGCAAGACCGACAAGCCGGTATACCTGCATTACGAACACGCCTTCGAGACGGCCCGGCTTTTGGTCAGGAAAGGCTAAACACCAGCATTCCACAACATCCCGGAAAAGCCGAAGGCTTAGGGCAGCCGGGTAACTCTTCTATCCGACCCACACGAGGCACCCCATGGCGATACGCTCCATCATCCACATGTTCGATCCGATGCCGCACAACAGCCCGTTCGACTTGAACATGGCCGCCGACGCGGGGTTCGAGGTGTTGCTGCCGTACAGCAATGTCAAGCTGGAGGAAGTCAACGGCTTGGTGCAGGACGCCATCTTTTCACGCGGCCCCTCGGGGGTGAAGCGCACCGGCATCTTCATCGGCGGGCGTGACATCGGCCTGGCCATGGCCATGCTGGCGGCGGCGAAGAAGGCCATGGTGCCGCCCTTCGTGGTGTCGGTGTTCGCCGACCCTTCCGGCGCGTTCACCACGGCGGCGGCCCTGGTCGCCAGCGTGGAAAAGCAGCTTAAGGCACAGCATGGCTTGGACATGCAAGGCCGGCGCGCTGTCGTCTTCGGCGGCACCGGCCCGGTCGGCTTGGCGACCGGCGTCATCGCCTCGCTGGCGGGGGCCAACACCACCATCGTCGATCACCTCAATGCCGATGTCGCGCTGCAAAAAGCCGACGAATACAACGCGCTGTGCGGCAGCCACCTGCACGGCACCTACGCCAGTTCCGAGGCCGACAAGGCGCGGCTAATTTCCCATGCCGACCTTGTGTTCTGCGCCGCCAAGGCCGGCGTGCAGGTGCTGGACGCGGAGATCCTCGCCGACGCGCAGCAACTCAAGGTCGTCGGCGATGTCAACGCCGTCCCGCCCTTGGGGGTGGAGGGCATCAAGCGCCTGGACAACGGCGTGCCTTTGCGCTGCCAGACCGCCAGCCCGAACCCGGTCGGCATTGGCGCGCTGGCCGTGGGCAACGTCAAATACCAGTTGCAAAACCGCTTGCTGGCCTTGATGCTGGAAACCGAGCAGCCGGTTTACCTGGACTTCCGCGACGCCTTTGAAAGGGCGCGGGAATTGGTCTAGCTGCCGCCAAAATAGAGCGCCGGCGTCCTGCCGGCCCTCACCACGCGGAAAACCGCCATCTGAAACGCCTGTTGCGGCCACCCCGGCGCCGCCTGCAAACCACATCCCTATCCCCTAAAAAACCATGGATTCCCAAAAAAACCATCCCCGCGCCTTCAGCTTTGAATTCTTCCCGCCGAAAACCAACGAGGCCACCGTCCGCCTGCGCAACGCCGTGGACAAGCTGGCGGCATTGAACCCGGCCTTCTGTTCTGTCACCTTCGGCGCGGGCGGGTCCACCCGCGAGAAGACCTTCGAGACGGTGGTCGAAATCCAGCAAAACACCGGCATCCCAACCGCCCCCCACCTCTCCTGCATCGCCTCGACCCGGCAGAATGTCCGCGAGGTCTTGCAGGCTTACCAAGCCAGCGGCATCCGCCGCATCGTCGCCCTGCGCGGCGACATGCCCTCGGGCATGATGTCCGCCGGCGAATTGCGCCATGCCAACGAACTGGTCGAATTCATCCGCGCCGAGACCGGCGGGCATTTCCACATCGAAGTCGCCGCCTACCCGGAGGTCCACCCGCAAGCAACCAACGCCAAGGACGACCTGCGCAATTTCAAGCGCAAGGTGGACGCCGGGGCCGACAGCGCCATCACCCAGTATTTCTACACGGCGGAAGCTTATTTTCGCTTCATCGACGATTGCGAAAAGCTAGGCATTGGCCTCCCCATCGTGCCGGGCATCATGCCCATCACCAACTACACCCAACTGTCCCGCTTCTCCGAAGCCTGCGGCGCGGAGATTCCGCGCTGGGTGCGCAAGCACCTGGAAGTGTGCGGCGACGACATCGCCGCCATCCGCGCCTTCGGCCTGGACGTCGTCACCGACCTCTGCCGCCGCCTGCTGGAGCAAGGCTCGCCGGGGCTGCATTTCTACACGCTGAACCAGTCGGAGGCTTGCCTTGCGATTTGGGAAAATTTGGGGCTGCCGAAGGCGCGATAAACAAAAGGGATAACATCGCTTTAAGCGATGTTATCCCTCTGGCCTTATTGGCGATGGCGAAAGCGGTCTACAGGCAAGCCCCCTTACCTGTATCCAACCGCCGGACGCGCTTTTCCGTGGCCGGGTGGGTGGAAAGAAAGTCCGGCACATCCTCGCCGCCGCCCGACTGCGAAGTTTCCATCTTGCGCAAAATCACGCCCAGATGGCATGGGTTGACGCCCGTCTTTTCCAAGGTCTGCGCGGCGAAGTCGTCGGCCTGCTCCTCGAAGGCATGGGAATACTGGTTTTCCAGCAAAAGGGTCGGCAGCACCGCGACATTGGCTGCAATGGAATTGACATCGCCCAACACGGCGGCGGTCAACAGTGCCGTGGCGGAGTTTTGCAGCCAAGTCCGCAGGGAATGGCGGTAATGGACATGGCCTAGCTCGTGGGCGAAGACGGCCTGCAATTCCTCATCATTGTCCGCCAGCTCCGCCAAGCGGTCGGTGACCACGATAATGCCGGATGGCAAGGCGAAGGCATTGGCGATGCCATGGCCCATGGCGCGAAACTCCAAGCGCTGGCCCCTGCCCGCCAAGGCGCTTAACAGCCTGCGCCCCCGCGTCTGTTGCGGGGCCGACAATTGGCTGGGGGCGAACGCCAGCTTGTCCAAAGCTTGCAGGGTTTGCTCGCCCATGCGGGCCTCCAGCTCGACAGGAATGGCACGGGCCACCTGTTCCGCCAAATAGGGGATGCCCCAAGCCACCGCCGCCCACACGGCCACGACGGTAGCCAGCAAGGCACCCGACACCCAAGCCCAATGGCTCTCCAGCCAATGGGCCAGCAGCGCACGGCCCCCCGCATGATGGAACAAGGCGTCCACCGCGTCATTGTCTTGCGTCGCAAAGCAAGACCCGTCCGGCAACTCCAGCCGCCTGGAAATGTTGCCCACGCGGGAGGAAACCCGCACGGCATCCAGCGCGTAATCCCGTTCAAATCCCGCCCCGGCCATGCGCACATGGTTCAACTGCGGCCAGCCCTCCAGCCGAGCAGGCACGGCAGCCGACGAGTGGCCGTCATGCCATTGGCCGATGATGACACTCACAGGCCGATATCCACGTCCAAAATGTCGCTCAGTTCCTCGCCGAACGCCCCCACATTTTGTGCCTGCCCCGCCGCGAAGCCCTCAAGCTTCTCCGCCGCGCAACGCAGGCCCAAGCATCCCAACCGGTAACGGGCGGTGCGTATCATGGCCCAGGGAATCAATAACCCAAAGGACAAGGCGACGCCCAGAATATTGGTCGCATATAAGGCCAGCAAAGGCCAAAAACGCAATTCGCACAAGGGAGTGCCGGGCGGTCGAGTCTGAAACCTGTTCCAACAGGTTTCAGCTCCCGCCAAGGCACTACTTTGCCCTTCGGGCGGCCTGCGCCGTCCCCGCTCAACTCGAAGTCTGCGCTTCTCGTTCGCAGATGACTCTACGCCGCTTCGTTGCACCTTGCAGGTTCCCTAACGGGAACCCGCCCGGTGCCTGCGGCTTCGCAGGGGCATGGAAAACATCCCGCCTTTGCCGCAAGCGGCTCGGCTTTGTTTTCCAGCATAGAGGGAATGCCGCCTAGGATGGTTTTTCCATACACCAGATTGTTCGTCAACA
>CAZOTR010000049.1:0-24172 GCA_964582755.1 uncultured Methylococcaceae bacterium | reverse complement strand
GCCGCATCTTCAGTATAGCGCAGGCCGCCACTGTTCCAGCGCGCCACGAACGCGTCGAACTCCTCCGGCGGCAAGGCCTCGGCGTAGAGGAAGCCCTGCGCGTAATCGCAACCGGAGGCGATGAGAATGTCCCGCTGCGAGGCGGTCTCGACCCCTTCCGCGATGACTTGAAGCCCCAGTTTGTGGGCCATGACGATGATCGCCTCGGCCAAGGCGAGGTCGCTGGGGTCGTTAGTCAGGTCGCGGACGAAGGCGCGGTCGATCTTGAGATAGTCGATGTCGAACTTCTTCAGATAAGACAGCGAGGAATAGCCTGTGCCAAAATCGTCGATGGATATTTCGATGCCGGCCTCGCGGAACTGGCGCAGTTTGCCCTGCAATTCGGGGCGGTCGTCGAGCAGCAGGTTTTCGGTAATTTCGATGGCGACAGCCTCCCCCGGCAGGCCGATTTCCGCGAGGTAGTCCGGCCAGTCCTCGTGGCTGTTCCCGGTCAGAAACTGGCGCGCCGATTTGTTCACGCTGATTTGGATGCGGTGGCCGCGTTCGCGGCAGCGTTTTGCCTGTTGCGCAACCTGCTGGAACACCCAGTCGCCAATCTCGCAGATCAAGCCGATGTCTTCCGCCACGGCGATGAAGATGGCGGGTGAAATCAGGCCGCCGCTCGGATGCCGCCAACGCAGCAGCGCCTCGGCCTTGGCGATTCGCCCGTCGCGCAGATCGACGATGGGCTGGTAATGCACCACCAACTGGCCGGGGGAGGCCAGCGCCCCGCGCAAGTCGCGGATGATCGACAAACGCGCTTGCGCGGCCTCCTGCAAAGCAGGCGTGAAATAGGAAAAACCGTTGCGCCCCTCGCCCTTGGCGGCAAACAGCGCCTGGTCGGCGTTCTTCAACAGGGTTTTCAATTCGCTGCCGTCGTCGGGACAGCAGGTGATGCCGATGCTGGCGGAGACAAAAACCTGCTCGTGGCCAAGCTGGAAGGGTTCGGCCAAGGCATCAACGATGGCCCGCGCCACTTGTCCGGCCTGCTCCGGCTGTGCCAGCGCGGGCAACACCACGGTGAACTCGTCGCCGCCCAGGCGGGCCACGGTGTCGGCCTTGCCCACGCAGGAAACGATGCGGCGGGCGGCGTCAACCAGCAGTTGGTCGCCCGCGTCATGGCCCAAGGTGTCGTTCACCTCCTTGAAGCGGTCCAGGTCAATCAGCAGCAAGGCCAGGCCCAGCCCGGCCCGCTGGCTCAAGCCGACGCCTTCGCGCAGGCAGTCGAGGAACAGGCGGCGGTTGGGCAGTTCGGTCAAGGCGTCGTAATGGGCTTGCCGCCAGATCGTCTCCTTGGCCTGGCGTTTTTGGGTGATGTCGTTGTAGGCGACCAACAGATGCTCGCCGGGCGGGGTCGCCAGGATCTCGACGGTGCGCTCCGAGCCGTCCTTGCAGGCGATCCGCACCTCGAAGCACGGCACGGGCAAACCCTTTGCCCGGCTTTCCTCCAATAAATTGAAGCGCGTGGCGACGACTTCTTGGCGGTACGCCGGGTCGGGATAGGCTTGGCGGAACCAAGCGTCGAGGTCGGGCAGATCGTCCAGGGTGTAGCCGAACAGGTCGATGAAGGCGCGGTTGACAAAGACGATGGCCTGGGTTTTCACCTCCGATATTGCCAGCGGAACCGGCGAGAACTCCAAATATTCGCGCAGCCGCCGCTCGCTGGCGCGCAGTTGCAGCCGCTTGTGCTCCAGGATGGCGGCCGCGGCATGGCCTTCGTTCAGGCCAGTGGCCAGGATCATGCCGGTCACGTTGGCGATGGCATGGTACAGCCAGAAGTTGAACAAACCGGTCTGCTCCATGTCTTGGCCGAAATAGCCCACGCCGCGCGCCACCCCCCACAAGGACAAGACCTGGACCGCCAGCAAGACCAGCGAAACCCCCAGGACGCCGAAACGCATCGCCGCCCAGATGATTAACGGGAAGCCCCAATAGGTTTTGACGGCATGGCCCAGCGTGGCCTGCCAGAAACCGTGGAAAATCGCCGCGCAAAACAGCAAGGTCAGCAAGCCCAGCAGGGCGGCTTCGTAAGCGCGCCGGGGCCGGCCCCAGTCCGCGGAAGTCCGCCACGCCAGAATCGGGACGGCCAGCGAAGCGCCCAGCATGTTCCCCATCCACCAACGGAAAAAAGACGCGGGCAACTCGCCGGTGCTGACGAATCCGGCCAGCAGCGTCACCGTAGAACCCAAGGTCGCGCTGATCGACGTGTTGGCGACCGTCGCCAGCACCAGCAACAGGAAATAATCCTTGCGCGTGGGGATGGCCTGGTTGAAGCCGTAACGGGACAACAGCCAGACGCCCGCGACTGGCTCCAAGGTGTTGCCCGCAGCCGCCAAGGCCACGCCCCACAAGGGAAAGCCGACGGCGTACTCGGCGGCGAACGCGCCCGCCAACACGCCGGGCCAAAGGCGCGTCCCGAACAGCAGCAAGGCGGCCAGCGCCAAGCCCGACGGCGGCCAGATGACGGCGACGCTATTGATGGCCGCGTAAGCCACGGCGATTTTCGCCAAGGCCAGATACAGCAGGGCTATCCCCGCCATGGCGGCAAAATCCGCCGGGTGATAGGACGGGAAACGCACATTTATCCCTGGAAACATAAGTCTTGATTGGCTCAGGTTGGCAGACGGCGGTTCCCGTCGCTTAAGTGATATTATCGCCGCAACGTGTTCATGCGTGGCGCTTGGCGGCGTTACAATGCGCCCTTTCAGACAATCCTAGTGTAAGGAAAAAATATGGCTCTAAGTTCCAAAGCCCTGCAACAAAAACGCGCCAAGAAAGCGGCGAAGCGCAAGGAAACCCGCAAACCCGGCGGCCCGGCACACAGCAACATGCCCGCCGAATGGCTGGCGGCACCCAGCGCGCCCGTCGCCGACGTGTACACCCCGGAAGGGCTGTTCGAGGAAGGGCTAGGTTCGGTCTGGTTCAGCCGCCGCCTGGAAGACGGGCGCTACGCCCTCAGCGTGTTCCTCGTCGATGTCTACTGCCTGGGCGTGAAAAGCACCATGTACGCCATCCTGGACGAAGACAAATATTTAATGCACATCGAAAACTTCCTGCACATCTCGGAGGAGACCTTCGTCCCCAGCGAACCCGCCTATGCCCGCAAGCTGGTGGAGTCGGCCATCGCCTATGCCCGCGGACTGGGCTTTGAGCCGCACACCGACTACAAAATCGCCAAGATCATTTTCGGCGACGTGTCCGCCGCCGACAGCGACGCCTATTTCACCTTTGGCCGCGACGGCAACCCCTACTATGTGCCCGGCCCCGGCGACACCCCGGCAGAGCAGCGCCGCGTCATCAAGCAACTGGAAAAGCTGCGCAAAGACCCTTATGCCCTGCTGGCGCGGGGCTTCAACGATTGACCGTGGCCGTTGCAGGGTGGTCTTCAGGCCACCTTGGCGCGGCAGGCGGTAGCCTGAAGGCCAACCGACAACATGCGCCCCCCCCCATAATCCACACCCACAGCAAACCCATCCGTGACAACCATCCCGTTTTCCAACTTGCCGCTGGCCCCCGCCATGCTGGCCAACATCGCCGCGCTGGGCTATACGGAGATGACGCCCATCCAAGCCGCCAGCCTGCCGCACATCCTGGACAACCGCGACATGATCGCGCAGGCGAAGACCGGCAGCGGCAAGACCGCCGCCTTCGGTATCGGCCTGCTCGCCAAGCTGGAGCCGCAAGCGCCCGGCGTGCAAGCCTTGGTGCTATGCCCCACGCGGGAGCTGGCCGACCAAGTCGGCAAAGAGATCCGAAGGCTGGCGCGGCACCTGCCCAACACCAAGCTGTTGAGCCTGTGCGGCGGCGCCGCCTTCAACCCGCAAGTGGAGTCGCTGGAACACGGCGCGCACATCATCGTCGGGACGCCAGGGCGGGTGCTGAAACACCTGCACAAAGCCAGCTTGCGGCTGGACCAGTTGCGGACTTTGGTGCTGGACGAGGCCGACCGCATGTTGGACATGGGTTTCCACGATTCGATCATGGACATTGTCGCCGCCACCCCGCCTAACCGGCAAACCCTGCTGTTTTCCGCCACCTACCCCGGCGGCATTGCGAAAATGAGCGCATCGATCCAAAAAAAGCCGCAAAACGTCAGCCTGGAATCCATCCACGAAGGCAGCGACATCGAACAGTGGTTTTACGAGATCGAAAAAGATGCGCGGGGCAAGACCCTCGCCGCCTTGCTCGCCCATTACCGACCCGAATCCAGCCTGGTATTCTGCAACACCAAATTGGAATGCCAGTCCGTGGCGGACGGCTTGCAGCGCCAAGGCTTCCACGCCCTGGCCCTGCATGGCGACTTGGAGCAAAAAGAACGCGACCAAACCTTGGTGCGTTTCGCCAACAAAAGCTGCTCCATCCTGGTGGCGACGGATGTCGCCGCCCGCGGCCTGGACATCAAAGACTTGCAGGCGGTCATCAACTACGAATTGGCGCATGACCCGGAAATCCATGTCCACCGCATCGGGCGCACCGGCCGGGCCGGCCAACGGGGCTTGGCCTTGAGCCTGTACACCCCGGCGGAAGCCCACCGGGTGATTGCCATCGAAGCCTTGCAAGGCAGGGCGGCTTCGGCGTCCGCCGCCGCGCTAAAATCGTCCGGCAACTTTGAGCTAATGCCGCCGATGGTCACTTTGCAGATCGAAGGGGGCCGCAAGGACAAAGTCCGCCCCGGCGACATCCTCGGCGCGCTCACTGGCGAGGCCGGCATCCCCGGCCCCCAAGTCGGCAAAATCGACATCTTCGACCACAGCGCCTATGTCGCCGTCGAACGTTCCATCGCCGACAAAGCCTTAAAACGCCTGTCCGCCGGCAAGATCAAAGGCCGCAATTTCAAGATCCGGCAGTTTCGCTAAGGAAGCCCTGCCAATGCCCTCTTCCTGCGGGAGAGGCTTGGCTGAGAGGCTTGGCAGGTTTCCAGTTCATGAGGACGTCCCATGTCAGCGCTTGTGATGGCAAGCCTTTGCCTTGCCGCTTATGCCCTATTCCGTGGCCGCTCGAAGAAAATCCGCCGGGATCAGGAGGCTTTCATCAACGCTTACCGATTCCCCCCCGGCCTGCTAGACCGGCTGGCGCGCAAGCGCCCCGAATTGGCCGGACAGGACCGCCAGCGCGTGGAACAAGCCTTGCGCCAATACTTCCTGATTTACCTGAAATGCGGCTTCAAGTTCGTCTCCATGCCCTCGCAGGCCGTCGATGACCTCTGGCATGAATTCATCCTCTACACCCGCAATTACCAGCAATTCTGCAAAAAAGCCTTCGGCCGGTTCTTCCACCACACCCCCGCCATCGCCCTGTCCCCCAAGGAACGCAAGAGCAACGCAGGGCTGCGCCGGGTGTGGTGGCATGCCTGCCGGGAGGAAGGCATAGACCCGCGCAAGCCGGACCGCCTGCCGCTGCTGTTCGCCCTGGACGGCGAGTGCAAGCTCGCCGACGGCTTCCTCTACGCCCCGGATTGCAAAGCCCTGCGGGCGGGCGGCAACGGCGGCGTCAATTGCGGCGGCGACTTTGCCGACAGCGGCTTTGACGGCGGGACGGACGGCTTCGGCGACGCATCGGACGGCAGCGGAGACAGCGGCGACGGCGATGGCGGCTGCGGCGGCGGCGATTGATCCGCCCAGGAGCGCGGGCAAAAACCCCTGTCCCAGCGGTTTTTTTGCTATAGTCAGCACTGTCCGATAACCCCTAAAAACAACAGAGGCAATCCATGGAATCACAAGTAGTCAAAGGTTTGATCGCGGTCCTAGCTGTCATGGTCGTGGGCTTTATCATCATCGGCACCACCAAGGAAACCGACCAGGAGAAAAAGTCCGGGGCGTTCCTGATGACTTCCAGCCTGTTGAGCAGCCTGGCCCTGGACAAATGCACGGCGGCGGTGAAACAGGAAACCGGCGCCAACCCCTACACCCCCAGCGAGTCGGAAAGCGACCACCGGCTGTTCGTCCGGCTGCTGTGGAACAACGTCGGCACGGCGAAGCACGCCGAATGCCGCTATGTGATGGACCAAGGCATCACCCTGCTGAAAATAGACGACCGCATCGTCATCCAGAAAGAAGCGGTGCAGACCTCCACCGGCACGGCCCCGGCGGGCGGGCATCACCAATAAGCCGTTTCCTGGCCAGCAAAGAACCCCGCCGGACCAGAGCTAGGCGGGGTTTTTTCGTTCCAGGGAAAGGGATAACATCGCTCCTAGCGATGTTATCCCTATAAAAAAACTGACGGTCCCATTCCATGAACACACCCCAACCAGAACTGCTCTCCCACCTAAACCTCGAAACCGGCCGGCTAACCTGGGCCGAAGCCGAACGCCATTTCGCCCGTGGCGTCGTGGTGAAAGTCGCCCCGGAGTTGGACTTGGTCGCCGTCGCCGCCGCCATGGCCGCAGACAACAAGGCTTCCTTCACCCGCTGGATGGAAGCCGGCCTAGTCGCCCGCGCCGGCACCGAAGACGCCCGCCGCTGGCACGACACCCAAGCCGAATTCTGGGCCGTGGTCGTCGCGCCTTGGGTGCTGGCGCAGGAGATTGGCCTGGAGCAGTGAGGGAGCGCCATGCGTTGTGAGTTTTGTATTTTGCGCACACAACTAGGAAGATGCCGGTGCCATCCAACTATTCCACCCGGCTAGAAAATATCCGGCGCGGGGGATTTGGTTGTGAAGCCAGAGGATTACATCACTGCAAGCGATGCTATCCCTCACCCCGCCTCCACCGGCACATCCTCCCTGCCCCCCCATTCCGTCCACGAGCCGTCATACACTGCGACGCTTTCATTCCCCAGCAAATACAGGCCCAAAGCCAAGATCGAGGCGGTCACGCCGGTACCGCAGGTGGTGACTATCGGCTGGGCGATGTCCACGCCGGTTTGCCGGTACAGCGTTTCCAGTTCCGCCAGGGGTTTCAGGCAAAAACTGGCCTCGTCCGACAGGGTTTTGTAAGGCAGGTTGCGGCTGCCGGGCATATGGCCGCCGCGCACGCCGGGGCGGGGTTCCGGCTCGGTGCCGTGGAAGCGGCCCGGGCCTCGGGCGTCGAGGATTTGCGCGCCGGGTTGGCCTAGCAGGGCTTGGACTTGTGCCAGGTCGCGGACAAGTTCAGGGCGGAAGCCGGCGGTGAAGCTTCGCGCTTGCGGCTTGACCGTTCCGCCATCCACCGGCCGGCCTTCCTGCCGCCAACGCGCCAAGCCGCCGTCCAGCACCGCCACGCGATCATGCCCGAACACGCGGAAGGTCCACCAGACGCGGGCCGAGGCCATGAAAAAATTGCTGTCGTAGGCGACGACCAAGGTGTCGTTGGCGATGCCCAGTTTGCCCACCGCGTCGGCGAAGTCTTCCGGGCTGGGCAGCATGTGCGGCAAATCGGTGTTGTGGTCGGCGACGGCGTCGATGTCGAAAAACAAGCTGCCTGGGATGTGGGTTTGGCGGTATTCGGCCTGGGCGTCGCGGTTTTGCGCGGGCAGGAAGAAACTGCCGTCCAGCACGACCAAATCTTGCGAGCCTAGGTTTGCGGCCAGCCATTCGGTGCTGACCAAAGGGGATGTTTTTGGAGTAGCCATGGGTTTCCTCTTGAATGGTTTGTCTGATAGCCGAAGGCTTTGCGCTAAGAATGCGCCGGGCGGGATTGGCCGGCGAGGACGGCGCGATTGCGGCCCTGGTGTTTTGCCTCATAGAGGGCGCGGTCTGCGGCGTCCAGTATTTCGTCTAGCGTGCTTCCATGCCGGGGAAAACTCGCCACGCCCAGGGAAATAGTCAAGCGAATGGCCGTGGACGAAACCGCCACGGGCGAGGATTCAAAAGACGCGCGCCATTGCTCCGCGCGTTTGAGGGCGGTGTTCGCCGAGGTGTTCGGCAACACCACCAAAAACTCCTCGCCGCCATAACGAAACACCGCATCCTCCGCCCGCGATTGATTGATGAGTTGCGCGGCCAACGCCTTCAATACCTTGTCGCCGACGGGATGCCCAAAGGTATCGTTCACGTTTTTGAAGTAATCGACATCAATCATGGCTAGGCTGATCGGAGCGGTTTCCCGGATGGCCTTGGCGAACTCCCGCGCCATGGTTTCTTGCAAATAATGGCGGTTATACAATCCGGTAAGCTGGTCGTGGATGGATTGCTCCTGCAATTTGGCATGCAAGATTTGAATTTCATCGAATTGTGTTTGCAGCCGCCGCTTGCCTTCGACCAGCAGGGTAATATCGTGAAGAATGACGATGCGCCCTTGCACACGGCTATATTGATCGACAAAAGGCGAAACGCGCACGTCAAAATGCCGTTCGATGCCGTTGTCGGACAATTGCACCGGCATATTGCCATAGAGATTATTCTGGAGTTCGACCACACGCCACCACGGTTGCAGGATCTGCGCGGCAGGATGGCCGATGGCCGCGTCTGCCGTGCAGCCGATTATAGTCTTGGCAATCGGGTTTAAGTCCACAATCCGGCTGTGTTTGTCCAGCACGAACACCGGATCGCCCATCAATTCCACGACTAGGTTGCGGGCAATTGGCAGCAAGTCGAACAGCCCATAGCGGAACAGCGCCCAGGAATAAACCAAATCTTTGAGGGTGAAGAATACTGGATAAACCAGCGCAATCCAGACGGCAGGAACCCAGCGCCGCTCGGCCAGGATACTGCCCAGCACCGGCAACAATGCGCCGCAAATCAAGGCCAGCGCCTGCTTGCGAAACGCCCCAGCCGATTGCAGCGCACGCCTTGCCAGCAAGAACAGCCCCGCAAAAAACAGGAGATAACTATGCACCGAGAGTATCGGATACCAGGGGCCAGGGAGCCATTCCAAAATCCGAAATGGCGATGCTTCAGTCAAGCGCATGACAACAATCCACTCGGCATGGATGCCCATTGCCACCTGCGTGGTCCAGGGAATGGCGAGCAGCATTGCCAGCCGCTTCCGGGTCAGCCAATTGCCTAGGCCGACATATTCCAATACCATCGCTAGAAAGGTAACCGGCATGAATGCCATGGCCCAAAACTGGGCGGAATACCACAGCCGCGCCGCCTCCGGGCTGGGACTGGACACCGCCAGGCCAATACCCGCTATCCACACCACCACTAACAGCATGGACCCCGCCAGCGGCCTAGCACCCGGCACCGAGCGTTGCCGCCACGCATAGGCGCTCAATCCCGCCGAGATTCCAACGGCGGTGAGTATCAACAGCGCGTAGAGAACGCCTATTTCAGTCATCGGCGGTTGGGGCCTTGCCACAGCGAAACGTTTGGGATGGGGAATAATCCAAACGGGCCGGGCCGGGCCGGGCGCGAACGCCCCGCCACCTGCCCGCCAGCCGTTTCCAGGCACAGATTTCCAAATGGATTGGGCGGGAAGTGTAATGCCGGGGCGGCGGCATTGCCAAGCTTGGCCTTGGGCCGTGCGGGGATGTTGGCATCCCCGCCGCAAAGCGGGCTTAAGCCAACAGATTGACCAGCACCTGCCGGTAAATCCGCGACAGCATGACCAGGTCTTCCACCGGCGTGTTCTCGTCAAGCTTGTGGATGCTGCCGTTGAGCGCCCCCAGTTCGACCACTTGCGCCCCGGTGGGGGCGATGAAACGCCCGTCGGAGGTACCGCCGCCGGCATCGGGGCGGGCGCGTTGGCCGACGATTTGCTCCAACGCATTCTGCACGGCCTCGACCAGTTCCGTCTGCGTGGTCAGGAACGGCGCGCCAGACAGCCGCCAGTCCACTTCGTAGCGCAAGCCGTGGCGGTCGAGGATGGCGGCGAAGCGGGCTTTGATCTGCTCTTCGGTGATGGCGGTGGAATAGCGGAAATTGAACAACACATCCAAGCGGCCGGGGATGACATTGTCCGCGCCCGTGCCGGCCTTGATGTTGGACACTTGGAAGCTGGTCGGCGGGAAGACCGCGTTGCCTTCATCCCAGACTTCGGCGGCGAGTTCGACCAAGGCCGGGGCGAAGCGGTGGATGGGATTGTCGGCCTTGTTGGGATAGGCAACATGGCCTTGCGTGCCCAGCACCCGCAGCGTGCCGCACAAGGAGCCGCGCCGCCCGACGCGGATGACATCGCCCAGCGTGTCGAAGCTGGACGGCTCGCCGACCAGGCACCAGTCGATCTTTTCCCCTCTGGCCTGCAACACCTCGACGACTTTGACGATGCCGTCCCTGGCGTCGCCCTCCTCGTCGCTGGTCAGCAACAAGGCGATGGCGCCTTGATGGCCGTGATGCTCGTTGAGGAACGAGGCCAGGGCGGTCATCATCGCGGCGATTCCGCCTTTCATGTCCGCCGCGCCGCGCCCGTAGAGCTTGCCGTCGCGGATGGCCGGCTCGAACGGCGGCGAAGTCCAGTCCTCCAGCGGGCCGGGCGGCACCACGTCGGTGTGGCCGAGGAACACGAACAGCGGGCCGGCCTCGCCCCGGCGCAGCCAGAGGTTTTTCGTCTGGCCGAAATTCAGCCATTCGGCCTTGAAGCCCAGGGGCTGGAGCCAGTCGGCGATAAAGTCCATGCAGCCGGCGTCGTCGGGGGTGACGGAGCGGCGGCGGATCAGTTCCTGGGCCAGGTTTAAGGTTTCGCTCATAGCTCCCTCGCGTAGTAGTCAGGTGTGAAGCCGATCAAGGTTTTCGCCCCGGTGTCCAGCACCGGGCGTTTGATGAGGCTGGGCTGTTCCAGCATCAAGGCCATGGCCTTGCCGCGGTCGATGTTTTCGCGCTGGCCGTCCGCCAGCCTGCGCCAAGTCGTGCCGCGCCGGTTCAGCAGATTTTCCCAGCCTAGCGCAGCTTCAAGCGTGTCTAACAGTTCGGGAGAAAGGCCGTCGGCGCGGAAGTCGTGGAAACGATAGGCGATGCCTTGCGTCTCCAGCCATGCCCTGGCCTTTTTGACGGTGTCGCAGTTTTTGATGCCGTAGAGGATGGTCATGGGAAAGGGAAAGGGCTGGCGGTAAGTGGGGCTTGATTATAAACCGACTGCCGCAAACGCCACATGCCATCGGGGCCAGCCCCGGAAAAAGCCGAAAAAAAAGCCCCTGCGGCTTGCGGCCGCAGGGGCTTTGTGGCTGAGGGATAGCCTTAAACGTTTACTTGACGCTGACCGGCTTCAGCGCCTTGGCGTCGGCGGCGGCTTGCTTGCGCTCGTCGTCGGGCAGGGGGATCAAGCCCTTGTCGGCCAGATAGCCTTCCGGCCCCCAGGCTTTTTCGCTGGTGAATTCGGCGACGAACTCGGCGATTCCGGGAATCATGCCGACATGGGCTTTTTTCACATAGAAGAACAGCGGGCGCGAAATCGGATATTTGCCGCCGGAAATGCTCTCGTAAGTCGGCTCTTCGCCATTGACCGCGGCAGCCTTGACCTTGTCCATGTTCTGCTCAAGGTAGCTGTAACCGAAGATGCCGAGGGCGCTGGGGTTGGCCCCCAGCTTTTGCAGGATCAGGTTGTCGTTCTCGCCCGCCTCGATGTAAGCGCCGTCTTGGCGGACCGTCATGCAGACGTTCTGGAAAAACGGCTTGTCGGAATCCTTCTTGGCCTTGATCCAGGCAAAGCTCTGGCAACCGCCCTCAAGCGCCAGTTCGGCCAAGGCGTCGCGGGTGCCGGAGGTCGGCGGCGGACCCAAGACTTCGATCTTGGACTTCGGCAGCTTGGGGTTGATCTCATTCCAGGTCTTGTAAGGGTTTTCCACCAAAGCCTCGGATTCCGGGGCTTTCGGATCGGGAACCCGCTTGGCCAGGGCCAGATAAATTTCCTTGAGGGTGAGGTCGAACTTGGCCTTGGACTTCTTGGAATAGGCCAGGACGATGCCGTCGTAGCCAATCTTCACCTCGGCAATCTCGGTGATGCCGTTCTTCGCGCAGGCTTCAACCTCGGATTTCTTGATGGCGCGGGAAGCGTTGGCGATGTCCGGGTGCTGCACACCCACGCCTTCGCAAAACAGCTTGAAGCCGCCGCCGGTGCCGGTAGACTCGACCTTGGGGGTGCCGAACTTGCCGGCCTTGCCGAACTGCTCCGCCACCACCGTGGAGAACGGATACACCGTGGAGGAACCGACGATGCTCAGGCTGTTGCGGCCACCCTCGGCCTGGGCTGTGCCGCCCAGGGTCAGTCCTAGCGCCACCGCGCTAATGAATGCGGATTTCTTGATCACAAGACACCTCAAATTGTTGGTTGCAAATAGGGCCGGCCAATCAACGCCCGGAACTTGCACCGGGCGTTGGCAAAGCCTTAGTAGTCGATGCGGACGGCGGTGTTCCAAATATCCGGGCTTAAGCCGTTGAAACAGCCTATGTTAGCATTTCCGCCTTGGGCGGGGAACGCACATTTCCCGGCCGGCAGGGCTGCCGCAGCCGAGCCGTTATTGGTATTGAACACATGCACCCAGTTCGTCATCAAGCGCACACGCGGGGAGAGATACCAGTTAAAGGCCAAGGTGCCGGCATCGATGCTGCCACCGTTGATATTCTTGGTGTTCATATCCATCAAATCATAGCGGTAGGCGACTTCAAACGCACCCCAGCCATTGCCACCCAAGAAATTATTCTTCGGAATAAGGCGGTCCCAAGTACCTTTCTTATAATCGTAGGGACGGTTCTCGCCCGTTATGAACCAACCTGCGTAGGCATAAAAGCCCTCCAAGGTATCCGAACCGGAATAGCCGTAACCGGAAATCTGCGCCTGCATGTATTCCGCCCCGGCATGGACCGGGCCGTAAGTGCCGGCCAGTTCCGCGCCGAACATGGCAATATCATCGACCCTATGGTTGATGACATTCTTGCCGCCCACCACTTTGGTGTTGGTCAAATTGCCCGTGTTGATCCAGTTGGTGCGGTCTATCGAGCTGTCAGGCTGCGACTGGTAAGCCCAGCCACCGGTTCTGACTGTGCCGTCAGCATTGAAATTGTTGTTGATGCTGCGCCAAGAACCCCAAACGCCGGTATGCAACAGCGCCTGGTCTTTCTGGTAGACAGGCGCAAACGTGGCGCGGCCCACCAACTGGTAACTGGTGTCACCGCTAAACGCATTGCGGTTGATGTTGGTGCCGTTGGAATTGGTGCCGCCGGCGGCGTTCGTCGCGCCTTGGGAATTGTCCGAGCTATTGCCGGGGCCGGGCGCGCCCACCGATTCGGTGGTGATGCCGGCGTTGATGGTATAGGGCATCTCCCAAGCTTTGTCATAGTAATCGCCCTTGACGCCCAACTGGTATTTGCTGTTGGCACCCTGTTCTAAAAAGGCGTTGTTTGGTAGGGAGCGCTCGACGAAAGTCAGGTAATTGTTGCTCATCACCGATTCCATCGACTTGCCTTCGTTCTGCTGGCCAACGGTGAGCGTGAACGGGGCAAAATGGATGTATTTCACAAAAGCGTCGGTGATGCCTTGGCTGCCGCCGTTGTTGCGGGCAAAGTCATACTCAAACTTATATTCGTAATCTTTGAAAAGGACGCCTTCCGTGTAGATGCGGGCGCGGCGGAAACCCACGCCGTTAGCCAAGTTAGTGCCGCGTGGCCCATTATCGTTAAAATTGACTTCGCTATCGACCTGGATACGGCCACCGAGCTTGAGGCTGAATTCTTTGATCGGCTTGCCATCCGCGCCTTTCACTTCCTTATCCATGATTTCCTTGCCGTCCTTGTCTTTTTCCTTGACATTGGAGACGATCTCAAGCCCGCCATTATGGCCGAAGGTGACATGGGTGCCGTCCGACGGCGCTCTTAAAACAGCCGCCGCCGCAGGCGCGGGCGTCTTGCTGCTCAGGCTGGTGTACTGATCCTTGGTGATCGTGCCATTTTTCGACAGAATTTCGAGCAGTTGGCTGCTGGCCAGCCCTTCCTTGCCCGCCATAGAATTGTATTGATCTTTGTTGATCGAGCCGTTTTTCAACAAGATGTCGAGAAGCTCCTTGTCGGCGGCCGCGCCATGGGCGCCGGTTCCGAAAAGAGCCAGGATCAACAGTGCGTTGACCTTCTTCAAGGTTTTGTTTTTCACCTTAATACCCACTCGTTTGTGTTGTTAATTTTCTGCGTTGTGTTGCATGTACGCAACGTTTACGAGCGTATTCTCTGGGAGTTTTGTTACATCTTTATGAAAAGCGGTAATATTTCCTTGACGCATCCACCCACCTAGTTATAAAGAAATAGCCAACCAATTGATATTTATAGATTTTCAAAGTCAGGCACTGGCTTCTTACGGAAGGGCGGCGGCGAGTCCTCGGGAGGGCTTGCCGGGTCCTAAGGAGGGCAAGCCGCCGCCCGCCTGCAAAACCTTGCGGGCAAGACAGTGCGCACCCGCCGCCGCCAGCGACGGCGGGCTTCGTGTTGGAAGCGGCCCCCCAATCCCCTATACTATCGCTCCCTTACGCGCAGCCCGGCGGGCTGCGGTGGCAACATCCCATCGGACCCTCGCCTTCCCGTGAACCCCCATCTCGCCAAGCTACAGCCCTACCCCTTCGAGAAGCTCGCCCGCCTCAAGCAAGGCATCCAGCCACCCGCCGGCAAGGCGCACATCGCCCTGTCCATCGGCGAGCCGCAGCACCCCACGCCTAAGCTCATCGGCGACGCCTTGGTTGCCCATTTAAGCGGCCTAGGCAACTACCCGGCGACCAAAGGCATCGCGCCCTTGCGGCAGGCCATCGCCGACTGGCTGTCCGCGCGTTTCAAGCTGCCGGCCGGGGCGGTCGATGCCGAGCGCCATGTGTTGCCGGTAAACGGCACCCGCGAGGCGCTGTTCTCCTTCGCGCAATGCGTGGTGGACCCCGGCCCCCAGCCGCTGGTGGCGATGCCCAACCCCTTCTACCAAATCTACGAAGGCGCGGCCCTGCTGGCTGGGGCGGAGCCGTACTTCCTCAACGCCACGCGGGAGACGGGCTACCTGCCCGATTTCGACGCCGTGCCGGACGAGGTGTGGGCGCGTTGCCAACTCCTTTATATTTGCTCGCCCGGCAACCCCACCGGCGCGGTGATGGGCGAAGCCACACAACGCAAGCTGATCGAACTGGCCGAACGCTTTGATTTTGTGATTGCGTCCGACGAATGCTATTCCGAGCTTTACGCCGACGAGTCCAACCCGCCGCAAGGCTTGCTACAAACCGCTTGGGCGATGGGCAACACGGATTTCAAGCGCTGTGTGGTGTTCCACAGCCTGTCCAAACGCTCCAACGCCCCAGGGCTACGCTCCGGCTTCGTCGCCGGCGATGCTTCTATCTTGGAAAAGTATCTGCTATACCGCACCTACCACGGCTGCGCCCTGTCCCTGCCGGTGCAGCAGGCCAGCTTGGCGGCTTGGCGGGACGAGGCGCATGTGGTGGACAACCGCGCCGTCTACCGGGCGAAATTCGCCGCCGTGCATGAAATCCTGCGCGGGGTGCTGGATGTGGAGATACCGCCTGCCGGGTTTTACCTGTGGCCGCGTTTGACTGTGGACGACGAAACCTTCACCCGCGAATTGTTCGCCAAGCAGAATGTCACCGTGTTGCCGGGTGGGTATTTGTCGCGGGAGGCGCATGGCGTCAATCCAGGCTTGAACCATGTGCGGATGGCTTTGGTCGCGCCTTTGGCCGAGTGCGTCGAGGCGGCTAATCGGATTAAAGAGTTTGTGGCGGGCTTATGAGCGAACTACACTTGGATTCTCTGGAAATCGAGAATTTCCGCTGTTTTGAGCATCTCGTGATTGAGAGACTGGGGCGGGTGAATTTAATTGTGGGGAAGAATAGTGTAGGGAAAACAGCGTTACTAGAGGCTGTCAGGGTGTTTGCTAATCGCGGCAATCCAAATATCATTCTTGATATTCTTGGATATAGAAATGAGATAGATTACGCCGTTTTGCTGACGGATAGTATTCGACAAAACGACAAACAGCCCGACTTGTTTGGATCGGATATTGACTCTGCGATTAAATATCTGTTTAGTGGTAGGCATTATGAGTTTAGCGATACCTTTAGCATTGGATCTGCAAGGTATCCGAGTAAGAAATTAAGTCTTGGCATATCGCTGTATTCAGAAGAGCAATCTGAGCAAGGAAAAAGATTGGTTGGCCCCATTCCTCCTGAGGATTATGATAAATACGAAGAATTGGCCCCTAGAATCTCAATTTATATTAACGGTAGCTACCGACATTCAATGCCGTTATTTTTGGAGAATCGTCGTCCTATATTTTCCCGTCGAATCGAAGGTGACGATTCCATTGTATGTCATTTTATTCCAGTAAATGGACTGGAAATGAGGGCTGTCGCTACTTTCTGGGAGCGTGTATCCCTGACCAGCTCTGAGAAAGATATCCTTGCCAACTTGACCAATGTGGTAGCTGATTTAAGCGGCATTAATTTGGTTGGGTTTGGCGAACGAGCCCCTTCTCGAAGCCCGTTTATAATAGCAAAAATAAAAGACCAAGATCCTGTTCCGCTTAGAAGCCTTGGCGATGGATTGTACCGCGCTTTTGGCATCTGCTTGGCTTTAGTAAATTCACGCGACGGTTTCCTGCTCATTGATGAATTTGAAACTGGCTTGCATCATTCCGTGCAGACAGATATTTGGCGAATGATTTTTCAGACAGCCAAAAGATTAAACATCCAAGTTTTCGCTACTACCCATAGCTGGGATTGCATAGAAGCTTTCCAAGAAGCCGCCGACGAAGATAACAACGAAGAAGCGATGCTGATTAGCTTGCAGCAGAGGAAGGCGGGCATAAAAGCTATTTCTTTTGGTGAGCGTGAGCTTAAAATCGCTACTCGCGGCCATATCGAGGTTCGCTGATGGCGGTAAGACCACGTAAACAACTGCTAGTCGAAGGCAAAAATGACGCACATGTCTTGTTTAGCCTCTTCAGGCAGCATGACATTGCCACCAGTAGCATCGAAAAACCATCGAAAGATCCTGACGCCATCCGTATTGATCAAATTTTCACTGGTAATGACGACATTGATCCTGTCGATCATTTCGAGGTTCAGTTGATGGCAACACCTGAGGCGGGTTGTTTGGGTGTCATCTTAGATGCCGACTTCAATCTTAGCGGCAAATGGATGGCGTTGAGGAACCGTTTAGTAGACTTCGGTTTTTCTGAGGAAGCAATACCAGAACACCCAGTTGAAACTGGTTCAATCATTAGGGAAGCCGACTTGCCCACGATAGGCATCTGGCTTATGCCTGACAATAGAGTAGATGGCGAGCTTGAACATTTCTTGGAATTCCTGGTTCCTGAAAAAAGCAATAATCCCCTTTGGGCATTGGTTGTTGAATCATTAGAAAAAATGCCGCCTGAAGACAGCTTTCCGAAATATGTCAAACGCTTCAAAGAGCAAGACCGCCGCAAAGCATTGATTCATACTTGGTTGGCCTGGCAAGAGTCGCCAGGAAAACCACTCGGCTTGGCAGTAACGGCTGGCTACTTTAATGCCAAAGCGCCTCACGCCTTAGTCTTCATCAACTGGATTCGCCAGCTTTTTCTGCCCACTCCAGTTTAAATTCATAACGCTTCAAATTTTTTAACGCCAGGAAAAACCATGTCCTTAGAAAACACCATCAACCAAGCCTTTGAGAACCGCGCCGAGATTTCCCCTGGCACGGTCAGCGCCGAAGTCCGCGAGGCGGTCAACGAGTCTTTGAACCTGCTGGACTCCGGCCAGCGCCGCGTCGCCGAGAAGGTGGACGGCCAGTGGGTCGTCAACCAGTGGCTGAAGAAGGCCGTGCTGCTGTCTTTCCGCATCAACGACAACCGCGTGATGGACGGCGGCGAGACGCGCTTTTTCGACAAGGTCGAGCCGAAGTTTGGCAGCTACAGCCCGGAAGATTTCCGCCGCGCCGGCGTCCGCGTGGTGCCGCCGGCCAATGTGCGCAAGGGCGCTTACATCGCGCCGGGCGCGATTTTGATGCCGTCTTACGTCAACATCGGCGCGTATGTGGATTCCGGGACGATGGTGGACACTTGGGCGACGGTCGGCTCTTGCGCCCAGATCGGCAAGAATGTGCATTTGTCCGGCGGCGTCGGCATCGGCGGCGTGTTGGAGCCGTTGCAGGCCGGGCCGACCATCATCGAGGACAATTGCTTCATCGGCGCGCGCTCGGAAGTGGTCGAGGGCGTGGTGGTCGAGGAAGGCTCGGTGATTTCGATGGGCGTGTATATCGGCCAAAGCACAAAGATCTATAATCGCCTGACCGGCGAAACCACTTATGGCCGCATCCCGGCCGGGTCGGTGGTGGTGTCCGGCAACCTGCCTGCCGCGGATGGCAGCCACAGCCTGTATTGCGCGGTCATCATCAAGCAGGTGGACGAGAAGACCCGTGGCAAGGTCGGCATCAACGAATTGCTGCGCGATTGAGCCGCCAGGAGCGCCGGCGGTCCCGCCGGCCTTTGGCAAGAATCCCTAAAACCATTCCCTTACCCACAACGACAAGAAAGGAAGGCACTGACATGAAGAAGACCCTGCTGTTGGCCTTAGGGCTACTGTTCTCCACCAGCGTTTTCGCCGGCGCGGACCATTACATCCGCAAAGACGGCAGCCACGTCCAGCATCTGAAAATCACCAAGCAGGCCGGCAAGGTGGAGGTGTTGGTGGACGTGGACTTCGAGCCCGCCGGGGCCGAGACCGACAAGCCTTGCTCCACGGAGATCTCCGGCGAGGCCAAGGTCATCAGCGAGAACGAGCTGCACTTGAAGAAGCAGGCCCAAGGCGAGGCCCATTATTGTGAGCTGAACATCCTCTTGAACGGCGACGAGGCGAAAATCCTGGAGACGCCGGATTGCGTCCGTTATTTCACCGGCGACTTCTGCCGTTTCGACAGCGAAGGCAAGGTGCTGACCAAGGTCAAATAAGCCGGATTGGGCCGACGCGAACCGGGATGGCATCGCTGGGAGCGATGCCATCCCGCCTCACACCAAAGTCTTGTAAGGCATCCCCGCCACTTCCCGCACCAGCCGAGGCACCAAATACCCCGGCAGCCGCCGCCGCAACTCCTCGTGCAATTCCAGCGCGTCGGGTTCGGCAATGTCAAAATGCCCCGTCCCCCTGGCCTTGTCCAACAGATGCAGGTAATACGGCGTCACGCCATGGTCGAGCAGGGTTTCACTCAACGCCGCCAAAGCCTGCGCCGAGTCGTTGACACCGCGCAGCAACACCGATTGGTTCAGCAACACCGCCCCGGCCCCGCGCAAACGCTCCAAGGCCCGCCCGACTTCCGCGTCAAATTCATGGGCATGGTTGGCATGGATGACCATGACCGGCTTTAGCCGCGTGTCGCCTAGGATTTGCGCCAAACGCGGCGTGACGCGGGAAGGCAGCACGACCGGCAAACGGCTGTGGATGCGCAGCCGCCGCACATGCGGAATGGCGGCAAGCCCATCGACCAATGCGGCCAGCCGCCCGTCGTCCAGCACCAGCGGATCGCCGCCGCTTAATATGACCTCGGCGATGCTGGCGTCGGCGGCGACATGCGCCAAGGCTTCCGCCTCGCGGCTGCGGCCCATTTGCGCCTCGGCGTAGGGGAATTCGCGGCGGAAGCAATAGCGGCAATTGATCGCGCAAGCCCCGGTGGCGACGAGCAAGGCCCGCCCCTGGTATTTGTGCAACAGGCCGGGGACGGCCACGGCCTGTAAATCCCCGACCGGGTCGGCGAGAAAGCCCGGCCATTCCCGCAACTCCTCGGCCAAAGGCAACACTTGGCGCAGCAGCGGGTCGTCGGGATCGCCTTTCCCCATTCTCGACGCGAAGGCGGCGGTGACGCGGAAGGCAAACCGCCCCGCCGCCTCCCCGCGCTGTTCCAGGTGTTGCAAGGGCAGTTCGAGGTAACGCAGCAAGTCTTCGAGGCGGGTGAAGGAAGCCGCCAGTTCGGCTTTCCAGGACGGTTCGGGGGGACGGGTCAATGAATTCACGCGGGCAAGGTTTGTAATGGCAAGGCTCTCCATTATAATGACCGGCATTTTTTTGCGTCACCCCAAAGCACAACACGAGGACAGAATGGCATTCGTCAGCACCAGCGAATTTAAACAAGGCATGAAACTCATGCTCGACAACGAACCGGTCGTCTTGATTGAAAACGAGTTCGTCAAACCCGGCAAGGGCCAGGCGTTCAACCGCGTCAAGTTCCGCTTTCTGAGGACCGGGCGGGTCTTGGAACGCACCTTGAAGTCCGGCGAAACCATGGAAACCGCTGACGTGTCCGACACCGACATGCAGTACCTCTACAACGACGGCGAGCTGTGGCACTTCATGCAGCCGGAAACCTTCGAGCAATACACCGCCGACGCCGCCGCCGTGGGCGACGCCAAGAAGTGGCTGAAAGAGCAGGACGTGTGCATCGTCACGCTGTATAACGGCTCGCCGTTGACCGTCACCCCGCCGAACTCCGTCATCCTGAAAATCGTCGAAACCGACCCCGGCGTGCGCGGCGACACCTCCGGCGGCGGCGGCAAGCCGGCCAAGCTGGAAACCGGCGCGGTGGTGCGCGTTCCGCTGTTCGTCCAGCAAGACGAACTCATCAAAGTGGACACCCGCACCGGCGAATACCTCTCGCGTGCCAAGGAATAATTCCGACTGGCGACCGTCCTGCCCGCTTTCCGCCCTGCACGCCAGGGCGGAGATGCTGGCGAAAATCCGCCGCTTCTTCTCGGAACGCGGCGTGTTGGAAGTGGAAACCCCGCTGCTCTGCCATGCTTCTGGCACCGACCCCAACCTCCAGCCCTTCACCGCGCAATTCCGCCTCCCCGGCCAGCCCCAAGGCACCCCGCTGTACCTGCAAACATCCCCCGAATTCGCCATGAAGCGCCTGCTGGCGTCTGGCGCAGGCTCGATCTACCAAATCTGCAAAGCCTTCCGCAACGAAGAAACGGGGCGTTACCACAACCCCGAGTTCACGCTGCTGGAATGGTATCGGCTGGGCTTCGGCCTGGAAGATCTGATGGACGAGGTGGACGCCCTGCTGGCCTGTTTGTTCGCCGGGAGGCGCGATTGGCGGCCCGCCGAACGCCTCGCCTACCGCGCCTTGTTCCACCGGCACACCGGGCTAGACCCGGTTGCGGCGACGCCGGCAGAATTCGCCGCCTGCGCCCGCCAACAGGGCTTGGAGGAGGCAGAGGCGTTATGCGGCGAAGACCGCGCCATCTGGCTGGATCTGCTGTTCAGCCACATCATCCAACCCAGCCTTGGACGGGGCCGGGCCAGCTTCGTCCACGGCTACCCCGCCTGCCTGCCCTCGCTGGCGCGGGCGAAACCAGGCGAGCCGGTCGTGGTGGAGCGGGTGGAAGTGTTCATCGACGGCCTGGAACTCGGCAACGGCTACCATGAACTCGCCGACGCCGCCGAGCAGGAACGCCGCTTCGACGCCGATTTGGATCTGCGCCGGGCGATGGGCCTGGACTTGCCGCCGAAAGACCGGCGTCTGCTGGCGGCGTTGGATGCGGGTTTGCCGGATTGCGCCGGCATCGCCTTGGGATTGGACCGGCTGTTGATGCTGCTGATTGATGCGGACAACATCGGTCAGGTGTTGGCGTTTCCGGTGGAGGGTGCCTAGCCGGCCCACTAACGCCCCGCCAGCCTTTCGATTGCCGCCGCGTCGAACGTGTACAGCCCGCTGCTGACGCGGCACAAGGTTCCGGCCTGCTGAAGCCCGGCCAAGGTCCGGCAAACCGTTTCCGTCGCCACCCCCAACATCGAGGCCATGTCGCCCTGCGGCGGCAGCTTGACCCTATGCCCAGGGCTTGCCCCCTCGGCTTGCGTGAGAAAGCGGATCAAACGCGCCACGCGGGCATCGACCGGCCCGGTCGACAATTGCGTGATCCACCAATCGGCGCTTTCCAGGCTGCGTTCCCAACGCCCCATCAATTCCTCGTGCAGGCGCGGGCTGAGACGGTCAAGCTCGGCCATCGAAGCCTTGCGAATCCGGCAAGCATTGACGGGTTCCAAGGCGACGGCGGTATGCCGGTAGGCCGGATGGCGGAGGATTTCCAGCCCTGCGACATCGCCCGCGCGCAACAGCCGGACGATGCGTTCCGTGCCGTTGGGCAACTGCCGGGCGAGCTTCACCAATCCCGAACGCAGGCTATGCAACTCCGTCCCCACCTCCCCTTCCCGGTACAAGCCCGCCCCTTTCGGAAACTGCACACTGGCGATGACCAGCCGCACATGCTGCCCTTCAAGGCTTGCGGGCCCAGGCATCGCCCCCCACAAGCAGCAACCTGCGCAGCCCTCATCCTGGCCCAAACCGGTAGCCCCGCAAGGCCGCACCCCGCCGTGTTCCGCTGCCGCCATCACGCTGGCTTTCCGGTCTTTAATCGGCATTTCATTCACCTTGACGCATTGCCCCATCCACGCCCAGTCCGGCAACAAGCCGTCCAATCAATCTGCGGACAAAGCGGATTTTTTTAAAATTCTAGGCGATTGGCCGGCAATCGTCATGAATCACGCCGCGCAGCGTTACAAAACCTGGGTTCGGGATAAGCGATGTGGCGATGCAGGCCGGAAGCGGAAAAGAGGCCCACCCGGCCCAAGCCGGATGGGCGAGGGGGACCGGGAGGCGGGTTTATTTGATTGGCGGCGGCATCCTGGGAGTGCGGGACTCTGGCCCGCTTGCGGGCGAGACGCCCGCGCTCCTAGTGCGATCAACCCATTAAACCCACCTCCGGGGACCGCGCAGACGGAAACCGCCAGCCTGCGCGGCGAAGATCACGCCTTGCGCTGCTTGCGGCGGACGAAGCCTAGGGCCGCAAGGCCCAGGCCGAACAGCGAGAAGCTGGCAGGCTCGGGGAGAGGATCGACCGACGGCGGCACCTCGCCGCTGGGCAAGCCGCCCAAGGCGAAGGTGATGCTGGCGGAGGTGGACAGCGGGTTGAGGTCGAAGGCTATCGCCGAGGTTATGTCATTAGGGCCGTAAACCGGGTTGCCGGGGAAGCGCGGATCGCTGATGGGCGGCAGGTTGCCCGTGTTGACCACGCCAGCGATGCTGTAAGCCGCCCCAGCCCCGGTGATCGCGTTTCCCAGAGCGGAGTACTGGTCGGCCGCCCAGCCGATGTAAGACGCGCCCAGGGCGGAGGCATAACCGGCGCTGTGGGAAACGCCGACGCTGTAGGTGCCGTCGATGGTCAGCAACTGAAAATCGCTGGCGCCGGGCGTGCCGATCACCACCAGGTTGTCGTTGTTCACCCCCATGACATCCTCGTCCAGGTATTGCGAGAGGCGCACCACGCCGAAGGGGTTGGCGCTGGAGAAGCTCAGGGTCGTCTGGTACAAGGGCGAGCCGGCCGCGATGGAGCTGACCGAAGTCCAGAAGATGGTGCCGTTCTGACCGGCGAAGCTACCTGCCGAAGTCACCTGGTTGTTGCCACTGAGATGGGCCGCCGTGGTGACCGTCGTGTTGCCCAACTGCACGGCGCCGCCGTCGGCGCCGACATCCACATAGTGGAAATAATCGTAAATCACGTCCGTGGCGCCGGTGATGCCGTCGGGGCTGCCGGTGGGGTCCAGGTTGCCGTTGCGGCTCTCGCCGCCGTTTTGCACATCGACCTGCCAAAAGCCGTCACCGGTGATGCCGTTGTCGATCAAGATAGCCTGCGCGCTTCCCGCGAAGGCCCCCAATCCCAACGCCAACGCCATGGCATGAGTGGCTTTGTTCAATTTCCTCATGGCTGTTCCTCTAAGATCAAAAGTTTTAAACATCTGAATAACCTCGCGCAGACTTGAGCAAGAACATCGCTTTCCGCCGTTTCCTCGCGCGCGGCATATTCTAGTGTGAATGGGAGGGTGATTCAAAGGCTGCGCAGGCGATGCCGGAACCCCCACATGCGTTCGCGGAGACGCGCAGAAACCCGGCGCCGGCGTTTGTCGCGACATTCCGGTTTGTGGGGTGCGTGGCGCGCACGAGATGGCCCGGTCTAGCGCGGACCTCCCTTTTGGAAAAGGGGGATTGAGGGATTTTTCAAAGGCTTGGACAGGAACCGACTGCGGAGCCCCCTAGCCCGCCTTTGCGAAAGAGGGAGGGAATCGTAAAGCGGTAGGTGGCAAGCTGGTGAGCCAGCGCGTGAAAGCTGCCGCCTGCGGCGGCTTATGGCGGGGCGGGCAATGCTTGCCCGCCCTGGGTTATGCAGGGTTAGGCACAGGCCGTCAGCAAAATCCCCGTCGCGCCTTTGCTCATACCCCGGCCCGCTTCGGCCATCGTCGCCATGCGCGGAGCATGATGGCCTTGTCGCCGCGCCCATCCCGGC
>CAZOTR010000048.1:0-24921 GCA_964582755.1 uncultured Methylococcaceae bacterium | reverse complement strand
GCGGCTGGGTGTCGATGACGACGATGTCGTTGGCCTCGCTGGCGAGGCTGCCCAAGACGCTGGAGCCGACTTGGCCGGCGCCGAGGATGATGATTTTCATGGGTTTTGATTTCCGATGGCAAATGGGTTGCGCGGCGTGGTTGCCGTTTTGGGGCAATCCAAGCCGCGCCGCTTATAACTCGCCTTGATCTTGCAACACCTTAAGATACAAAGGCTGGCTGATATGGAATCCGGCCATTGTCCGCAAAGCATCAAGCTGCTCTTTTATCGAGCCAATCAATCCCTTATGTTTGGCTTCAATCAACACACCAATCACGCCCGTGTAATTTAATCCGAAATAGCGGGCCGTCTCCCGCCCCAAGCGTTCGTCCATCAGCAACAGCCCGGCTTTTTGCTCGATGGCAAGCGCTATGGCTTCCGCCTCCCCGGCATCCAATTCTTGGTGCAGCGCGAGTACGAGGAGCTTGTTTTCGACGGCGCAACTGCCAATCCAGCCGACACCGCTCACTTCCTTGGCACCGGGTTGCCCGGCACCTTGTACGACAATCTCATGCCATACTGCTTCTGGAATGGTAACTGCGCCATACAACTCGCGTAAAAGATGCAATTGCCCGAGCCAGGCCAAGTTGATCAGTGGCGAGGTATTGCTGACGACTTTCACAGCCGACCCAACCTGGATAAAGTGTCCAAGTCTTCGGCATATTCAGCAATATCATAATGTGGCGGAATGCCCCGGCTTCCCAGCAATTGCTGAAACGCACAAGCCGTCATCCCTGCCATTTCCCTAGCTTTACCAAAGGATAGCTTGTGGGCGCTGAACAAATGGATTGCCAATTCCCTGCGCAGTTCGTCGGTCGTCATTTTCGCGGCGTGGGCTATTTCGCAGGGTATTTCGATGGACAATGTGGCTGGCATGGGGGCTTTCCGTCGGGTTGAAATTCAGGGTCGTAAGTTGGGTAGCCACCGGTTTCGCGTGGGCAAACGATAGGGCCGTTTGCTCGCCCTACGGTTTAGCACGGCAAAGCCTGCAACTCCGGCAGACGGCGGTTATAACCGGTAGCCTCGATCAACTGCGCGGCCTCGCGGCGGTGGGCGCGGGCGTCATCGGGCCGGTTTTCCGCCAGCGCCAGCCGGGCGGATTCCAGATGGTAATCGCACAGATGCAAGCGCATAGGCCCGTACTCGGCCAGTTCTTTGGCCTCGTCCAGGTCTTTGTGCGCCAGCGCGTAGGCTTGGGTGGTGCGGAGCCAGGCAGCTCGGGCTAGTAAGGCGAGTGGTAAATTATGTTGTGTTCCCGCCTTCCGCAAACCGATCACCGACGAGTCGAAATACTCATATGCTTGCCGGGCATGGCCGCTTTCCACATCGAATGCCGGGGACGAACCTTCCGCTGGCGTTCGGAGCGCAAGCTGGCTATAGGCTTTAGCCAAGCTGAGTTGATCCAGCGCAATACTCAATGGATGATTATTTTGTTTGGCAATCACTAAAGCCTGCTCTGCCCGCGCTAAAACCTCCTCTACCTTGCCCTGTGCCAACAGGCAATCGCAGTAGCGAAACCCCTGAAACGAATGCAAATATGGATACTCAGGCTTGGATTCCTGCTGAAGCCGTTCCGCCATTTGGAATAGTTCCAAGGCTTCACTCAATGCGCCACTGTGCAATAGCGCCTCCGCACGGGTGGTGCGCTCATCCAGGCGTTCGGATAAATCCCCGGACTGATCGGCATAATCCACCGCCTGCTGGCCGTGTTCGCAAGCTTGTATCAAATCGCCCAGACTTAACGACAATTCACTGAGATTGTTGGCATCTCTTGCTGCCTCTTTCCAATTCTTTTGCTGGATATGTATTGCTAAACTAGCCCGCATTGGTTGCACTGCCTCGGCTAAGCGCCCCAAAGCACGCAAATCAAAGCCGACATCACTAAGCACAAATGCTTTGACACTTTCAGTCAAACCCGTCGTCGGCTCCTGCCAAGGCCGGGTGAAAAAATGCGCCAGCGCGGCAAGGTCATCACTGAATGCGCCGAGTTTTATGGTCAGATAAAACTCAGCCTTGCGCAAGATGCGCGGCCAATACACCTCCTCCAACGCCTGCTGGTGCAATCCCGCCGCGCAGCCGTGGCTAATCGCAGCAAACAAGGGCTGCATCTCGGCGAGGGTGTCGGGCTGCTGTTTTTTCGGCAAGGCTTTGTAGTATTCGTAAAGCCGCTGCTGCGCCGCTTGCCAGACGGTGAGGTTTTGCCGCAAGCGTTGGCCGAAGTATTCGCGCAGTAGCGGATGGCAATCGACGGTGTCGGGCTGGCCGGGCGGGGCGAATAGCAGATGGTGGTCTTGCTTCAGGCTTTGCAGCGTTAGTGTCAAATTGCGCTCGCTCATGCCTGCGGTCAAGCCCGGTATCTGCTGTTCCCGCAATAGCCGCAACACAGGTTTCTCGACCGGATGGTCGAACAAGCCGAGCATTTGCAGCACGGTCAATTCGGCGCGGCCCAGCCAATGAACGTAGGCTTGCATCACTTTGAACGCATGGCGGCTTTGCGTGTCGTCGCCGTCCAGCAATTCGGTCATCGTGTCGCGCCGACGCACATCGCCTTCCAGCCAGTAATTGACCGCATGGCCCAACAGGCTCAAGGCCAGCGCGTGATGGCCGTAGTCGCGCACCGCTTGTTCCAACTCGGCTTGCAGCCCAAGGACGTGCAGCGATTGCAGCAAGGCCACGCCGTCGGCCAGTTCCAGGTTGTGCAGATCGTGTGTTTTCACCATGGCGCGGTCGGCGAGGTCGGCGACGGCCAGGCGCGAGGTTATGACGCACAGGCTGTTGGGCCGGGGCCGACCGGCCAGGTTTTTCAGCAGGACGCGCAGCGCCCGGTCTTTGAGTTCGCCCTTCATGCCGAAGCCGCCATGCTGCAAAGGCTCCAACCCGTCCAGCACCAGCACGACCGGCTGGCGCGACAGCAACCCGGCCAGATATTCGCCTTTCTCGTCTTCGCTGCGAAACGGCCGCCGCTCGGCGTTGAACAGGTCGAACAAATGCTCGAAAAACGGCGTCGCCGAGACCTGCTTGTCCTCGTCGGAACCTTGCGAATAAAACGACCAAGCAATCAGGACGGGCAGATTGGTTTGCCCGTCCAGCCAGTGTTGCAGCAACTTGGTTTTGCCGGTGCCGCCGCCGGCGATGAATTGGACGATGGCGGTCTCGCTATCGGCCAAGCTATCGGTTAGCAATTGAAGCTCGGTTTTGCGGCCAAAGAATGCGCCGGTGGTGGAGGGGAGGCGGTTGGAATAGAGGCTGGGTTGTGTTGCTTCGCCCCCCCCTTGGCAAAGGGGGGTTAGGGAAGATTTGCTTTCGACGACGGTGGGATTCTCATAGGAATCCCCCCTGCCCCTCTTTTGCAAAGGGGGGTGCTTATAGTCCTTGTTTTGTAAAGCTGGACGGTCGAGGATGTCACGAATGAAGCCGACCAGCGATTTATGGATTTGCTCGTTACGGTTTTTGGGCTTGCAGATGCTCAGATGGTCTTCAGGCAAAGGTATGGCAATGTCGCCAGGGATATGCGGCTCTGCGCTGTTCGGATCGACGACGGTCACATCTGTACCCCAGCGGACACAGAGTATCTTTTTGCCCAATAGCAGCGGTTTGCGTTCGGCAAACGTGCGCACCGGAAAGTTTAGTTCCGTGTGCAGGGCCAAGAATTGCTGATGCAGACCGCGCAAATGCGCGTTATGCAGGCTTAAATCGCCGACTTGCTCGTTGGTGCGCAAGAAAAACTTGAGCGCCTGCGCCAGATTAGCCAGTTGTGAACCATTATGTGGGGTGGCGACGAACACCACGCCGCACACGCGCCGAATCAAGGCTTGGTAACGGGACACGCCTTTGCTGCGGCCAGCGACAATCAAAGTTTTAATCAGCAAACCGCCCAGGCTATGGCCGACCAACAGCAAGGGCCGGTTGTTCAGCTTGGTTTCGCTGGCGAAGCAATCCAATGCCGCGTCGCCTTGATCCGGCAAGGGCATGGCATTGTCCTTCCAGGCCGACAAACTGGCGTCATAACTCAGCGTCCATGCTTGGCATCCACAATCCTCGGCGACCCAACGCGGCCAAAACGCGGCTGGGTCATCTGGATTGTGTGTCCACGTTTTATAGGAATCGCCGCCTAGGCCATGCACAAAGACCAAGGCCAAGCCTTGGTTTAAGTCTGCTCCGTGGATACAGTCAAGCGTTGCCATTGGAGGATACGTCAATCCACTTCAATCAATCTTTCCCCCGCCAGCAAGGCCCGTTCGATGTCCGGCAAAAGCGGCGCAAACCAGTTTAGCAAGGCGCGGTTGCTGGTATTGCCAACGCGCAGCCACACGATGGCATGGCCCCTTCGCTTGCATGGCGATGCGGATGGAAAAATCCTCATCTTTGGTAATGACCGCCGCATCATACCGCAAAGCGTAATCCCAAATCGCCGAATCTTCGGCTTCGTTCAAGCCTAGATCAAGCACATGCTCGGCAGTATGGCCTTGGTCGGCCAAATAACGCGCCAGCGCAGGCGGAAGCTGGGCATCCACGACAAAGCGCATGGCTTCAAGCCGCCCGCCAGATAGGATGATCCGATTGCCGGGCGGCGAATTCCAAGGCCGCCGTGATGTCATCGGGTTCCAGATAGGGATAATCGGCGAGTATTTCTTCGTGAGGCACCCCCGCCGCCAGCAGATCGAGAATATCCTTCACCCGGATACGCATTCCCCGGATGCAAGGCCGACCCCCGCATTGTCGGGGGTTTGTCGTGATACGATGCAGTTGGGTCATGGGAATCTCCAAATTAAAGCCATATCGGGTGCGCCGTGTGTGCCATTAACGGTCGATGAAGGTACATGCCGCGTAGCCTGCCAACTACCGACCTATTTCTTCTCCCGGAATTTAATCCCCAAAGAATTCAGCTTGCGGTAAAGATGGGTGCGCTCCAGCCCGATGGCGTGGGAGAGGCGGGCGACGCTGCCGCCGTATTTGTCCAGGTGGTATTCCAGGTAATCCTTCTCGAAGCGCTCCCGCGCCTCCTTCAACGGCAATTCGTAATAATCGGGGGCTTGCGAACTGCCGCTGCTCACCGGCGGCTCGACCAGCGCGTCGCCCAGCGCGGCCTTGGCCTCTTCCAGGCTGACTTCGTCGCCGGAACCCAAAATCAACAGCCGCTGCACCAGGTTTTTCAGTTCCCTGACATTGCCGTGCCAAGGGTAATGGCGGAGGAAATTCTGCACCGCCACCGGGAAGCGGCGGAACGCCAGTTTCTCGCGGCTGACATAGTAATCGACATAAAACCGCAACAGGTCGGGGATGTCCTCGTTGTGTTCCCGCAGCGGCGGGATTTTCAACGTCACCACGTTAAGCAAATAAAACAACTCACGGCGGAAGCGGCCTTCGCGGACTTCCTCGTCCAAGGACTTGCGCGTGGAGGCGATGATGCGCACGTCCACATGGATAGGCTCGCCGCCGCCCACGCGGGAGAAGCTGTGGGACTCCAACACGCTCAACAGGCGCATTTGGGTTTCCTCTTCCATGTCCGCCACCTCGTCCAGGAACAAGGTGCCGCCGTGGGCCTGCTCCAGCAAGCCCTCCTGGATGCTGCTGCCGTCTTGCCGCCCGAAAAACTCCACCGCCGAGAACGCCGGGGCGATGCAGCCCACGCCGACATCGACGAACGGCCCCTCGCGCCGGGGGCTGTGGGCATGCAGATAGCGGGCGAGGTTTTCTTTGCCGCAGCCCGGCTCGCCGATCAGCAACACGCGGGCGTCGTGCTGGCCGAGGCGGCGGGCCTGCTCACGCAGGCGCTCCATCACCGCCGACTTGCCGACCGGCTCGACCAGCGCCTCGACGCGGCGCTTGAGGCCGACGTTTTCCCGCTTCAGCCGGGCGTTCTCCAGCGCCCGCTCGACGGTGACCAGCAATTTCGCCAACGACAGCGGCTTTTCCAGGAAATCGTAAGCGCCCAGCCGGGTCGCCTCCACCGCCGTCTCCACGGTGGCGTGGCCGGACATCATGATGACCGGCCCGGTGCTTTGCTCGTCGTGCAGCCAGTCCTTCAGCAGGGTGATGCCGTCCTCGTCGGGCATCCAGATGTCCAGCAGGATCAAGTCGGGCCGACGCGCCGCCCGCAGTTGGCGGGCCGACGCGCCGTTCTCGGCGACGGCCACTTCGTAATCCTCGTCTTCGAGGATTTCCCGCAGCAACTGGCGGATGTCCGGCTCGTCGTCCACCACTAAGATGTAAGCCTTAGCCATGGGCCACCTCCGCAGGCGCAGGCTCGGCCAGGGGCAGGCGGATGGCGAAGCCCGCGCCGTCTTGGTGGCTAGGGTCCAGGCGTATCGTCCCGCCGTGTTCCTCGATGATCTTCTTGACGATGGCCAGCCCCAGGCCGGTGCCTTTGGTCTTGGTGGTGACGTAGGGGTCGAACACGCGCTCCGCCTGTTCGGGCGGAATGCCGGGGCCGTTGTCGCGGAGTTGGATTTCGACAGCGGGATTGCCGTTGTCGTGGGTCAGATGGGCGTTGATGGACATGGTTCCTGCCGTTGCCGAGGAGGTCGCCTCCTGGGCGTTTTTAATCATATTGTGCAACACTTGCCGCATCCGCACCGGGTCGGCGGACACCGCCGGCAAGGCCTCTTGCAAACTCAGTTGGAACGCCAGCCCTGAAGACGGCGGGTAGAGCGCGACCACTTCTTCGATGAGCCGGCGCAAATCGACCGGCTGCAAGTGGACGACGGAGGGCTTGGCGTATTCGGCGAAGGCGTTGACCATGCTCTTCATCGCCTCCACCTGCTGGACGATGGTGCGGGTGGAGCGCTCCAGCATTTCGGCATCCACTTCGTTCAGGCTTTTGGCAAGCTTATGCTTAAGCCGCTCGGCGGACAACTGGATCGGCGTCAGCGGGTTCTTGATTTCGTGGGCCAGGCGCTGGGCCACCTCGCCCCAGGCGGCGCGGCGCTGCGCCTGGATCAGCGCGGTCACGTCGTCGAACACCGCCACCGCGCCCTGCCACGCCCCTTCGGCGTCGAACAGCGGCGTGCCCCGGCAGAACAACTCCTGCCGCCCCAGCGGCCCGTTGAAATGGACTTCCTCGCTCCAGGGCTTTTCGCGGACCAGCCGCTCGCCGACGAATTCCATCAATTCCCGCAGATGCGGATGGGCCTTGGCCAATTCTGGCAGCGGGATGCCCGGCAGGCCGGCGATGTTGGCGTGGAGGATGGTGTCCGCCGCATGGTTGGCGGTTTGCAGGCGCATGTGGCCGTCGAAGCTCATCACCCCGGAGGACAAATTGCCCAGCACGGTTTCCAGATAGGCGTGTTGGCGCTCCACCTCTTGCCGGGAATTTTGCGCCTCGTCCCGCGCCCTGGCGATTTTCGCGGTCATGGCGTTGAACGATTCCACCAAAAAGCCCAACTCGTCCTTGCTTTTCACCGGCAGGCGCTTTTCGTAATCGCCCTCGGCCACCGCCCGCGTGCCTTCCGCCAGCCTCCGCACCGGCGCGACGATGCGGCGGATGCTGACAAACGCCGCCCAAATCGCCGCCAGCAGACTGAGCAGCAACACCAGCGAGAGGGTCAGCGCGAAGCTGGCTTTCAGCGAACTGCGCAGATAATTCAATTCCTTGTAGTGGATATGGGCCGACTCGACGGTCACGCCCAACTCCGCCAGCCGCTGCGGCACCGGGAAGACGGTCTGGAAATAATAATTTTCGTCGCGCCCATCCACCAGTACCAAGGCGCGGATTTTCATGCCCGAACCGGCGGCAGGCTCCAACCCGACATAGGATTTGCCGTGCCGCAATTGCAGCAGCACGGCCTCGCCCGGCAAGTCGGGGACGATTTGGTCGGACCTCGCGCCGCTGGTGGCGATGATGTGGCCTTTCTTGGTGAACACCGTCAACTCCCCCTCGTCGGTGCGGTCATACACGTCGCCCAGCGTGATCGCCACCATGGACTCGGGCACGTTCTCCAAATGCCAGGCGACTTGCTCGGTCTGCCGCAGCAAGGCCTGCATCCGCTCGTCCAGCGCCGAACGCCCCAGCTCCAAGGCGTCGTCCATGGCCCGGTCGATCTTCACGTCGAACCAACTGTCGATGCTTTGCTGGAGAAACTGCATGGAGTAGTAAAACACTATCGAGGCCGGGGCCAGGGTCAGCAGGATGAACAGGAACACCATGCGCGCCGTCAGCAGCGAACCCGCCGCCTTTTTCTTGAGTTGGCGCAGCAGCCAGTAGATGTTGGCCCCGACCAGCCCGAGCAGCAACACCGAGCCTAGGGAGTTAATCAGCACCAGCCAGGAATACAGCTTGCCAAGTTGCGAGGAATCCTGGGTGGCGGAACTCATCAGGTGCAGCGAGCCAACGATGGCCGCGAACAGCACCAGGATGGACAGGCTCAACGGCGGCTTCAGTTTGCGAAGGTCCATTTGTAAACCGGACTTTGCAGATACCAGGCGGGGGTGACATACGCCACCGGGCGCAGAGGCAGGGGCAGGGCTTCGATGTCCAGGCCCACGGCGAGGCTGGCGCGGTAGCGCTCCCCGCCGGCCGGCGGCAAGCCCCCCGCCACGGGGAGGGCGCGGACCGTCCCCAACGCATCCAGCAAGGCGTTGAGGTTGGCGAAATTGCGCGGGGCTTCGCCGTTCTCCGCGAGGATCTGGTACAGCTTGGACAGGGCGTGGTAGCGGACGCGGAAGGCATGTTTTTCATCCAACACCGTCGCATCCCACCACCAGTCGCGCTCCTGCTTGACTTTCAGGCGCAAGACCAGGGTCAAGGCAACGCCGTTGCGCAGCGCGTCAACGGCCGGCCCGCTGAAGCGATAGTCGATGTCGGCGTCCAAGCGCAAGCCCTTCCCTGCCCCGTCGGGCTTCAACTCGGCGCGGGCGATGGTAAAGCCATAGTCCGCCGTCGCGGCCGGCGCTGGCCAAGGCAGCAACGCCAGCCAGACGCACAGCCAAAGACGCGGAACCGCGGTCATTTCGCCAGACGGGCGTAATAAAAACCGTCCATGCCTTGTTCCCCGGTGAGGATTTGCCGGCCAAAGGCGGCGGGCCGCCCCCAATCCGCCTCGACAGGAGCCTCCCGCGCCTGCGGATGCCTGCGCAGAAACTCCGCCACTTGCCGTTCGTTTTCTTCTTTTAAGATCGAGCAGGTCGCGTAAACCAGCAGCCCGCCTTCGGCCAGCAGCGGCCAGACATTGTCCAGGATGCGGCGCTGCATGTCCCGCAAGTGCGCGATGTCATCCGGCTGGCGCAGCAACTTGATGTCCGGGTGCCGGCGGATCACGCCGGTGGCCGAACAGGGCGCGTCCAGCAGGATGCGGTCGAACGGCTTGCCGTCCCACCAAGCCTTGGGATTGGCGGCGTCGCCGCATATCACGCGGGCCTTAAGGTCGGCGCGGGCGAGGTTTTCGCCGATCTTGGCCAGCCTTTCCGGGGCGATGTCCAGCGCGGCCACCTCGGCCAAGCCCGGACAGCTTTCCAGGATGTGCAAGGTCTTGCCGCCGGGTGCGGCGCAAACATCCAACACCCGCTGCCCCGGCGCCAGCTCCAGCAAATTCGCGGCCAATTGCGCGGCCTCGTCCTGCACGGAAACCCGGCCTTCCCGAAACCCCGGCAGGCGCTCCACGGGAACCGGGGTTTCCAAGGTGAGGCCGAACGGCGCGAACCGGCAAGGCCGGGCCGCGATGCCCGCCTGCCGCAACATGTCCAAATATTCCTCGCGCCCGCCCTGCCTCTGGTTGACGCGCAAAGTCATCGGCGGCGGCTGGTTGGCTTGGTCCAGGATGGCTGCGCAGTCGTCCGGCCAGTTTGCGCGGATCTGGCCGACCAGCCAAGCGGGATGCGCGGTGGCGGTGGCCTCGTCGCGCCCGGCCAGCGCCAGCAGGCGCTCGCGTTGCCGCTGGTAGTTGCGCAACACCCCGTTCAGCAAAGGCTTCGCCCACGCCTTGCGGCCCGCAGCTTCGACCGTCTCCGCCACCGCCGCATGGGGCTTGACCCGGGTGTGTTCCAGTTGATACAGGCCGAGCAAGGCCAGCAGGCGGATGGGTTCGTCGCGGATGGGCTTGGGCGCGAGTTGGCGGAGGATGAAATCCAGTTGAAAATACCAACGCACCACGCCAAAGCACAGGGCTTGCACAAAGGCGCGGTCATTGTCTTGCGGGATGGCCGGCAGGATTTCATCTAGCGCGGCGGTCAGCGACTGGCCCTCCGCCGTCACCCGCCGCAGGGCGTCCGCCGCCAGCGCGCGGGTGTTCAAACGCCCACGCCCAGGCGCACACCGGCCATCGTGTGTGCGTTGAGAAAGTCGGCGGCGGCCAGCCGCTTGCCGCCGGGCAATTGCACTTCGAGCAGGCGCAGGATGCCGTCGCCAGTGGCCACGTCCAAAGCCTTGCGGCCGGCCAGCACCGTGCCGGGCGCGGCGTCCGCCTGCCCGTCCACGGCTTGGGCCAGCCAAACGCGCAACGCCTCGCCCCGGTAAAGCGTTTCCGCCACCGGCCAAGGATTGAACGCCCGCACCCGCCGCTCCAGCACCGCCGCCGGCAGCGCCCAATCCATTACAGCCTCGGCTTTGTCGAGCTTCTTGGCATAGGTGGCCTGCGACTCGTCCTGGACCTCCGGCTGTATCGTCCCGGCAGCGATGCCCGGCAGGCAGTCGCCCAGCGCCTGCGCGCCCAGCACCGCCAAGCGTCCGTACAGATCCGCCGAAGTCTCCAGAGGTCCTATCGGCGTGGAGACTTTGCGCAGCATCGGCCCGGTATCCATGGCGGGTTCGAGGAACATGATGGTGACCCCGGTTTCCGTGTCGCCCGCGTAGACGGCCCGCTGGATCGGCGCGGCCCCGCGCCAGCGCGGCAGCAGCGAGCCGTGGACATTGACGCAGCCCAGGCGGGGGATGTCCAGCACGGCCTTGGGCAAGATCAAGCCGTAAGCCACCACCACCATCACATCGGCCCCGAAACCGCGCAAGATTTCCTGCTCCTCGGGCGGTTTCAGGCTTTCCGGCTGGCGGACTTCGATGCCATGTTCCAACGCCAAGGCCTTCACCGGGCCGGGCTGGGCCTTGCGCCCCCGGCCTGCGGGGCGGTCCGGCTGGGTGTAGACGCCGACGACCTCATGCTCCGAAGCCAACAGCATCGCCAAACTGGGAACGGCGAACTCGGGCGTGCCGGCGAACAGGATTTTCATTAAGACCTTGTCGATAGTTGCGCCCCTAGGGGCGGGGGAAGCGCCGCCGACGGCGACGCCGGGGGAAGGGTCAGATTACCGCCTGGGCTTTGGCGTCGGGCTTGGCAGCCTTCTGGCGCCGGTCTTTCTCCAGTTTTTTCCGGGCGCGGTGGCGCTTCAGGGCGGACAGGTAATCGACGAACAGCTTGCCTTCGAGATGGTCGATTTCGTGCTGTAGGCACACGGCGAGCAAGCCGTCGGCCTCTATCTCGAACTCGGCGCCGTCGCGCCCTTGCGCCTTCACCTTCACTTTTTCCGCCCGGCTGACCTTCTCGAACACGCCCGGCACGGACAAGCAGCCTTCGTCCATCTCCTCCTTGCCGTCGGTCCAAACGATCTCCGGGTTGACGAGGCACAGAGGGGCGTTTTTCTCCTCGGAGATGTCAATGACGATGACCCGCTTCTGCACATTGACCTGGTTCGCGGCCAGGCCGATGCCCGGCGCGGCGTACATGGTTTCCAGCATGTCGTCCAGTAGAGCCTGCACGGTGCCGTCCACCCGCGCCACCGGCAACGCCTTCTTGCGCAGCCGGGGATCGGGATATTCGAGAATGGTGAGAAGGGCCATGGTTTGTCGCGCGCCACAAGTTCTTTAAGAATTTTGGAATTCTAGCCGAATTCGACTAGACTTTGAACGCTTCGCTGAAACGATGGCGGCGGAAAACCCCGCCGCCGCACCTCCCGCCCCGGCGGGAACAAACCCGATTGACCCACTTGTGTTGCGGCGTTCCCACGCCGGGAAGGCAGGCAGAGGATGAAAGCACTTATGAAATTGCGGATAGCGGGCGGTTTGTGGCTGTTGCTCATGGCGGGCGGGGTCCAAGCTGACGACATCGAACTGAACCCCAACCACCCGGAACGCTACACCGTGGTCCGGGGCGACACGCTCTGGGGCATCGCCGGCAAATTCCTGGCCAAGCCCTGGCAATGGCCCGACATCTGGCATGACAACCGGCAGATTGCCGACCCCCACTGGATCTATCCAGGGGACGAGTTGGTTTTGACCATGGTTGACGGCAAGCCGTACCTGCAAGTGGGTAGCCGCGCAGCCGGGACCGGCCTTGCGCAATCCCGCCCGGACGAGGCGAGGCTGTCCCCGTCCATCCGGGTCTCCCCCGTGGACACGGCCATTCCCGCCATTCCGATGAGCAACATCCAACAGTTCTTGACCGAGCCGAAGGTCGTGGATGCCGACAGCTTGGGGCAGGCGCCTTATGTGGTGTCCATGGCTGACGAGCATGTCGTCGGCGGCGCCGGGGACCGCGCCTATGTGCGCGGGCTTGCCGACAACCCAGTCAAGGGTTACATGGTTTTCCGCGCCGGCAAACCCTACACCGACGCGGAAAGCGGGGAGATCCTAGGCTATGAGGCCCTGTATGTGGCCGACGCCAACGTGGAGGCCGTGGACGAGCTTGCCACCACGCTACGCATCACCAAAAGTGACCGCGATCTCAACATAGGCGACCGCATCCTGCCCATTGAAATCGGCAAGGTGCAGACGCGCTTCCAACCGCATCCCCCCGACCGCCCCGTCCACGGGCATATCATCTCCGTGGTGGATGGCGTTTCCCAAATTGGCCAGTGGAACATCGTGGTCATCGACCGGGGCACTGCGGATGGCTTGGAAACCGGCCATGTGCTGGAGATACGCCAAGCCGGCCGCATCGAACGCGACATCATCAGCGGCTGGGCAAACGCGGAAATCGCCCTCCCGCCCGAAAAGGAAGGCTTGCTGATGGTGTTCCGCCCCTTTGAGCGGGTGAGTTTCGGCTTGGTGTTGAGCGCGATCAGGGCCATCCACTTGAACGATGCCGTGACCAACCCTTGACCCTCCCTCCCCGCCCCGAGGATTTCCGCTTTTCCCTCGCCTTGCTGCGCGCGCCACGGGTCGGGCCGCGCAGCTACCAGGCTTTGGCCGAACGCTTCGGCCCGCCCCGGCAGGTCTTCGCCGCCTCCGCCACGGCCTTGGCGGAGGCGGGCTTGGCCAAGGACACGCTGGAATGGCTGCAAAGCCCCGACTGGGACAAGGTGGAAAGCGACTTGCGCTGGCTGGAAACGCCCGGCCACCATTGCCTGGAACTGCGCGACCCGGCCTATCCTGCCATCCTGCGCGAAATCGCCGACCCGCCGCCGCTGCTGTTCGTGCGCGGCGACACCGGAGCGCTGGCCTGCCGGCAACTGGCCGTGGTCGGCAGCCGCAACCCCTCGCCCGTCGGCGGCAAACACGCCCGCGACTTCGCCCGCGCCTTGGTGGCCAGCGGACTCAGCGTAGCCAGCGGCTTGGCCTTGGGCGTGGACGCCGCCGCGCACCGGGGCGCGTTGGACGGCGGCGGAACCACCGTGGCCGTCATGGGCACGGGGCTGGACCAAGTCTATCCGCGCAGCCACCAGGAACTGGCCGAGGCCATCGTGGACCAAGGCGGGGCGCTGGTTTCCGAATTCCCCACCCACACGCCGCCCCAAGCGGGCAATTTCCCCCGCCGCAACCGCATCATCTCGGGGCTTTCGCTGGGCGTGCTGGTGGTGGAGGCGGCGCTGAAAAGCGGCTCCCTCATCACCGCCCGCATGGCCTTGGAGCAAGGCCGCGAAGTGTTCGCCCTGCCCGGCGCCATCAACAATCCCTTGGCGCGTGGCTGCAACGCCCTCATCAAACAAGGCGCCAAATTGGTGGAGACGGTGGACGACATCCTGGAGGAATTCTCCATTGCCAGCCTCGCCGCCCAGCCCCCGCCACAACGGCAAACGGACGGGGAAGAAGCTGACCCGCAGAGCCTCTCGCTGTTGAAATATATTGCGTATGCCCCAACCTCCGTGGATACTCTAGTGGCGGCGACGGGAAACCAACCGGAAACCATCATGTCCCTGCTGTTGTCCCTGGAACTGCAAGGCCATATTGTTTCCGCCGACGGCGGCTACAGCCGGATCAGGTGAAGCTCCCCGCCCCCTCCCCAATCGAGACCAACGAATGAAAGAAAACGTATTTGACGTCCTGATTTATCTCTTTGAAAACTATATGGATGACGAAACCGATCTGACCCCCGACCCGGACGCCATCCGCACCGAATTGCTGGAAGCCGGCTTCCCGCACAAAGAGATAAACAAGGCGTTTGACTGGCTGGAGTCGCTGTCCAGCCAAAAGCCGATCCAATCCTCATCCCTGCCCGCGTTCCGCATTTTTTCAGCGCAAGAATGCGCCAAGCTGGACACCGAGTGCCGCGGCCTGTTGATGTTCCTGGAACAAAGCGGCATCCTCACCCCCGCCAGCCGGGAACTCGCCATCGACCGCGCCATGGCGCTGCAAGAAGAGGCCATTTCCCTGGAAAACCTGCGCTGGATCGTGCTGATGGTCCTGTTCAGCCAACCCGACGAGGAAATCGCCTTCGCCCGCATGGAGAACTTGGTATACGAATCGCTGCCGAGCTATCTGCACTGACCCGGCCCGTTTCCGCGCCCCCATCCCGCATCACCCGCATCCTTCAAGCTATACATGAGCCATCACCTCGTCATCGTAGAATCCCCGGCCAAAGCCAAGACCATCGAAAAATATCTGGGCAAGGACTTCCAGGTATTGGCGTCCTACGGCCATGTGCGCGACCTCGTCCCCAAGGAAGGCGCGGTCGATCCCGACCACGATTTCGCCATGAAGTACGAGGTCATCGACAAAAACCTCAAACATGTCCAGGCCATCGCCAGCGCCGCCAAGAAGGCGGACGCCATCTATCTGGCCACCGACCCTGACCGCGAGGGCGAGGCGATTTCCTGGCACCTGATCGAGATCCTCCGGGAAAAGAAGCTGCTGAAAGACAAGCCGGTGCATCGGGTGGTGTTCCACGAAATCACCAAACGTGCCATCACCGAAGCCATAGCCACCCCGAAGACGCTGTCGGAAGAACTCATCAACGCGCAGCAGGCCCGCCGCGCCCTGGATTATCTGGTCGGCTTCAAGCTGTCGCCGCTGCTGTGGAAAAAAATCCGCCGGGGCCTCTCCGCAGGCCGGGTGCAAAGCCCGGCCTTGCGCATGATCGTCGAGCGGGAACTGGAGATCGAGGCGTTCAAAACCCAGGAATACTGGACCATCGAGGCCCAAGCCCAAGCCGAGGGCCAAGGCTTCAAAGCCCGCCTGACCCAGTACGGCGGCGTCAAGCAAGAACAGTTCAGCATCACCGGCGAGCAACAAGCCCACGCCGTGCGCGACTCCCTGCTGCAAGCCGCAGGCGGCAAGCTGGACGTGCTGAAGGTCGAAAAAAAGGAGCGCAAGCGCAATCCCGCCGCGCCGTTCACCACCTCGACCCTGCAACAGGAGGCGGCGCGTAAGCTGGGCTTCACCACCCGCCGCACGATGACCGTGGCGCAGCAGTTGTACGAAGGCATAGACTTAGGCGGCGAAAGCGTCGGCCTGATTAGCTACATGCGCACCGACTCGGTGAACCTCGCCAACGAGGCCATCGCCGACCTGCGCGAATTGATCGCCGCCCGCTTCGGCCAGGACAAGCTGCCGGAGCAGCCGCCTGTTTACAAAACCAAAAGCAAGAACGCCCAGGAAGCCCACGAAGCCATCCGCCCCACCTCGGCGCAGCGCACGCCGGAGGCCGTCAAATCCCATCTAAGCCCCGACCAGTTCAAGCTCTACAACCTGATCTGGAAGCGCACGGTGGCCTGCCAGATGATCCACGCCACCATCGGCACCGTCGCGGTGGATCTGGGCTGCGGCGAGGGCAACGTGTTCCGCGCCAACGGCTCGACCGTCATCGAACCGGGCTTCATGGCCGTCTACCTGGAAGGCCGCGACGACGCGCAAGCGGGCGATGATGACGAACGCTACCTGCCGCCCCTCAAAGAAGGCCAGCAGGCCGATTTGGAAGCGATCATCGCCGGCCAGCATTTCACCGAGCCGCCACCGCGCTACACCGAAGCCAGCCTGGTCAAGACCCTGGAAGAATACGGCATCGGCCGGCCCTCGACCTACGCCTCGATCATCTCGACGCTGCAACAGCGCCATTACGCGGAATTGGAAAGCAAGCGCTTCCGGCCCACCGACGTGGGCCGCATCGTCAATAAATTCCTCACCGAGCATTTCACCCAATACGTCGATTACAATTTCACCGCCAACCTGGAAGACGAACTGGACGCCGTCTCGCGCGGCGAAAAAGCCTGGAAGCCGTTGCTGGGCGAATTTTGGGGGCCGTTCATCGCGTTGATCGGGGAGAAAGACGGCTCGCTCAAACGCGCCGACGTGACCCACGAGGCCATCGAGGAAAAGTGCCCCGAATGCGGCGGGCCGTTGTCCATCCGCCTGGGCCGCAATGGCCGCTTCATCGGCTGCAACAGCTACCCGGCCTGCAAATACACCCGCAACCTCGACGGCGACGCCAAACAGGCCGAGCCGGAAGTCGTCGAAGGCCGCACCTGCCCGAAATGCGACTCCCCGCTGGTGCTGAAGACCGGGCGCTACGGCAAATTCATCGGTTGCAGCAGCTACCCGAAATGCAAGCACATCGAGCCTTTGGAAAAACCCGAAGACTCCGGCGTGCAATGCCCCGAATGCAAGAAAGGCAGCTTGATAAAGCGCAAGTCGCGCTTCGGCAAGCTGTTCTATTCCTGCTCCACCTACCCGACCTGTAGCTACGCCGCCTGGAATCCGCCCATTGCGGAACCCTGCCCGAACTGCGGCTGGCCAATCCTCACCGTCAAAACCACCAAACGGCGCGGCGTGGAAAAAGTCTGCCCGCAAAAGGAATGCGGCTACGCCACCCCCTACGAGGGCGACCCGGCGGACGCGGCGATGGAGTAAGCCTCCATGGCATCGGCACTGCGCCTGCGCCTCGCCGCCCGCCAACTGCGCGACGGCAAGCTCCTGGCCTACCCTACCGAAGCCGTCTGGGGCTTAGGCTGCGACCCGCTCAATCCGCAGGCGGTCGCCGCGTTGCTGGCGCTGAAAGGACGCCCGGACAGCAAGGGGCTGATTCTCATCGCCGCCGACTTCGCGCAAATCGAACCCTTCCTGGACATCCCCGCAGGCGAGATGCGCGAGCGGCTGCGGGCCAGTTGGCCCGGCCCCGTGACCTGGATCGTCCCCGCCGCGCCGAAGACGCCGCCGTGGCTGCGCGGCAAGCGCGGCACTCTGGCGGTGCGGGTCACCGCGCACCCGACGGCCTCGGCGCTGTGCCGGGCATTCGGCGGGGCCATCGTCTCCACCAGCGCCAACCGCAGCGGGGCGCGGCCGGCCCGGACCCTCCTCAAAACCCATGGCTATTTCCCCCGCGCCCCGCTACATTACCTGCCCGGCAGCCTGGGCGGGCTGGACCGCCCCACCGCCATTTTCGACGCCCGCGACGGGAGCCGGCTGCGCTAAAAAAACCAGCGGCCAGCCGAATTAAACTTGACACAGCCGAAGCGGATTCATAGGATTCGCCGATTTTATTAAAACTACAGAATAACCGCTTGCAAGCGGAGACACCCATGACGACCCTTAGCGCTCAACACACCCAATCGACGGCGGCCAAGAGCCCCAACCAGGACTTTGCCGGCATCAAACAGCTCGTCGAAGCGGAAATGGCCGAGGTCAACCAACTCATCATCCGCGAACTCAGCTCCGACGTGGTGCTGATCAACCAGATCGGCAATTACATCGTCGCCAGCGGCGGCAAGCGCCTGCGCCCCATGCTCCTGCTCATGGTCGCCAAGGCCCTGGGCTACCAAGGCAACCAGCACATCACCCTGGCCTCGGTGATCGAGTTCATCCACACCGCCACCCTGCTGCACGACGACGTGGTGGACGAATCCTCGCTGCGGCGCGGCCAGGACACCGTCAACCAGCTCTGGGGCAACTCCGCCAGCGTCCTGGTCGGCGACTACCTCTATTCGCGCTCGTTCGAGCTGATGGTCAGCGTCGGCAGCATGAGGATCATGGAAATCCTCTCGCGCACCACCACCGCCATCGCCGAAGGCGAGGTGCTGCAACTGCTCAACTGCAACAACCCGGCGACGACCGAAGAAAAATACCTGCAAGTCATCGCCCGCAAGACCGCCATCCTGTTCAGCGCCGCCGCCCAGCTTGCCGCCGTGCTGGTCGGCGCGCCGACAGAAGTCGAAGACAGCCTCAAGGAATACGGCCTGCGCTTAGGGACAGCCTTCCAGCTTATCGACGACGCGCTGGACTACAAGGCCGACCCGGAAGATCTGGGCAAGAACCTTGGCGACGACCTCGCCGAAGGCAAGCCCACCCTGCCCTTGATCTACGCCATCGAACACGGCACCGAGGCGCAAGCCGCCCTGTTGCGCCACACCATCGAGGAAGGCAACCGCGACCGCTTCAAAGAAGTGTACGATATCATTGAGTCTACGCAAGCAATCGAGTATACTGCGCGGCGTGCTAGGGAAGAAGCCGACAAAGCCATCGCGGCTTTGGATTCGCTTCCCGCTTCCGCACACAAACAAGCCCTCATCCGGCTTGCGCAATTTTCAGTGGAACGCAGCTACTGAAATATCAATCACGGGGTGTAGCTCAGCCTGGTAGAGCACTGCTTTCGGGAGGCAGTGGCCGGAGGTTCGAATCCTCTCACCCCGACCAATTGGTCACCGCGCAATACCCTATCCCCAATTTTCCAGCCGCTTAAAGATTCTCCCGCCCGGCCTGTCGCCGACCGGAGAACTTTCATGTTCGTGGATCGGCAATCTTTGGCTTGATGCTGAAAATTCAAGGCTTCACATCGGCAAATTCAAGCCTAAAATTGTGAAATCGAAGGCTTCATGCCGACGATTTTAAGCCTGAAATCGGGGATTTGAAGCTTCAAATCGTCGAGATCAAGCCTCATATTGTCCGCACGAAACCGCCTTTTGGTGATTTTTATATTGTTTCTCGCGGACGTAGAAAAACAATCCGGCATCTGGCGCTCTTCCGTCCCGGCGCTGGCGGCAGCCAGGCCGGAATAAGCCTGTCCCGGCGAAGGACGGGCGTTTCCGGCACACGCCGGGATTGCCGCCGCTTCCCGCCCGCGCTCGGACCGGCTTATTCCTGCCCGCCCGGCTTGGTCGCACCGCCGTTAAAATCATCCTTCACCCCGTCCAGCGTTCGGAAATCTGGGAAATCGCGGAATTGCCGCGCCAGCCGCTCTTTGCCAAAATCTTGCAACAACTTGGGAAAGCTGGAAAAAGGATAGTCCTTCAAATCGCTGACATACCCATGCCTGACGGGGTTATAGAGCAGATAGTTGAAGTGGACGATGTAATCACGCTCGTCGCGTGGGCAATAATCCCAATAATTCCACCAGACCGGCAGCTCGCAATCCGTGGCCGCGTGGATGGCGTGGCCGGTGCGCCCGTGCAGCTTATGCATGATAGCGGCGAGGTCTTCGCCTTTGTGGCTTTGCGCCATCAGGTGGTAATGGTTGTCTAGGATGACCCAATGATCCAAAAACGCTAGCCATACTCGCTAAAGCTCCTATGCATCGCCTCAAGCAATATTTGCTTGAGCCCCTCCGTCCGCAGCAAAGGGCGTTTGCCATAAATCGCCCCGGTGATGAAGTAGGGCGTATCGTCCAGCGACAGATGCGCGGGCGTATGCGGATGGCGGCGGAGCATGGATTTTCCCCTTGTTTTGGAGCGCAAGATTCATCTTGCAATTGCGCGAGAGCATAAAGACTCATCCCGCGTTGCGGGATGTGCAAGATAAATCTTGCACTCCGGGAGATTATTTATGGCGCGGGCGGGATAGCCTCAAACCCGCCGCCGCAGCCTTCCGCCTGCCAAATCCCGCGCAATTGTTCCAGCACCGGGGCGATGTGGTTTTGATGGTAGAAAGGAAAAGCCGCCTCCGTCCAAACCTCCGCCGTCGCCTTCACCTCGGCAATGGCTTTGCGCCAATCCGCACAGCCGCCGCCGAGTCCCGCCCGATCCATAAATACCAAGCCCCGATTGAAATGGATCATGGCCCAATTCGCCGAATCGGCCTGCCGGTCAAAGACCTCCAGCGCGGAGGTGTAGGCAGCGATGGCCTTGCCCAGGTTTTCCGCTCTATCGCCCGTGGGCATGTCCCGCCAAGCAGCCCCCAAATTGTTCTGGATCCCGGCCCACTCCACCGGATGGGCCTGCCGGGTGTAGACCTCCAGCGCCGCGCTGTAGGCGTCTATGGCCCTGCCCAGGTTCCCGGCCTTGTCGCCGGTCGGCATCTGCGCCCAAGCATTCCCCAAACTGCCCTGGCTCTCGGCCCAGTCCACCGGATAGGCCTGCCGGGTGCGGACCTCCAGCGCGGCGGTGTAGGCGGCGATGGCCTTGCCCAGGTTCTCGGTTTTGTCGCCCGTGGGCATCTGCGCCCAAGCATTCCCCAAATTGTTCTGGGTCGTGGCCCAACCCGCCGGATCGGCTTGCCGGGTGCGGACCTCCAGCGCGGCGGTGTAGGCGGCGATGGCCTTGCCCAAGCTCCCGGCCCTGTCACCCGTGCGCTGCACCCAAGCATTCCCCAAATTGTTCTGGGTTCTGGCCCAGTCCACCGGATAGGCCTGCCGGGTAAAGACCTCCAGCGCGGCGGTGTAGGCGGCGATGGCCTTGCCCAAGTTTTCGGCCTTGTCGCCCGTGGGTATCTCCTGCCAAGCATTACCCAAAATGATCTGGGTTCTGGCCCAATCCACCGGATGGGCCTGCCGGGTAAAGACCTCCAGCGCGGCGGTGTTGGCGGCGATGGCCTTGCCCAGGTTCCCGGCCTTGTCGCCCGTAGGCATCTCCCGCCAAGCATTCCCCAAATTGTTTTGGGTTCCGGCCCACTCCAACGGATGGGCCTGCCGGGTGTAGACCTCCAGCGCGGCGGTGTTGGCGGCGATGGCCTCGCCCAGGTTCCCGGCCTTGTCGCCGGTCGGCATCTGCGCCCAAGCAACCCCCAAATTTTTTTGGGTCATGGCCCACTCCACCGGATGGGACTGCCGGGTAAAGACCTCCAGCGCGGCGGTAAAAGCGGCGATGGCTTTGGTCAGGTTTTCGGCCCTGTAGCCCGTGGGCATATTCGCCCAAGCATTCCCCAAATTGTTCTGAGTTCTGCCCCAGTCCCAAGAACGCTCCGGCAGCAAAGCCAGACTGCCCGTCAGCAAGGCGATGGCCCGTTGTTGATGGGCGGCGATGCCGCCCAAGCGGGCTTGCCCATGGGCAATCGCCGCCCAATTGCGGGCATCGGTGTTGTTGGGTTGCAAAGCCAACGCCTGCTCAAACGGCGGAATGGCTTTGTCGAATTCCCCGGCGTTGTACCAGTTGGTGCCTTCCAGTGTCAGCAGGCGGAAGGCTTCGGCCAGAGGATCCTTTTTCAATTCTTGAATCAACCGGTCGGCTTCTTCATGTTGGTTCAACGCGATTTTGGCGAGGGCTTGCTGTTCCTTGTCGCCGCGTTCGAGCAGCAGCTTGGCTTTTTCCAGCAATTCGGGCGGGAGTTTTCTCTGGGGCGGATCTTCGCCGAATTGCTTGGGAGCCAAGGCTTCTTTCAGTTGTGCCTCAATGCGGGCGAGGCTTTCGGCGGTGGCTTGGCCGCTTATTTCCACGGTGTTCTGGGTCTGCCGATGGCCTAGCCAAAACACCAAGCCCAACGCCAAAACCAGCCCCGCCAAAACCAGCAGCCCGCGATGAGTGGCCCAGTCCCGCCGGGCCGAGGCGCGGCCTTCGGCTTTCACGGCATGGTAGGTGGCATCCAGTTGCTGGGCGAGTTGTTCCAGCCTGCCATGCAGCGGGTTGTCGGCGGGCAACGCCGCCCTGAGGCTTTGCCGGGCCGCTTGCACCGCTTGTTCGTTGTCCGCCGTCCGCGCCATCCCCGCCGCCCCGGCCCGCAGCAACTCCCCTGCAATGTCCAGCAACATCCCATAGGCCGCCTCGCCGCGCCGGGCGAAGTCGCGCTTCAAGCCTTCCTGCAAGGCGAGGCTGAAACGCCGACGCAAGGCCAGGCGCAGCTTGGCCTCCGTGTCCGGGCTTTGGAAGAGGGGGCTTGGCCGTCGGCGGGGTTGATGAAGATCAACAGGTTCCCCGCCTGCTCGTCGCTCAGGGCCAGTTCTTCGGGATTGCGGATGAAGTCCACCAGCCGACGGTCTTGCAGCGTGCCCAGCCAAGCCTCGGCCAGATTCGGATAGCGGCTAATCCGCTGTGGCCATTCTTTTTCGGCGCAGCGGGCCAGCCCGAGCAGGGTGTCTTGGTCCGCCGGGGGCAGGGTTTGATCCTCCGCCGCTTCACGGATCACCATGCCGATGGACTGGCCCTCCAGCCGGGTCAGATGCTGATTGCGGAAGAATTCGGCGGCTTGCGGGACGCGGTTGTTTTGCCAATCCACATAATGCTGGTAAGCCCAGTTGCCGATGACGGCGTTGACTACGGACAGCGAGGCGAAGGCCAGCAACGCCCAAACGTTGACCGGCAAAGGCCCAATCGGTTGATCCAGCCATTTTTGGAACTGGTCAAAGCCCATGGCCACGATGGACGGCACGGCCACTACAGCCAGCAGCGTTGCCGCCGCGACGAGCGGCGGCACCATCCACCGCTGGAGGATGGACAACCGGACATAGCGGCTGGCGAGGGAGAGTAAAGAGGGCATGGGCATTCCTTCTGGGTGTTGAAATTTCAAGCCAAGGCGGGAGCTAGCCGGAAACACCGGTTCTCGCCCGCGCCCGAACCAGCTTATTCCTACCTACCGGGCTTAGGGAATTTTCGCGGGGCAGTGAAATCCTTGGCGCTGGATTTCACGGTGAATGTCGGTGGGATTTTGTGTCAATGCGCAGTGATTATACAACCGCCAAAGGCGTGAAAGTTTGCCGGAAAGCTGGTAGGATGAAAACCTCTTGCAACCCGCCCGCACGAAGTGCGCCGCCGCGTGGATAGCCGGCAAGGGACACGCCCCGTTTTGCGCATTCCGCCCGGCCCGAATCCATTCGCCAGCCTCTGGCATCAACCTTTATGAGGCTTATGACATGATCCTATCCCCCGAAGACAGCACAAGGTTTTATCGAATCTGGTGGCCTTTGCTGTGTTATGTCAATGACCGGACAAACTTAGTCGCGGATTTGCCAGAACACCCGGAAACCGGCAGCGTCAATCCGCAAGATGCCGCGAAAATCCGCGACGCCTTGTGGGCGTCGCCGGACTATCTGCAAGGCTTTGTCGATGGCAATCCCGCCGCGCTCGCAGAGGCGGACTTAGCCCTGGCCGCAAGCTGGCAGCGCCGGGTGGCCGGCAATTTCATCATCATGCGCCATCTGAAAAAACATTCCATTTTCTTGCTGGACTCGCAACAACCTACCGCCTTCGGGGTTTTGGGCATTATCAGCCCGATTGACGATGTATTGCCGTTTGCCCCGCCGGTCATGGCTGAGGCGGTATTATTGCCGTTTGAGGGGAAGATCATCTACGACGGGCTAATCATGCCTTATTCGGTCAGTTTCGGCGGCGGTATGCGCACAGGCTTCGCCCAGAGTTTGCGCACCGCCATGGAATTGGGCGGGCTGGTCACTTCGTTGGAACCCGATGACGAAAAGGAAACGAAAACCAAGGCCATCCTCGACGGCAACCGCAAGATACTGGCCGAATTCCGCAAGGATTTGGTCAAGGCGGGGTTAAGCGAAAAGATGGTCAACCAGCATTTTGCGGCGGTGGAGGCTTTTGTCAAAACCCAGTTGCAGAAACTGCATCCCCCGCGTTCTTTGTTGCGCCTCACGCTGGAAGACCTGGGTTATTATTTTTCGCTGCCCGGCCATGCGGCCCATCGCGTAAGCTTCAAACGCTTGGTCAAATTCCTGGTCAATTCGGAGAGAATCGACTGGGATGCGGCAGAAGCCATGGAAGATTTTCTCAAGAAACAGAAATGACGGCGGTGGATTTAATTGATTTATGATGTTTTCCGTGGGAGCGGCCCATGGCCGCGAAAGGCTTCGGGCAATGGGTGAGGCCCAAGATCGCGGGCATGGCCCGCTCCTACAATTCAATCAATTAAGCCCGCCACCGAAATAACCGCCTTGGCCGGGGAATTCCCGGCCTAAGGCTTTGTCTGCCTATCCATTCGCAGCAAACCCTAACGACCTTCCCTCATGCCCGCCACCCCGCATCCTGCCTCCCGCTATCTCGTTGGCATCGACCTAGGCACCACGCACACCGTCGTGGCCTTTGCCGACATGTCGCAAGGCGCGAACCTCACGATCCAGATTTTCAACATCGAGCAACTGGTCGCCCCCGGCGCCATCCTCGCCCGGCCCTTGCTGCCTTCGGTGCGCTACCACCCCGCGCCGGGCGAGATGGCGGAATGGGACACACGCCTGCCGTGGAGCGAGGACAGCAGCGACACCCGGCCCATCGTCGGCGAACTGGCCCGGCTGCTGGGGGCGAAGACCCACGGACGCACGATCACCAGCGCGAAGAGTTGGCTGTCCCATGCGGGCGTGGACCGCACCGCAGCCATCCTGCCGTGGGGCGCGGCGGAGGATGTGGAGAAGGTTTCGCCGGTGGACGCCAGCGCGTCTTACCTGGCCCATGTGCGGGCGGCGTGGAACCGGCAGTTCCCCGACGCGCCTTTGGAAAAGCAGGAAATCGTCGTCACCGTGCCGGCCTCGTTCGACGAGGCGGCGCGTTCGCTGACCTTGGAGGCGGCGCGGCTGGCGGGGCTGGGCGAGGTGCGTTTATTGGAGGAGCCGCAGGCGGCTTGTTACGACTGGGTGTATCGGCACCGCAAGCGCC
>CAZOTR010000047.1:14744-25143 GCA_964582755.1 uncultured Methylococcaceae bacterium | reverse complement strand
ATAAACCGCTACGCGGCAACTCAACACAGCTTAACTAATGGCAGTGGGGCTTTAAACCGCGATTGCGCGGCCTAAAGGCCGCTCCTACTCCGCTTTAAACGCCACCCGCGCCCCTTGCAGCAACAAGTCGGCCAACGAATCCTTGGCCTATCCTGGAGCGCCGGACAAAATTGCGCTATTCTCAGACTTAACGTACCGGAGCCTTTGTGCTGAAAACCGATCTTGCCAATCCTAATTTCAGCAGGGGCAACGCCTTCCTCCAACCTGCCCGAGGCAGATTTATAATTTGAGGTGAGCCATGAAACCGTACTTTGTTTGGTATTATAGAAAATTCCTGGCGGCGGTCTTTTATGCCAAGTGGCTTATGTTTAATGAGAAACCAGAGTACCAAAGGGATGCGCGGGTAATTGTAAGGCTCAGGTCGGCCATTTATGGAACCGAAGAAGTGTTGTGCAGGATAAGGGAGATAAATTACAGGTTTCATAGGCTGACCTATGACGTTATCGTCCTTGAGGATAAAGGCTGGCTTGCTTTTGGGACAAAAACGTTTGTGTTCCCTGAAAATATCTTGAGAAAACAAGAGCCAAAGGCGTAAGGTTTGGCAGTGTCCGCCGGGAAATAGGAGGTGGGTGTAATTGATTGAATTGTAGGAGCGGGCCATGCCCGCGATCTCGGACCCCGCCCATTGCCCGAAGCCTTTCGCGGCCATGGGCCGCTCCTACGGAAAAATAAATCAATTAAACCGACATCCAGGAAATCGCGTCCTCTGCAAGGGCTTGCAAGCGGACGCCACGCGATGCCCGCCAATAGGGCGGCTGGAAAGCCGCCCAGCCGCCGTGGCGGGCCTTGCGCGGGCGCGGACCGGGGCGTCCGGCTGTGATGGCTGGCAATGCGTTTCGGCAACCGATGTTTTGAAAAGTTTTGCCGGATTCGCCAAGCCGTGTCGAATCGGGGTTGGCCTGTTCGACTATCCAATGCCCACATCCCTAACCCCTGCCCGGAGGAAGCCATGAAATACCTATGCTTGGTTTATAGCGAAGAAGAAAAGCTGCACACCTTGCCCGAGAGTCCCCAGGATAGCGAATGCATGGCTTATGCCGGCGCGCTGCGCGCAAGCGGGCGCTTGCTTGCCGGGGAACCGCTGGAATCCGTCCAGACCGCCACCACGGTGCGGGTGCGCGGCGGCAAGCTGTCCGTCACTGACGGCCCCTTCGCCGAGACCAAGGAGCAGTTGGCCGGGTTTTATCTCATCGAGGCCCGGGATCTGAACGAGGCCATCCAAGTGGCGGCGAAGATCCCGCCGGCGCGGGTGGGCAGCATCGAGGTGCGCCCGGTCAGAGCCTTGCGGCCTTAGGCCGCGGCGCTGGCGCAGGCAAGCCGAAAAAAACTGCGCGGGACATGTCGATTTCGCGGCGGCCCGTTCGACTGTTGGGTAGGGCTTGGATTCCGCCGGCGGCATCCGCCGGGAAGACTAGCCCATTAACCTGCAACCGGAAGGAGGAAAAATGCGATTCATGATCCTAGTCAAAGGCGACCAGAACAGCGAGGCGGGCGCGCTGCCTAGCGAGGCGCTGCTGGCCGCGATGGGCAATTTCAACGAAGAACTGGTGAAAGCCGGCGTGATGCTCGCGGGCGAGGGCTTGCAGCCGAGTTCGAAGGGCGCGCGCGTCAAGTTTTCCGGCGACAAGCGAACGGTGGTCGACGGGCCTTTCGCGGAAACCAAGGAGCTGGTCGCCGGCTTCTGGCTGTGGCAGTGCGCGTCGCTGGAAGAGGCCATCGAATGGGTCAGGCGCTGCCCGCATCCGCTCGAACAAGGGGAGGCCGAAATCGAGATCCGCCCGCTTTTCGAGCTTGAGGATTTTGCCCCCGCGCTCACGCCCGCCCTCAAGGCGAAGGAGGAGCGGCTGCGCGCGCAGGCCGGGCAACTGGCGCAAGCCGCCAAACACCGAATCTGAAGGAGAAACGCCATGCCAGTCCAAGCCTATTTGTTTTTCGATGGCCGCTGCGAAGAGGCGGTCGAGTTCTACCGCAGCGCCCTGGGCGCCGAGGTCACGATGCTCCTGCGTTTCAAGGACAACCCCGAACCCGGCGAAGCCGGCGGTTGCCAGCCTCCGCCCGGCAGCGCGGACAAGATCATGCATTCGAGCTTCCGCATCGGCGGCACCACGGTGATGGCGTCCGATGGCCGCTGCCTGGGCCAGCCCAGCTTCCAAGGCTTTTCGCTGTCGCTGGCGGCGGCCGACGAGGCCGAGGCCGCGCGGCTGTTCGCCGCGCTGGCCGACGGCGGGCAGGTGTGGAGGCCGCTGGCCAAGACCTTCTTTTCCCCATGCTTCGGCATGGTGGCCGACCGCTTCGGCGTGCCGTGGATGGTCGTCGTGGCGTCCTGCGATTAACCCGGCATTCACCACCGCACAGGAGACATCCATGTTTGAGACCATTGCCATCGCCGCCGTCGCCTTGGCCGCCGCGCTGCCCGTTTATGCCGCGACCCGGCCCGACACTTTCCGCGTCGAGCGCGCGGCGAGCATCAACGCGCCCCGCGAGGCGATATTCGCGCTCATCAACGATTTGCATCACTGGAGCCAGTGGTCGCCCTACGACCAGAAGGACCCGGCGATGAAACGCACCCACAGCGGCGCGGCCAGCGGCAAGGGTGCCGTTTACGCCTGGGACGGCAACAATGAAGTCGGCAAGGGCAGCATGGCAATCACCGACGCCTCGCCGCCGTCCAAAGTCATGATAAAACTGGACTTCGTCAAGCCGTTTGAAGCCCACAACATCGTCGAGTTCACGCTGGAGCCCAAGGGCGGGGCCACGCAGGTCACTTGGGCGATGTACGGACCCAGCCCCTATCTGTCCAAATTGATGGGGATTTTTTTCAATATGGACAAGATGGTCGGCAAGGATTTCGAGGCCGGCCTTGCCAAGCTGAAAGCCGTTGCCGAGACGCCCGCCTAGGCTTCGGCGGGAAATGGGCCGCACGGGTTCTTGTTCCTCGCTAAAGGGCGGACGGGAGCCGGTGCGCAACACCACTATCTTCACTTGGAAAGGAGCATGTCAATGCCAGTCAAAGCAATCCCCGACGGTTATCACAGCGTCACCCCGTACCTGCATGTGCAGGGAGCCGCTCTAGCCATCGAATTTTACCAACGGGCGTTTGGCGCGACCGAGCTGTTTCGGCTGCTTGCGCCAAACGGCAAGATCGGGCACGCCGAAATCAAAATAGGCGACTCGGCCATCATGCTGGCCGACCCCTGCGAAACCGGCGGGTTCCGCAGTCCCCAGTCGCTGGGCGGGTCGTCGGTCAGCTTGCATGTTTATGTGGAGGATGTCGATGCCCGGTTTGCCCAGGCCGTCAGTGCCGGGGCGAAGGTGCTTAGGCCGCTGCAAGACCAGTTTTACGGCGACCGCACGGGCGCGTTGGAAGATCCGTTCGGGCATGTCTGGTTTCTCGCAAGCCACCAGGAGGATCTTGCGCCGGAGGAAATCGGCCGCCGCGCTGAGGCGCTGCACCGGCACGGCAGCGCCTGAGCCTTCTGAGTCTTGGGTCCGATGGGCGAGGACACCGCCGGACAAGTGCGCGGGGCGGTGGACGCGCTCTACCGCGCCGAGTCGCGCCGCGTCTTCGCCACCTTGATCCGCCTGCTCGGCGATTTCGACCTTGCCGAAGAGGCGCTGCACGACGCCTTTCGCGCCGCGCTGGAGCAATGGCCGCGTGAGGGCTTGCCCGCCAATCCCAGGGCATGGCTGGTTTCGGCCGGCCGCTTCAAGGCCATCGACAGCTTGCGGCGGGGCGCCCGCTTCGTCGCCTGGCCGGACGACGCCGCCGGGCAAGTCGGCGAGGCCACAGACTGGGACGACGGCCCGGCCGTGCCGGAACTCGCCGCCGCCACCGGCGACCCGGCGGCGGACGATGAAGGCGTCGAAGACGACCGGCTGCGGCTGATTTTCACCTGCTGCCACCCGGCGCTGTCGGCGGACGCCCAAGTGGCGCTCACCCTGCGCGAGGTCTGCGGCCTCGCCACCGAAGACATCGCCCGCTCCTTCCTCACCACCGCGCCCACGCTGGCCCAGCGCATCGTGCGCGCCAAGGCGAAAATCCGCGACGCGAGGATTCCCTACCAAGTGCCGGCGTTAGACGAACTGCCGGAGCGGCTGGATGCCGTGTTGCGCGTCGTCTACCTGGTGTTCAACGAAGGCTACTCGGCCTCGTCCGGCGAGGAGTTGACGCGGCGCGAGCTTGCGGAAGAGGCGATCCGGCTGGGGCGCTTGCTGGTCGAACTGCTGCCGGAAGCCGAGGCGATGGGGCTGTTGGCGCTGATGCTGTTGCACGAATCGCGGCGCGCGGCGCGCACTTCGCCGGACGGCGAGTTGGTCTTGCTGGACGCGCAGGACCGCTCGCTGTGGGACCGGGGCCGGATTGCGGAGGGAATAGCGTTGGTGGAGCGGGCGCTGGGTTCGCGCCGCTTCGGCGCGTACAGCGTGCAGGCGGCCATCGCGGCGGTGCATGCCGAAGCGCCCAGCGTCGCCGCGACCGACTGGGCGCAGATCGTCGCGCTGTACGGCGTGTTGTTGCGGGCCGAGCCGTCGCCCGTGGTGGAGCTGAACCGCGCCGTGGCGGTGGCGATGCGCGACGGCCCCATGGCGGGCCTGGCTCTCATCGACGCCATTCTGGCGCGGGGCGAGTTGGCGGAATACCACTTGGCGCATTCGGCCAGGGCGGAGCTATGCCGGCGGCTGGGCAGGACGGCGGAAGCAAGGGCCGCCTACACACGGGCGCTCGGCCTGACGCGGCAGGAACCGGAGCGGCGGTTTCTGCGGCGGCGGCTGGACGGGCTACAGCCCTGACAGGCTTGCCCCCGTCCTCAACGCCCCCGGCGCTGTTTGCAAGCGCCGCCTGGGCGGCTTGCCGCCGGGCGGGAGGGTGAATACTACCCATTGCAGCGGTGATTATTCACTTCTGGGCGTTTGGCCGGGCGATTATAGTTTCCCCACGCAATGATCTTCCATCCCCAAACCGAGAGAAAACCATGTTCAAGCCCTTTTTGTCCGCCGCCTTTGTCGCCGCCAATATAGCCACCCAAGCATTTGCCTGGAATGTGACGCCCACCGATGTGAGCTTCCAGAATGCCGATGGCTTGGCGCTGCAAGGCAAGCTGTTTTCCCCCGCCACGGCCCCTGCCCAGCCCGGTTATCCCGCCGTGATCCTGCTGCACGGCTGCGCCGGGGTTTATAACAGCAATGGCAACGTCAGCAGCATTTACCGCGAATGGGGCGACCGCCTCGTCGCCGCAGGCTATGTGGCTTTGCTGGTGGACAGCTTCGGCCCGCGTGGCGCAGGCAACCAGTGCGGCAACGGCGCGGGCGTGGGGGTGTCGGAAATTTTCGACCGTCCCAAGGATGTCGATGCCGCCTATGCCTATCTCGCCGCCCAGGCCGGGGAGGTCAATGCCGCCAAGATCGGGGTGTTGGGCTGGTCGCATGGCGGCAGCACGGTGGTCTCTAGCTTGGCGGCCACGCTGCCCGCCGACCCGTCCACGCCCAGCGCCAATGCGGCCAGCAAGCCTTTGAAAGTGGGCATTGCCTTTTATGCCGGCTGCGGCCTGTCGGATTATCGCTGCGGGACGCAAAGCAACGGCAACCCGGCTTCGTGCTGGGGCGGCTTGTCGAAGAGCAAATGGGACAGCTACTCGCCTTTGCACTTCTTCCACGGCACGGCGGACACCACCACCGCGCTGCAAAACTGCAACACGCGCATCAACCTCGCCACCGCCATCCCCGGCGGCGGCAGCCTGACCATGAGTGCCTACGACAACGCCGTGCATAGCTTCGACGACCCCAATGTGGGGGGCGGCGTGTGCGTGGACTCCACTGCCACGCCGAATAGCTGCGCTAAGCAACAGGCTGACGTGGCGGCGCTCAACACGCTGAACCAATATCTGAAATGATGGGTTGCGGGCGGCACGGGGTTTTTCCAGGCCGCTTGGGCGGTGGCCCATGCTATGTCAAAGTGGCGGCCATCGGAGACCGGCCCCGAAATTTACACCGCCTTGACGGGCGCTACCGCGCCTAGCGCCTGCCACGCCCGGTTCCATGGTAGCCGCCTAGCGGCCTCAGGCTTCGCGTTTCTCCCCCAGCGTGCCATTCCTCACCGCGACCATCTCGGCGGCGATGCTGACGGCGATTTCGGCGGGGGTGTGGCTGCCGATGGGCAGGCCCACGGGGGCGCGGACCTGGGCCAACAGGGACTGCGGAAAATCCCGCCGCAAGCGGCCCAGGATCGCCGCCGCTTTCCGCCGGCTGCCTAGCATCCCCAGGTAGCGCAGGTCTTTGTCCAGCAATTGGCGCAGCACTTTTTCATCCAGGCTGTGGGCATGGGTCATGACCACGGCGTAAGACCGGCTGCCTTCGGCGATTTCCGCGCCGACGGCGGCGTAGTCCACCCGTTTTTTTTCATGGGCATGGGCGTTGGATACGAACGTGTCGAGATTTTCCCGCTCTTCCAAGACCGTCACCTGAAAATCCAGCAGGGCGAGGATGGCCGAGAGGGCGAGGCTGACATGGCCCCCGCCAATCAAATACGCCAGGGGGGCGAAACCAATGCCCTCCCGGTAAACCCAGTCGTTCGGACCCCTCTGGCTAAAACCCCGGTCCGATGGCGCGTCGGCAAGGCTGAACGCCAAGCCGGCGGAAGACAGGCGGAGCAAGCCTGGCCGCTGCTGTGCGCAGGCGTCGAGGACGCCTAGCACGGCGGGCAGGTCATGGTTTTGGCAGGGAAGCATCGCCACCGTCTGGCCTCCGCCGCAGGCCATGCCGGAATAGGCGCCGCCAGAACGGGCGTCATGTTGCAAGCGCAGCAAGCGAGGCACAGGGGCAGGTTCGTGCAGGAATCGGCGCGCGGCTTCCAACACATGGTGTTCAACCGCGCCCCCGCCGACGGTGCCCGCGCTGCGCCCGTCGGCGGCAAGCGCCAGTTTCGCGCCCGCCTTGCCCGGCGAGCTGCCGACACTGTCCACCACCGCCAGCAACACGGCGGGAACGCCCGCGCCCAGGCAATCGGCCAGCAAGCCCCATACTGCGTCCTCAGCCAAACCAGACCTCAAGCATTTGCCGTTATAGCCTTGCGGATTTCTTCCATCGCATCGGCAAAAGACCCCGCCTCAGGGACTTCCGGAAGGCTCAGGAAACGCACGTCCTCCATGCCTCGGCGTTGGGCCTCGCGATGCAGTTCTTCGCAATAGACGCCCAGGGTTTCCCCGAAACTTTGCAAAGGCACTTGCCAAACCATGCCGCCCCAGACCTGGTTTTCATCCGCCGCGACGGCGGATCGCTTCAGCCCGCAGGTGGGGCTGCCATCCCGCATGATGATGCCGAGGACTTGGTGGCCGCTATTACGGTAATCCTCTATCTGGTCGAACATTTGCGCGGCCAGTTTCTGGCAGTGCTTGCGGAACATCGGCGAGGAATATTGCCCTTTCACCTGCCCCCAACGGCTGGAGCCGTAATAAAGCATTTCCGGGCAAGGCATCTGATACAGCGCCACGTCATGGTCGAGCAGAAGATCGACCAGCGACCGTATCGCCGCCGGTTCGCTGGCGATTCCGCGCACACAGGCGTTTTGGTTCAGCAGGCAGTGGGAGAGGAACATCAATTTCCCCGCCCTCGCGTCCTTGACGGTTTCTTTGATTTTGCCGAGTGGGTCTTTCATATGAACACCTCTGTTAAGGTAGTTTTTCCAATTCAGTCCTTGGCATATAAGGCCATCAGCACCTTCTCCGGCGTCCACGGCACATCGTAACGGAGCTGCACATCCGGCCTAAAGGCGCGCATCGCCTCCAACAAGGCGAAATAGCCGCCGATGCCGTACATGAACGGCGGCTCGCCGACGGCCTTGGAATTCAACAGGCCCGGCGGATTGTCGGCGTCTGCCAGGAAATGCACCGCCATGTCCGGGGCAAAATGGATGTCCGGGATCTTGTAGGTGGACAAGTCGGCGGTGAGCAGCCGACCCTGGCCGTCGTGGCGGATTTCCTCCAAGCCGATCCAGCCCAGCCCTTGGACGATGCCGCCTTCCACCTGGCCCAGGTCGATCAGCGGGGCCAAGCTTTGGCCGCAGTCATGCACGGCCTCGACCTTGGAAAAACGGTAAGTGCCGCGCAGGCAGTCCAACGTGGCCTCCACCCAGGCGGTGCCGAAGACATGGTAGGCGAACGGCCGGCCTTGTTCGCGCTCGCGGTCGAAGTGGATGTCCGGCGTGGCGTAATGGGCCTGGGCCGAAAGATTGATGCGGTGGAGAAATGCCTGGCCGACCAGTTCGCCCCAGGACAGACCTGTGTCCACGCCGTCCAGGCAAACCGTCTCGTCGCGCAGTTCCAAGCGCCGCCCCGCCTCGGTTTGCAGCAGGCCGGCGGCCAGCGGCTTCAACCGGGCGAGGATCGCCAAGCAGGCGGCGCGCACCGCCTGCCCGTTGAGGTCCGCGCCGACGCTGGCGGCGGTGGGCGGCATGTTGGCGGTGCGGGTGGTGTCGGTGTTTTCCACTTTGATGCGCGGCACCTCCAGACCTAAGGTCTGCGCCGCCACCTGCCGCATCTTCTCCTTCACGCCTTGCCCCATCTCCACCGCCGAATGGCTCACGCCCACGCTGCCGTCGGCGTAGACATGGACCAGCGCCTGCGCCTGGTTCAAAAACGTGCTGGTGAAGGAAATGCCGAAACAGATGGGCATCAGCGCCAAGCCTTTCTTTTCCAAGGCATGGCCGGCGTTGAACTGGCGGATGCGCCCGCGTTGCTGTTCCAGTCCGTAGCGGGTTTTGGCCTCGTCCCAGCAGGCCCGCGCCCGGCAGCGTTCCACCCGCTGGCCGTAAGGGAACGCATCGCCTTGCTTGAGCAGGTTTTTCTCCTGGATGGCCGCCGCGTCCAGCCCCAAGGCGCAGGCGGCTTGGTGGATGGCGGCTTCCAGCACGAACATCGCCTGCGGCCCGCCGAAGCCCCGGAACGCCGTGTTGGGCGGCAAATTCGTCCGGCAACTGGCGGCGCTGATCCGGGCGGCGGGGAGGAAATAGCCATTGCCGGCGTGGAACAGCGAACGCTCCAGGATGGCCGTGGACAGGTCCGCCACCGCCCCGGCGTTCTGGTAAAACTGCGCCTCGTAGGCGAGGATGCGGCCTTCCCGGTCCAGGCCCAGCTTGAAATCGGCGGAATACGGATGGCGCTTGCCGGTCCAGCGCATGTCTTCGTCGCGGCGTAGCTCCAGCCGCACCGGTCTGACCAGCCGCGCCGCCGCCAGCGCCGCCAGCGCCGCCCAGCCGGTGGCCTGCTCCTCCTTGCCGCCGAAGCCGCCGCCCAGGCGCGGGACTTCCACTTGCACCAGATGCATGGCCAGGCCCAACACCCTGGCGGCGGCGCGTTGCACACCGTTGGGCGACTGCGTGGCCGACCACAGCTTGACGCCGCCTTGCTCCAAGGGAATCGCCAAGGCGCATTGGGTTTCCAAATAAGCATGTTCTTGCGCCCCGGTGTCGGCGCGGCCCTCGACGACCACCGGGCTGGAGGCGAAGGCCGCGTCCACGTCGCCCAAGGCGAAGGTGCGCGGCGGCTGGATCAGCCGGCCCAGCCGGAACGCCTCGCGGGGGTCGAACACCGCCTCCAGCGGCGCGAATTCGGCGCGGATGGCGTCGCGGGCCAGCCGTGCGGCCTCCGCCGTCTCCGCCACGACCAGGGCGACGGCCTGGCCCACATACTGCACGGCGTCCTCGGCCAGCAAGGCTTCATCTGGCAAGATGTTGCCAATCTGGTTTTCGCCGGGAATATCCCGCGCCGTCAACACGGCAACGACGCCGGGACAGGCCAGGGCCGGCGCGGCATCCAACTTGAGTATCCGCCCGTGCGCGAGGGGCGAGGCGAACACCGCCGCATGCAAGGTGCCGACCGGCGGGACGATGTCGCCGACGAAACAGGCTTCGCCCCGCACATGCAGCAAGGCATCGGAGCGGCTCATGGCAAATCCTCCCAGCGGATCGAAGCGGGAAATAGCTTTAAGAAATGGGCGTAAACCAACTGCCGCAGCAGCAGGCGCTTGTAACTGGCCGAACCGCGCACGTCGCTGATGGGCGCGGCCTGCTCCAAAGCCAGCCGCGCCGCTTCCTTGACGGTGGCGGCGTCCAGCCGTCTCCCGACCAAAGATTCGCCTGCCCGCTCCAGCAACAAAGGCGTCGGCGCCACGCCGCCGGCCGACAGCCAGGCACTTTCCACCATGCCGTCCGACACTTCGATGCGCAGCGCGGAGTTGACCGTCGCCACATCCAGATGGGCGCGGCGGGAGGTTTTTTCAAAGCTGAACGCGGCAGGCTTGGCGGGCAGTTCGACGGCCAGCCACTCGATCTCCTCGCCTTCGCGCAAAT
>CAZOTR010000047.1:11915-14644 GCA_964582755.1 uncultured Methylococcaceae bacterium | reverse complement strand
GGCTTGGCGGGCAGTTCGACGGCCAGCCACTCGATCTCCTCGCCTTCGCGCAAATCCACCCGTTTGTAGCCGCGGAAAAACCGGCTTAACGGCAGTTCGCGCAACTGCCGACCTTGTTTCAAGCCTAGGCGGGCGTTGTGGGCCAGGAAATAAACCGCCCCATCAGCAATCGGCGAGGCGTTGGCCAGATTGCCGCCCAGCGTGGCGCGGTGGCGGACGGGGGTCGAGGCGATCAGGCGGAAATCCTGTTCCAGACCGGGGAAGTGCGTGTTGAGCAGGGGAGAGGAACGGATGTCTTCCTCGCTGGTTTCCGCGCCGATGAACAAGCGCCCGCCCTCCGCCCAGATGCCTTGCAAAGATTCACGGCGGGCCAGCAAAACCAAGGGCCGGCCGGCCAGCCGCTCCGGCTGGCGCGTGAACACATCGGTGCCGCCGCCGACCCGCAAGGCTGCGCCGGTCGCGGCGGACGGCTCGGCGGCAGGCAGTTGGCGCAGGCGCTGCGGAATGGCGCGGAAATATTCCGGCAGGATGCCCAGCCCAACCAAGCGTTCCACGCGCCTGGCGGAAGACTCGGGCGGCAATGCCAAGTCGGCGCAGAGCTTGGCCAAGGCGCGGCGGATACCGGCATAGCCGGTGCAACGGCACAGGTTGCCGGCCACGGCGTCTTGCGCGTCGGCAAAGGCCAAGCTTTGCGCTTCCAGCAGATAGCCGGTCAGCGCCACGACCAGCCCCGCCGTGCAATAGCCGCACTGCACCCCGCCCTCCTCCAGCAGGGCTTGCTGGACCGGCGACAGGCCGGGCGGGTTCAAGCCCTCCAAGCTGACGACATGCCTGCCCTCCGCCTCCGCCAAGGGCAGCAGGCAGCTATTCACCGTCCGATAGCGCACCCCTTCCCCGTCCCATGCCCCGAGCAAAACCTGGCAAGCCCCGCAATCGCCCTCCCGGCAACCGGGTTTGGCGGCGGCCAGCCTTTGCTTGTCGCGCAGGAAATCCAGCAGCGCCGCGCCGGCGGGCCAGTCGGTGCCGATGGCGCTGTCGTTCAGCAGAAAATATCGCATGGGCTTAGACATAGAGGGAAGCGGGACGGAAGGCGCGGCCATCGAACAGCCCCAAATCGCCGAGCTTGAGTTCGGGGACGACCAGCAAGGCCATGAAAGACAGCGTCATGAACGGCGAGCGCAAGGGCGAACCCAAGGCTTGGGCGCGCGCTTGCAGGTCGGCGTAGCGGGCCGCCACCGCGTCGCCGTCGTCCAGGCTCATCAGCCCGGCGATGGCCAAGGGCAGCCGCCAGACGCTTCCCCCTGCCGCCACGGCCAGCCCGCCGCGCATGGCCACCACGGCGTTGATCGCGGCCAGCAGCGAATCCACGTCGGCCCCCACCGCGATGACATTATGGGAATCGTGGGCCACGCTGGACGCCAACGCGCCGGCCCGCAGGCCGAAGCCCCGGATGAAGGCCACGGCGGGCGGCGCGGGCCGGTAACGGTTCAACACCGCCAGCCACAAGAGGTCGCGGTCCAGGTCGGCGGTTAGCCAGCCGTTTTCCACTTTGGGGCGCAGGACCGACTCACGGGTCAGCAGCGTGCCATCCCGCGCCTCGATGACGCGGATGTCGCCGGTGCGGGCAGGTAGCTTGAAGTCTTCGGCCACGGCTTCCCGCGCATCGAAACGGTTGCACGGGGAGGCGGCGGCCCGGCCCAACAAACACTGGCCCCGCTGCATCACCAGCCGCCCGCGCAGCCAAGCCTTCAGCGGGGCGAACTCGCGCAGATTGTTGACCAAGACCGCGTCCATGCCGTCGCCTGGCCGCAAGCGGCCCAGCGTGAGGCCGTAATGCTCCACCGGATTCAAGCAGGCGCAGCGCAGCACGTCGAAAGGGTCGTGGCCTGCGGCCACCGCCCGCGCCGCCAAGCGGTCGATATGCCCCCGCGCGAGGTCGTCGGGGTGCTTGTCGTCGCTGCATAGCATGACGCGGCGGGGGTGGCTGGCGATCAAAGGGTGCAAGGCGTCGAAATTCCGCGCCGCCGAACCCTCGCGTATGAGGATCTTCATGCCCGCGTCCAGCTTGTCCATGGCCTCTTCCAGGCTGCAACATTCATGGTCGGTGCCGATGCCGCGGGCGGCATAGCGGCGGGCGTCCTCCCCGCGCAGGCCCGGCGCGTGGCCGTCGATGGGCAGGCCGCGCCGCCGGGCCAGGGCGAGTTTGGCCAGGGTCTCGGGCTCGCCCGCCAGCGCGGCGGGGAAGTTCATCACCTCCGACAATAGCCGAAGGCCGTCGCGGTCGAACAAGCCGGCGATTTCCCGGACGCCCAGCTTGGCCCCCGCCGTCTCGAAGGGCGTGGCGGGGACGCAGGCCGACGCGCCGAAACAAAAGGGCATGGGCGAGGCGGCGGCGTTGCCCAGCATGAAGCGCACGCCTTCTAGCCCTAACACATTGGCGATTTCGTGAGGGTCGGCGACGCAGGCGAGGGTGCCGTGGCGCAGGGCGAGGCGGGCGAATTCGGCGGGCGGCAGCAGCGAGCTTTCGACATGCACATGGGCATCGACGAAGCCGGGGACCAGGCAGGGCAGGGCGGGGTCGGCGGGGCCGGTTGTCTCGATGTGGGCGATGGCGCCGTCACACCAAGACAAGCGGACACGCTCGATGCGGCGGGATTCGACATCGACCCGGTTGGCTGAAAGGATTCCTGAATTGGGGCTCAAGGGGCTGCTCCGTCCGGTGCAATCCC
>CAZOTR010000047.1:0-11815 GCA_964582755.1 uncultured Methylococcaceae bacterium | reverse complement strand
CAATCAATCCTGGGCGGGCGGGGTTTCATCGTCCGTGGCCGGTTCCGGCTTGGGGCTGGGCTTGAGCTTGAGGATGATCCCCGCCAAGGGCGGCAGGGTGACCTCCAGCGAATAAGGCCGTTCCATCCAGCGGTGTTCCTCGGCCGCCAGCGCGCGGCCGCCGTTGCCCACGCCGCTGCCGGCATAGCCGGCCGCGTCGGAATTCAGGATCTCCTGGTAAACGCCTGCTTCGGGCAAGCCGATGCGGTAGTTTTCGCGTGGCACCGGGGTGAAATTGAGCGCCACGACGACGAAATCCTCGTCCTTGCGACGCAGATAAACCAGGACGGAGTTATGGGCGTCATGGCAGTCGATCCACTCGAAGCCCTTCCAGTCAAAATCCAGCGCATGCAGCGCCGGGTCGCCGCAGTACAAGCCGTTCAAATCCCCAACCAGGCGCTCCACGCCCTGGTGGAACGGATACTCCCGCACATACCAATCGAGCTGGCCGGTGCTGTCCCATTCCCGCCCCTGGCCAAACTCGCTGCCCATGAACAACAGCTTCTTGCCGGGGTGGGTGAACATGTAGACGTACAGTAGGCGCAGGTTGGCAAACTGCTGCCACTCGTCGCCCGGCATCTTGTACAGCATGGAGTGCTTGCCGTGGGCCACTTCGTCATGGGAGAACGGCAGCAGGAAATTCTCGGTGAAGGCATAGAGCATGCTGAAGGTCAGCTCGCCTTGGTGGTACTGGCGGTAAATCGCCTCTTTTTCCATGTAGCGCAGGGTGTCGTTCATCCAGCCCATGTTCCACTTGAGGTCGAAGCCCAGGCCGCCGACATAGGTCGGCTTGGTCACCTGCGGCCAGGACGTGGACTCCTCGGCCATGACGAGCGCCCCCGGCACTTGGTGGGCCACCTCGTTGAGTTCGCGCATGAAGTCGATGGCCTCCAGGTTCTCGCGGCCGCCGTAGCGGTTGGGAATCCATTCGCCCTCCTTGCGGGAATAGTCCAGGTACAGCATCGACGCCACCGCGTCCACCCGCAGGCCGTCAATATGAAATTCTTCCAGCCAATACACGGCGCTGCTGATGAGGAAGTTCTTCACCTCGTAGCGCCCGAAGTTGAAGATCAAGGTGGACCAGTCGCGGTGTTCGCCCAGGCGCGGGTCTTCATGCTCGTACAGCGCCGTGCCGTCGAACCAGGCCAGCCCGTGGGCATCCTTGGGGAAATGGGCCGGCACCCAGTCCAAGATGACGCCGATGCCGTTCTGGTGGCAGTGGTCGACGAACCAGCGGAAGTCGTCCGGCGAGCCGAAGCGGCTGGTCGGCGCGTAATAGCCCGTGGTCTGGTAGCCCCAGGACAGGTCGTAGGGATGCTCGGTGACCGGCATGAGTTCGACATGAGTGAAGCCCAGCCGCTTGGCGTGTTTGACCAATAGCTGCGCGGCCTCCCGGTAGTTCAGCAACTCGCCTTCCGGCCCGCGCTGCCACGAGCCTAGGTGCAGCTCATAGATGGACATCGGCTCATGCTGCCAATCGAAGCCGGCGCGGGCTTGCAGCCACGCCTCGTCGCCCCATTGGAACGCGCTGGGCGGTTCGACGATGGAGGCGGTGTCGGGGCGCAGTTCGAAGCGCCGCCCGTAGGGGTCGGACTTCAGGAAGACATCGCCGTTTTTGGCCCGGATCTCGAACTTGTAGGCGATGCCGGCGGGCAGGTCGGGGATGAACAACTCCCACACCCCGTTGCCGTGTATGCGCATCGGATGGGCGCGCCCGTCCCAGCGGTTGAATTCACCGACCACGCTGACGCGCTCGGCGCTCGGCGCCCAGACGGCGAACAACACGCCGCCCGCGCCGTCCGCGTGATGCACCCGCGCCCCCAGCAGGCGGTGGGCATGCCAATGCTTGCCCTCGCCGAACAGATGCAGGTCAAAGTCGGGAAGCTGCGGCGGGTAGCAATACGGGTCGTGGGCAATATGCTCGCGCTGCTGGTCGTCGCGCCAGATCAGCCGGTAGCGCTCAGGCACCGCGGCGGCGGCGCCCCGCCACTCGAAAATATCCGTGCCTTCGATCCGCCGCAATGGCTGTCCGCCTTCGGCGATGCTCACTTCCTCGGCATGGGGCAGCAGCGCCCGCACGACCAGGTTGCCATCTTCCTTGTGCCGGCCTAGGACGGCGAAAGGATCGTTGTGTCTTCCATCGACGAGTCTCTGCAAATCAGGGGACAGTTTCGGCTGGTTCATTTTTCGATGCCTTTTTTTGTGGGTGTTAAAACGACGGGGCGTCGCGCGCCCTGGCTTCCCGCCAGGGAAGCGGTGTTTCGATGCGTCATTATAGAGAGGACTCGCGCAAAAATGCCCGAAAAGTTCGCCTAGCAGGCTGGAAGGGTCGAGCAGGCAGGGGGACAGCCCTGGCATCCGCCCGGCAGCGGCAACATCCCTCCGGGGGATGTTGCCGCTTGACTTAGGCCATCCGGCAACCCCCGAAGACCCGCAAAGCCGTTAAGTTCAGCGTTTGCAGTCCCGCCTTTAGGCGGGAAAGCCCCCACAAGGACCGGCTAAAGCCGGGACTACAAAACGGCGCTCCTGGAGAATTTTTCCTGGCTTAACGGCATTGCGTCTCGGCGGCCTTCCCCCGATTCGTCCGCATCCAGGCCCGCCAGCCGTTCTTGGCCGACCCGCGCCTATCCCGAATAAACCCACTCAATATGCTGTGTTAAATGCCGCATAGGATTTGCCATATCGCACATAAACCGCCAAAACTCGGCGGCTAGCCTATTGTTATATATCCCATACAGGCATGGCATGGATCGTGTTTATATATCGTGATTGTGATTCGGCGGGCAGGCTAATATCGTGAAAGAAAAGCTTGCTTCTTCCCAACAAAGGACGGCTTGCCGGCTGGATTGAATCGCAAATATAAGGCCGGATCAGGGAAGATTCGGCATCCACCGAATTATTTTAATGGCTTCTAGGGGGCGGCAATGGCTTGGGACGAAGAGGAAGACACCACCACTTATCAGGTGGTGGTGAACCATGAGGAGCAATACTCGATATGGCCCGACTACAAGGAGGTTCCAAACGGTTGGCGGACGGTCGGCAAAAGCGGGTCCAAGCAGGAATGCTTGGACTATATCAACGAGGCTTGGACGGACCTGCGCCCGCTAAGTCTGCGCAAGCAGATGGAAGCCGCCGCCGGGGCGGCGTTTTCCTAAAAAAATAGGGGAAAGGCGAATGTCGGCGTTGGCAGAAAAATCGTTTGTGCCGCAAGCAGATAGTGGGTGCGCGGAAGTCGAGCGCAGGGATAGCCTGACACCAAAGGCGTTTTTCGCGGAGTATGTGGATAAGCGCCGGCCCGTGCTGGTGTCCGGCGCACTGAAAGGATGCCCGGCCTTGTCGCGCTGGACTACCGGCCATCTCCGTTCGGTGTCTGGAAACACGAAGGTCAAACTCAAGGAAGGCTTGGCCGACACTGGCGTGAAAGCGATGAAAACGGTCGAGTCCAGCTTGTCGGATTATCTGGATTCCCTGGAGCGTTACGAAGCGCTGTTGCGCAATAATGAAGCCTGTGCCAAGGACCGGCCGGCCTATCTCCACGATGTGCCCCTGCTCAGTATATTGCCTGGGGCGGCCAGCGATTTGGAGGGGTTTCCGGTGGGCTATTTTCCTGAATTCTACCGGCGCGATTGGCCGAAGTTTGCCCAATTCTTTCTCGGCCCTGCGCACAGCCTGACGCCTCTGCATTTCGATTGCCTGCTCACCCACAATTTGTTTTTCCAGGTCGCCGGGCGCAAGCGTTTCATTCTGTTGCCGCGTGAGCAAGGCCGGTTTTGTTACCGGTATCAATGGCGCTGGTTTGCGGTTGACGCGGAAACGCCGGATTACGCGCTGCATCCGCAGTATATGGAGGCACGGCCCATGGCCTGCGTCGTCGAGCCGGGTGACATGCTGTATATGCCGCCGGGTATGTTGCACCATGTCCGCAGCCTGGACATGGCGCTTTCCTTCAATGTCGATTGGCATACCTTAGGCAGCGCCATTGACGGGATTCTCGCGCTAGGCCAGGGAATGCCGGCCAAAAACGTGTATTACAACGCGGTGGTCGCGTTGGGCATGTGCGCCGGGCTGCCGGCGCGGTCGATCTTGCCCTGGTATGGCTCTTATCTCAATTATGTTTCCTGAATGACCAAGCCGGGGCATCCGCGAGATGCCCGGCGCATTCTAGGAATCGCCTGTCTACAATACCAACCCCCATTACTTTTAAGGAGTCTGCCGTGCGCCGACCAGATGAACCCTTGGCGTCAATCAAGCGCCCCGGACATACCGCCAATATTGCCGACATACTGCGCCTGCGGGCCGCGCAGACGCCTGGCCGACTGGCCTATGTGTTCCTGGGCGACGGGGAAAACGAAAGCGCGCGGCGGAGTTTTGCCGAATTGCATAAACGGGCGGCGTCCATCGCCGCGCAACTCCAGGCCAGAAACCTGGCGGGCCAGCGCGCCTTGTTGCTGTATCCGCCCGGCTTGGAGTTTATCGAGGCGTTCTGCGCATGTTTGTATGCGGGAGTCATCGCCGTGCCGGCGAATCCGCCTTCGCGGCATAACTTGGACCGGTTGTTGCCGCTAATCGGGGATGCCGCCCCGCGTGTGTTGTTGTCCACGGCGGAACTGCGCGGGAAGCTGTCGGGCTTGTCCGAACTGTCGGCCTTGGAATGGCTGGATACCGGCCGGCCGGCAGAGGAAGGGGAATGGACGCCCATCGGGACGGCTGCGGAAGATTTGGCTTTCTTGCAGTATACCTCCGGGTCCACCGGCAATCCCAAGGGGGTAATGGTGAGCCATGGCAACCTGCTGGCGAACCAGGAGGCGATCAGGCAGAGTTTCGGGCATACCGAAGATTCCACGGTCGTCGGCTGGCTGCCGTTCTACCACGACATGGGTTTGATCGGGAATATTTTGCAGCCGCTGTATGTCGGTGCCACCTCGGTATTGATGCCGCCGATGGCTTTTCTGGAAAAGCCGGCGCGTTGGCTGCAAGCCATCTCGAAATACCGCGCCAGCACCGCCGGCGGCCCCAATTTCGCCTACGACTTGTGCGTCCGCAAGGTGGCGGAGGAGCAGAAGCGCGGCCTGGATCTGAGCGGCTGGCGGCTGGCCTTCAACGGCTCGGAGACGGTCAGGGCGGCGACGCTGGAGCGTTTCAGCCAGTCTTTCGCCGATGTGGGCTTCCGCCCGGAAAGCTTTTTCCCCTGTTACGGGCTGGCCGAGGCGACGCTGTTCGTCACCGGCCCGGACAGCGGCGAACTGAGCCTGGCCCGGCCGGACGCCGACGCGGCGGCGACGGTCGGCTGTGGCCGCGCTTGGTGCGGCCAGGAGACGCGCATCGTCGATCCGCACAGCCTGCAAGCCTTGGGCGAGGGGCAGGTCGGCGAAATCTGGGTGGCCGGCCCCAGCGTGGCGCAAGGCTATTGGAACCGCCCGGAAGAATCCGACGCCGTTTTCCGCGTCCGCCTGGCCGGCGGGGCCGGGGCGGCGTATTTGCGTACTGGCGACTTGGGCTTCCTCAGCCAGGGCCAGCTCCATGTGGCCGGGAGACTCAAAGATCTCATCATCGTTAGGGGGCGGAATTATTATCCACAGGATGTCGAGCAGGCGCTCACCGAGCGGGTGGCGGCGCTGCGGCCCGAGGGCTGCGCGGCGTTTTCGGCCAGCTTGGATGACGAGGAATGTCTGGTCGTCGTCGCCGAGGTGGACCGCGCCGTGCTGCGCGATAAAGACTTTGCCGCCGTCTTCGCGGCGATGCGGCAGGTTCTGGTCGAATCCTGCGAGTTGGCCGCCGCCGAACTGGTCTTGGTCAAGCCGGGCGCGGTGCCGAAGACATCCAGCGGCAAGCTGCGGCGGTCGGCCTGCCGGCAAGCCTATCTCGATGGCCGGCTGGACGCGCTGGCGCGTGCCGGCGGGCCGGAGGCTGTGGACGGGCGGGACGAAGGCGAAGCCCTGTCCAGGGAAGCATGGTCCGGCCTGAGCCCGGCGCAACGCTCGCCCTTGCTTGCCGGTTTCCTGCGCAGCCAAGCCGCCCGCTTGTTGCAAACCAGCCCCGCGTCCCTGCCTGCCGGGGCGTCCTTGTGCGCGTTGGGCCTGGATTCGCTCAAGGCCGTGGAACTCAAACATGCGGTGGAGGGCTGCTTGGGTTTGGACGTGCCGTTGACGCTGTTCTTGTCCGAGTTTTCGCTGCAAGAAGTCGCGGATCGATTGGCCGAAGAATGGCCCGACGCGCAAACCTTGGAATTTGAGTTACCCAGCAAGGCCGTTGCGGCGGACGGCGCGTTGTCGCTGACCCAGCAGGGCATTTGGGCGGTGCATCAGCGCGACCCGTCCAGCCCCGTCTATAACGTGCAAACGGCTTTGCGCATCCACGGCCCGCTGGACCGTGCCCGTTTCGAGCGGGCCTTGCGGGCATTGCTGGAAAAGCATGAGATTTTGCGCACGGTCTACCGCGAGGAAGGCGGGACGGTGCGGCAGCAGGCGCTGCCTGTGGGCGCGGCCTGCGAGTATTTCGCCGTCGTCGATGCGGCGTCTTGGTCCGACGCGCAGTTGCGGCAGGATCTCGCCCGCCGCGCCTTGGCGCCGTTCGATTTGGCGCGTGGGCCGATGGCGCGGGCCACGCTCTACCAACAAGGGACGGAGGATTTCAGCCTGCTGTTTTGCGCCCACCATATCGCGGTGGATTTATGGTCGGTGATGGTCCTGCTGGAGGAGCTGCGCACGCTCTACGAAACCCCGGACGCGGCCCAAACCGCCCGCGTGTGTTACGGCGATTTCGTCGCGGGGCAGCAGGCTTATCTGGCCTCGCCCAGGAGCGAGGCGGACTGGGCGTATTGGAGCACCCAATTGGCCGGCGAGTTGCCGGTGTTGGATCTGCCCTGCGATTTCCCCCGCCCCAAGACGCCTAACTACCGTGGCCGGTCCTGCCCGCTGCGGCTGGCGCCCGAGCTTGCCCAGGGCTTGCGGGCGCTAGCAGAAAATCAAGGTGCCACGGTGTTCATGACGCTGTTGGCGGCTTACAAAGTCTTGCTGCACCGCCACACCCACCAAGACGACATCATCGTCGGCGTCGCCGGCAGCGGCCGCGCCCAGGCCCGCTTCGCCGAGGTGGTGGGCAATTGCGTCAACCCGCTGGCTTTGCGCAGCCAGATGAGGGGAGGCGAGACTTTCGCCCGCTTCTTGGGCCGGGAAAGGCAAACCGTCCTCGACGCGCTGGCCCACCAGGAATGGCCGTTCTCCGCCCTGGTCGAGCGCTTGCAGCCCGACCGCAGCCGGGGCCAGTGGCCGATCTTCCAGACCTTGTTCGTCTTCCGCACGGAACAATCCGGGGTTGCGCAGGATCTCGCCAGCCTGACTTTGGGCGAGGCAGGGGCGCGGGTGCGCTGGGGCGAATGGATGGTGGAGCCGGTCAGCCTGGACGAGCGCGGCGAGACTTTCGACTTGACGGTCACGGTGGCGGAACAGGACGGGAGCTTCCTCGTTTCCTTCCACTACCGCGCCGACTTGTTCGAGCAGGGCAGCATTGCGCGGATGGCCGGCGAGTTTGAGACCTTGCTCAAGGCCATCGTCGCCCGGCCCGAGACGTGTTTGCGCGAGCTGCCGTTGCTGACGGAGCGCGAGTCGCGGCAATTGCTCGTCGAATGGAATGCCACCTCGGCCGGCTATCCGCAAGACCTGTGCCTGCACCAGTTGTTTGAGGCGCAGGCGGCGGCGCGGCCCGAAGCGGAGGCTTTGTCCTGGGCCGGGGGGCGGGTCGGCTATGCCGAACTGAATGCCCGCGCCAACCGCTGGGCGCGGCGGCTGCGGACGCTGGGAGTGGGGCCGGAGGCGCGGGTCGGGCTGTGCGTCGGGCGTGCGCCGTCGCTGCCGGCGGGCATCCTCGCCATCCTCAAGGCGGGCGCGGCCTATGTGCCGGTGGACCCGGACTACCCGGCGGAGCGCGTCGAATATCTGCTGCGCGACAGCGGCGCGGACGCGCTGCTCACCGAGTCGGCGCTGCTAGGGCGCTTGCCGGCCTCCTGGGCGGGGCGGACGCTGTGCCTGGACCTGGAGGCGGAGACCGCGGCCTATGCCGCCGACAACCTGCCCGCCGCCGCCGTCCCGGCCAACGCCGCCTACGTCATCTACACCTCAGGCTCGACCGGCGCACCCAAGGGCGTGGTGGTCAGCCACCGCAACGCCGTGCATTCGACCTATGCTCGCTTCGGCTATTACCCACGGCCTGCGGAGCGCTTCCTGCTGCTGTCCTCGTTCGCCTTCGACAGCTCGGTGGCGGGGATCTTCTGGACGCTGGGCCAGGGCGGTGCTTTGGTGCTGGCCGGGGAGGGGGTGCCGAAAGACCCCGCCGCGCTGGCCGCGCTGGCCCAGGGCGAACGGGCGACGCATCTGCTGTGCCTGCCCTCGCTGCACGGCCTGCTGCTGGAGCAGGCCCGCCCCGGCCAACTCGACACGCTGTCCACGGTCATCGTGGCCGGCGAAGCCTGCCCGCCGGAGGTTGCCCGCCGCCACCAAGCGCAACTGCCGCAAACGGCGCTATACAACGAATACGGCCCGACCGAAGCGACGGTGTGGGCCAGCGTCCACGCCGTGTCGGCGACGGAGTTGGACGGCGGCCGGCCGGTCGCCATCGGCAAGCCCATCGCCAACGCCCGCGTCTACCTGCTCGACGCCCACGGCGGGCCGGTGCCGGCCGGCGTGGCGGGCGAGGTCCACATCGGCGGCGAGGGCGTGGCGCGGGGTTACCTCGACCGCCCCGGCCTGACCGCCGAACGCTTCCTGCCCGACCCGTTCGGCGGGCGCGGCGGGCGGCTGTACAAGACCGGCGACCTCGCCCGCTGGCGGGCCGACGGGCTGCTGGAGTTTGTGGGCCGCGCCGACCAGCAGGTGAAGATTCGCGGCCATCGCATCGAACCGGGCGAGATCGAGGCGCGGCTGCTGGAGCATCCCGGCGTCGCCGAAGCCGTCGTCGCCGTGCGCGAGGACGCGCCCGGCGACAAGCGGCTGGTGGCCTATGCCACACCCAAGCCGGGTTACGCGCCTACCGTGCAAGGCCACGCCCGCCACCTGCTGCCCAATGGCATGGCTATCGCCCAGTACGAGGCGGGCGAGACGGACTATTTGTACCGGCAGATTTTCGAGGAGCGCGGCTATTTGCGCCACGGCCTGGCGCTGGCCGACGGGGATTGCGTGTTCGATGTGGGGGCGAACATCGGCCTGTTCACCTTGTTTGTCAACCACCACTGCCCGAACGCCTGCGTCTACGCCTTCGAGCCAGTGCCGGCGGTGTTCGAGCGGCTGGCCGCCAACGCCGCCCTCTACGGCGCGCGCACCACTGCCTTGCCGGTCGGGCTGTCCGACGTGGACGCCGAGGTGTCTTTCACCTTCTATCCCCAGTCTTCGTTGATGTCCGGGCGCTACGCCGACCGCCAGGCGGAGCGCGGGGTGGTGCGCTCGTACATCGAAAACCGCGAAGGGCGGGATCTGTCGGCGGAGTCGGCGGGGCTGGACGCGCTGCTGGACGGACGCCTGCAAGGGGAGGAACTGGTCTGCCCGGTGCGCCGCCTGTCCTCGCTCATCCGCGAATACGGCGTGGCGCGCATCGACCTGCTGAAAATCGACGTGGAGCGCAGCGAATGGGAAGTCCTGCAAGGCATCGAGGACGCCGACTGGGGCAAGATCCGCCAGCTCGTCTTGGAAGTCGAGGACACGGGCGGGCGGCTGGGGCAGATCCGAACGCTGCTGGAAGCCAAAGGCTACCGCGTGGCGGTGGAACAGGAAGATTTGCTGCGCGGGACGGCGATCCACAATGTCTACGCCCGCCAGCCGGACGCGGCCAGCCCGCCGCTGCCCGAACCGGCGCGGCAGTATCCGGCCCCGCTGTCGGTGGACGGGCTGCGCCAGCATCTGCGCGAGCGCCTGCCGGAGCCTATGTTGCCGTCCGCCTACGCGGTGCTGGAATCGCTGCCTTTGACCCCGAACGGCAAGCTCGACCGCAAGGCGCTGCCGGCCCCGGATCTCGCCGCGCAGAGCGCCCAGCCCTACGCCGCCCCCGCGAACCCGGTCGAGGAGCAGCTTGCCGCCATTTGGAAGGAGGTGCTGCGCCTGGAAACGGTGGGTGCGCACGACAATTTCTTTGAATTGGGCGGGGATTCGATCCTCAGCATCCAGGTCGCCAGCCGGGCGATCAACGCCGGCCTGGATGTCAACCCCGCGCAGGTGTTCGAGCATCCGACGATAGCCGGGCTGGCCGCCGCGCTGGCGGCCAGCGACCCAGGCCAAGCGGAGGAAGCCGTTGCCGCGACGGCGGACGGCGGCCAGCCGACGCCGTTTTCCCTGTGCCGCCTGGACGCGGAGGAATTGGCGTCCTTGCTGGACGCTGCCGAGGATTTGGAGGATGTCTACCCGCTGACGCCGATGCAGGAGGGCATGTTGTTCCATACCCTGATGGCGCCGGGGTCCGGCATTTACGTCATGCAGGACAATTTTGAACTGCACGGCGACATCGACCCGGTGCTGTTTGGCCGGGCGTGGCAGGCGGTCGTGGACCGGCATCCGGCTTTGCGCACCGCGTTTGTCTGGGAGGGCTGCTCCTCGCCGCACCAAGTCGTCCACCAAAAGGCGCGGCTGCCGTTCAACCACCTGGACTTGTCCGGGCTGGGCGCGGAGGAGCAACAGCTTAGGGTGGACGCGCTGCTGCAAAAGGAATTGGACGAGGGCATAGACCTCACCGCCGCGCCCTTGCTGAGGATACATCTGATCGACTTGGGCGCGGGCCGCTACCGGATGGTTTACACCCACCACCACATCATCCTCGATGCCTGGTGCAATTCGCCGATCATGCTGGAATTCAAGGGCAATTACGAAAAGCTGTTGCAAGGCCAGCCCTTGGATGTCGAACCCGCCCCGCGCTTCGGGGATTACATGGCTTGGCTGTTGGCGCAAGACCGCGCCGCCGCGCTGGAATTTTGGCGCGATTATCTGCAAGGCTTTGCCGAGCCCACCGCCATCGGCATGGAAAAGCCCGTCATCGAGGCCGGCGATTCTGTGTGCGACGCGGTCGAGTATCTGTCCGAGGAGGACACCGCCGCTTTGCACGCCTTGGCGCAGCGCCACCAACTCACCGCCAACACCTTTGTGCAAGCCGCCTGGGCCTTGCTGCTGGGCGTCTACAGCCGGCGCGAGGAAGTTCTGTTCGGCGTGACGGTGGCGGGCCGGCCGGCCGGGCTGCCGGGGGTGGAAACCATGCTGGGCTTGTTCATCAACACCTTGCCGTTGCGGGTCAAGCTGGACCCAGGGCAGCGGGCGGTGGATTTCGTCGCCGCGCTGCTGCGGCAGAACGTGGCCGTGCGGCAATACGAACACCCCGCGTTGCTTGAAATCCAAGGCGTCAGCGAATTGCCGCGTGGCCAGGATCTGTTCCACACCTATCTGGTGTTCGAGAACGCGCCGATAGACCCCAGCCTTAAGGAAAAAGGCGGCGCGTTCCATTATGTGGACTTGTCGCTGCGCACCCACACCAATTATCCGATCACCGTGATGGTGATTCCCGGTTCGGCCATGCATTTGCAGATCAGCTACCCGCCCCACCGCTACGAGGCGGCTGCGGTCGAACAAATCCTTAGGCATTTCAAGAGCCTGTTGCGGGAACTGATTGACCACCCCGAGCGCAAACTGGGCGAGTTGGGTTTGCTGGCCGAGGCCGAGGCGCGGCAAGTCGTCGGCGACTGGAACCGGACCGGCTACGACTATCCGCCGCCCTGCGATTTCCTCGCCCGTTTCGAGGCGCAGGCCGC
>CAZOTR010000046.1:21242-25328 GCA_964582755.1 uncultured Methylococcaceae bacterium | reverse complement strand
CGGCATGGATTCTGCCGTTTTGATCGGTTAATCTGGCGGAAAGAACGCGGCGACGCCTGATGCGTTGGCGCCGAATTTCGATAGTGTCCAGGAGGAGTTTCCGGTGCCGTCCACCTTTCACCGCTGGTTGAAAAATCCCCGAATTTGGCTGGGGCTGTTGTTGCTAGGACTAGGTTTGGGCGGGTCTGCTTGGCTGGAACATGCCGGCGGCCTGCCGCAGAAATTCCACACCGCCTTGGCGCAATGGCAGATCGAGCCGACGCTGCTCAATTGGGCAATCTCGGGTGTGCTTGCCTTGCCCGGCGTGGCGGTCTTGCTGCCGGCCTTGGCCCGCCGCTCCGTGCTGTTGCGGCCTGGGTGCTTCATCGTCCACGACGACAACCCGCGCCATTTGCTGGGCCGGGAGGCCGAGGCGGGGGCGCTGGCCGGGGTTTGCGCGAAAAACGCCCTCGCCATCCTCATCGGCGAGTCCGGCGTGGGCAAGTCCGCCTTGGCCAAGGCTGGCCTGTTGCCGGGGCTAAACCCAAACCCGGAACAACATTCACAGCTCCTGCCCGTGTTGATTGACGCCTCCGGCCTGGACTGGGACGGCGGCTTGCGAATGGAACTGGCGCAGGCTTTGGCCCGCTGGCCGAAGGAGTGGCGGCGGCTGCTTGGCGACGGCGAGGAACCGGCTGCCGCCGACGGGATTTTCGCCCGGCTGGCCGGGTTGCCCGAGCAGGCACCCAAGCGCTTGTTGCTGGTGTTGGACCAGATCGACGATTATTTGGCCGCCCAGCGCGAACATTTCCTCGACGCCAACGGGGCGCTGGCGACAACGGCCAACATCGAGTCGGCCAACCCGGATTGGGCGGCGTTGGCCGATTTGCTCAGGCGCGGGCGCGTCCATGTGCTGCTGGTCTGCCGCGAAGACGCGGCCATGCTCAGTGCCTTGCAATTCAAAGCGCCCGGCTTTTTTCCGCTGGCGCGGCTCGAAACCTCGCGCATCAGTCCGCTGTTGGACGAACTCACCCGGCCCGACGGCAACGGCGCGGTGCTGGGCGACCCCGACGCCGGTTGGCTGCGACTCAAGGCCCGTTTGCTGGAGGATTTGGCCGAGGACGGCCGAATCCTGCCGGTGCGTCTGGCGTTGGCCTTGGATGCGCTGCGCGGCTTGCGCCATCTGACCCTGGCCGAGTATTCCAGGCACGGTGGCGTGCGCGGCCTGGAACGGCTGTTTGTGGAAAAGCCTTTGCTTGAGGCGAAAAGCGCCCTGGGCTACGAGCCAGCGACGGTGTTGCGGGCGTTGGCGCTGCTGGCCGGCGAGGACGGCGGCGGGACGCGACGGGCCAGTTTTGCCGACTTCGCCGCCGCCTTGTCGGTTGGCGAAGCGGCAGGCGAAGATCCGATGGCCTTGGTGGATTTCCTGGAACAATCCCGCTTGCTGCGCAGCCAGTGGGGGCAAGACGGCCTTTATGTGCGGCTCCGCCACGATTATCTGGCGCGGGGGGTGCGGGAGGCTTGGCGGCGGGCCAACCGCTGGGCGGAGTTGTTGCGCGTCAAATCTGCGGCTTTCGAGCAGGCGCTGACATGGCGGCAACGCTGGCAGGCGTTGCTGACGGTGCGGGAGCAAGCCGGTTTGGCGCTGGCATGGCGGCGCGGGCAGTTGGTCTATGGGGCGGCGCATCGGACTTTGGCAGGATGGAGCTTGCTGCGCTGGGGGCCGCTGGCGCTGGTGTTGGCTATGGCTTTGGTGGCGCGGTGGCAGGTGGATGTGATGCGGCAGGAGCAAGCGGTGGCGGCTTTGCTGAATCGCCTGCATCCCGGACCCGTGGCGGCCAGGGATGAAGTGGAGGCTTGGCGCAGCTTGGCGGGCTTGGTGGAATATGCCCGCCTTTATGCGGTGCGCCTGGCGCTTTCAGCCCCAGGGATCAAGGAGAAGATGCGTGAAAACGCCGGCCTTTTTCCGGCCTCAAAAACCGCTGTCTTGGCCAATGCCGTGTTGGGCTTCGACCCCAAAGGCAGCTTGAGCGTGAGGATCGCGCACACGTTTGTCATGCCCTGCCTCGATTCCCCGCAAGACTCTGGGTTGACGGTGATTTGCGGGCAATTGGGCGCGGGGCTGCATTTGCCAACGGGTTCCCCGGAAGCGAGGGAAATCGCCGCCGCGCTGGTAAAGCATATGCAGACCGAAAAGGACGGCGGCAATTTAAGCGATCTGGGCGCGGCCCTGGCCGGCTTGGTTGACAAGCTGGGCGTCGGCGATGTGAAGCCACTCGCCGCCGCGCTGCTGGAGCGCATAGCGGCTGAAACCGAGTCCCTCCCCCTGTCGGTGCTAACCGAGGCGCTGGTCCGCTTGAACGACAGGCTGGACAGCGGCGAACTCAAATCCGCCGCCGCCGCCGTGGCCGGGCGGATGAAGTCTGAACAGAGACCGGCGGAATTGCCGGCCCTGCAAAGGATATTGACCAGACTGGGCGGCAAGTTGAATGGCGCCGATGCGCAACCGCTCGTCGGCGTGCTGCTGGAACGCATGGAGACGGAAACCCATGTTGAAGATCTGGCGGCTTTGGGCGAGGCCGTGGCCGGGTTGGGCGGCCAGTTGGAGAAAAATGATGTGGAACCTGCCGCGGACGAATTGGTGCGGCGCATGATGACCCAGACGGATGCGGGCGGCTTGGAAAAACTGGGCAAGGCGCTGGCCGGCCTGGGCGACAAACTGGATCGCAGCGAGGCGGAACCTGCCGCTGCCGTGCTGGCGCGGCACATGGCGGCGGCTGAGGCGGGCAGGCTGGACGGTTTGGGGCAGGCGCTAACCCGCCTAGCCGGCAAATTGGACAGCGGCGATGCCAAACCGCTGGCGTCCATGCTGTTGGAGCGCATGGACGGCGAAAGCGACGAACAGCGCTTTGCGGAATTGGGCAAGGCGCTGGCGGGACTGGCCGGCCGCTTGGACGGCAATGACGCGCAGCCCTTGGCTTCCGCCGTGGCGCAGCGCCTGTCAACCGCAACGCTGCCCGGCAAGTTGGCGACATGGGGCCAAGTGCTGGCCAGCCTCGGCGGCACGTTGGACAGCGGCGCGGTGGAATCCGCGTTGGCCGCGCTCACGCAGGGCATGCAAACCGCAATGCCAAACTCCAGTCCTGGCGATTTGGCCGATCTGGGCAGGGCATTGGCTGGCTTGGGCGGCAACGTGCGGGGCGATGAGGCGCAGCCGCTCGTCGCCGCATTGCTGGAGCGCATGAAAACCGCGACAGATCCCGCCGAGCTTGCGGAATTGCGCGGCACATTCGCCGATGTTTTCGGCAAGCTGGACGACGGCGACGCCCAGCGGCTGGCCGCCGATCTGCGGGGGCAGATGCTTGCCGCGACCAATTCGGCAAGCCTGTCTGCGCTGGGCATGGCCTTGGCCGATGCCAGCGGCCAATTGCAGGGCGGCGACGCCGAATCCGCCGCCGCCCGGCTGGTGGAACGCATGAAGACCGAAACGGATGTCCAAAGTTTGGCGAAACTGGCCGGGGCGTTGGCCGGTTTGGGCGCCAAGCTGGATCGCTTCGACATGGAACCTGCCGCCGCCGCGTTGGTGGAGCGCATGAAGGCCGCAACGAACCTCGGAGAGGTGTCAACGCTGGGCAAGGCGCTGGTTAAACTGGGCGGCAAGCTGGACCAGGCCCAGGCGCGGCCACTCGCCGCCGCGCTCTGGCAACAGATGAAAACCGCAACCGACGCCCAATGCCTGCTTGAACTGGGCAAGGCATTGGCCGGCTTCGCCGACACCTTGGATAAACGCGATGTGCGGCCTACGGTTGCCATGCTGGTGGAGACGGTGGAGGTCGGGACGCTGGCCGACGCCTGGGCAGGCAAGTTGGAATCCGACGCCCGGACGCTTGATGTTGCGGGCAGCATCGCCTATGCCGTGGAATTGCTGCGCTATCCTGACATGGCTGGCGAGTCCCGCAAGGCGCTGCTTCGGGGCTTGGGCACAATCACCGGCGAAGATTTCCACGGCGATCTTTGGCGGTTCGTGGATTGGGCGCAGAGCCAGAAGGGCCGGCGGCTGGCGCCGGGCTTGGAATGATGCGCCCGTAGGAGCGCCCCCTGGGCGCG
>CAZOTR010000046.1:12097-21142 GCA_964582755.1 uncultured Methylococcaceae bacterium | reverse complement strand
GGCGGCTGGCGCCGGGCTTGGAATGATGCGCCCGTAGGAGCGCCCCCTGGGCGCGGCCCGCCCCTACGGCAACCCCATAGGCAAGGCCGCTATCGGCCAGATCCATGGCCGGGGATTTTGATGATATGATCGACGGCAAGCCGGCCCTCCCGGCCTCCCCCGCAAACTGGCCTAGCCACGGCCGGTGGCTGAACCGCAGGATTCCCCCTCCCATGATTATCGCCATACTCAATCAAAAAGGCGGCGTAGGCAAAACCACGTTGTCGGTCAATTTAGGTTCGGCGCTGGCGCTGGACGGCAAGCGCACGTTGTTGATCGACGCCGACCCGCAGGGCAGCGCTTTGGACTGGCAGGCGGCGCGGCAGGGTGAAACCCTGTTTCCGGTGGTGGGGATGGCCAAGCCGACTTTGCACAAAGACGTTCCGGGCCTTGCCGTCGGCTACGAGCATGTCGTCATCGACGGCCCGCCCAGGGCCAACGACCTGGCCAAGTCGGCGATCATGGCCGCCGACCTCGTGGTGATTCCGGTGCAGCCCTCGCCTTACGACGTGTGGGCGGCGGAGGAGATCATCAAGCTGATCGGCGAGGTTGCCCTGTTCAAGGAAAACCTGAAAAGCGTCTTTGCGATCAACCGCAAGATCGGCAACACCGCCATAGGCCGCGACGTGGCCGACGCGCTCAAAGGCTACCCGTTTCCGCTGGCGGCCACCACCATCAGCCAGCGGGTGGTGTTCGCCGAAAGCGCCGCGACCGGGCTGTCGGTGTTGGAAGTCGAGCCGAAAGGTCTGGCGGCGAAGGAAATCCGTTCGCTCATCCGCGAATTGCTGGAGATTTGATCCAATGGCACGCAAAAAGACTGTTTCCATATCCCGCAAACCTTCCACCGCCGACGCTTCCCCGGTGGCCGGGGAGTCCGCCGCGCAGGCCAGCCCGCCGCCGTTGGCGATGAAACTGCAACCCTACGAAAGCGTCCAAGACGGGCCGGAAGCCGCGCTGTCCGTCGCGTCCCTAAACCCGGTGGGCCGCGTGGTTTACGGCACGGTGTATTGCCTGTCCTACGGCGTGGTGTACAGCGTGATCTTGCTAGGCCAGTTCATTCCGGGCAGCGGCTTGGTCGGCCACGCCCTGCTGGACGGCGCGGGTTCGGCCCGGCGCAGTTTCTCCCAGCCCAAGTGCTGTGCCGACGCAAAAACGGCGGGATTTGCCGCCTAGGGGAATTAGGGGGAAAACCAGCGGGTTACGCTGCGGGGAGGGTTGGCTGTATGTCTACCTGCCCATCGAGTTCCAATCGTCGGTGGACCGCTTCATGGCAGTGCGCATAATGGCCTGCTTAGGGCTTTTAACCAAGACTTGCGCCGCCAGCAATGTTGTCCCCTGCCGCTTTCGACGGGCTACCGCCAAGCCCCCAACAGCAAGACCACCCCCAGCCCGCCCAGAAACCCGCTAAACACCGACACATGCGGCACTTCCGCCGGCCCCGCGACCAGCAGCAGCGAGGCCGAGAGGATTAGCCCCGTGCCGGCCAGCGCGGCGACGGTGCGCTGGCGGTTGCGGCGCAGCTCGTGGCGCAGCTTGTCGAACTCGCGGCTGTCCATGCGCATGTCCAGCTTGCCGGTCGCCAACTGATGCAGGGCGTCATGGACCAAGCCCGGCATCTCCGGCCACTGCGCCGCCCATTCCGGCAAATGGCCGCGCAGCTTGTGGTAAACCGCCTGCGGGCCGACTTGGCGGCGGAACCAGTTCTCCAAAAACGGCTTGGCGGTTTTCCAAAGGTCAAGTTCGGGGTAGAGGTCGCGGCCCAGCCCTTCGATGTTGAGCAAAGTCTTCTGCAACAACACCAATTGCGGCTGCACTTCCATGTCGAAACGGCGGGCCACTTGAAACAGGCGCAGCAGCAAATGGCCGTAGGAGATCTCGCTTAACGGCTTCTCGAAAATCGGCTCGCAGACCGTGCGGATCGCCGACTCAAACTCCTCCACGCGGGTTTCCCTAGGCACCCAGCCGGATTCGACATGCATCTCGGCGACGCGGCGGTAATCGCGCCTAAAAAACGCCAGCAGATTCTCCGCCACATAATGCTGGTCGGCCTTGGTGATACTGCCGACGATGCCGAAATCCACCGCGATATATTGCGCGTTCGGGCCGACAAAGATATTGCCGGGGTGCATGTCGGCATGGAAGAAATTATCGCGGAAAACCTGGGTGAAGAAAATCTCCACGCCGCGCTCCCCCAACAGTTTCATATCCACGCCCTCGCGTTTTAACCGCGCCACATCGCCGACCGGAATGCCGCCCACCTTTTCCATCACCATGATTTCGCGGCGGGTGTAGTCCCAATACACCTTGGGAATATACAGCATCTCCGAATTCTCGAAATGGCGGCGGATTTCCGAGGCGTTCGCCGCCTCGCGCACCATGTCCAGCTCGTCCAAGATAGTCTTCTCAAACTCGCGCACCACCTCCACCGGACGCAGGCGGCGGGCATCCGGCACGAAACGCCGGGCCAGCCGGGCCAGTTCGTGCATCAAGCCGATGTCGGAGCGGATGCGCTGCTCGACGCCGGGCCGCAACACTTTCACCACCACTTCCTCGCCGCTGTGCAAACGGGCGGTGTGGACCTGCGCGACCGAAGCGGAGGCCAGCGGGGTTTCGTCAAACTCGGCGAAGATCTCCAGCGCCGGCTTGCCCAGCGTCTTTTCGATGATGGCCCGCGCCTGCGCGCCCGGAAACGGCGGCACCCGGTCTTGCAGCTTGACCAATTCCTCGGCGATGTCCTCGGGCAGCAGATCCCGCCGCGTCGATAAAGTCTGGCCGAACTTGACGAAGATCGGCCCCAGTTCTTCCAGCGCCTCGCGGATGCGCACTGCGCGCGGCCCGTGGCTGGCCCGCCGCCAATAGCCGGGTGCAAAGGCGGCGAGATAGCGCACCGGGCGGAACAAATGGGTGGCGAGGATCAAATCGTCCAAGCCGTGGCGAAGCAACACCCGCTGGATATGCAGCAGGCGGATTAGAACTTGGGGGCGGATCACTTTAAGAAGTTCCTTAAGGGATTTGAGTTTGGGCGCGGATATCGCACAATAAAACATCGATTATTTTACCCGCGCATTGGGAATGTTTAGGCTGGCTGGATCGATGGTGATTTCCCGTTTTTAACTGCTAGTTGAATCATCAGCAAATCGACTCTCCAGCCTCAAAATCCTAGCCTCCAACCGGTCAAAATCCGCCCGCAGCGTGTCCACGTCCGCGTAAAACAACTCGGCTTCAGCCTCGGCGGGCAATTCCCGGCTTTCCTCTTGGCAGTATTCGGCGACATTCATTTCCCAAGCGTCCAAGGTATCCTTACCCCAAGCATGGGCGCTGCGCAAATCCTCGGCAAGGCGGGCGGCGATACTCCTTCCGGTGAAGCGGGCCAGCAGGCTTTCCCAATCGATGTCCAGCCGTTCAAACAGGCTTTGGAAACGTTGCGCCGCCGTCATGTCGCCCCGGACCAGCACCTCGCCCGCGAACAGGGCGCGGCGGGGCGAGTCGCTGAGGCCCATGCGGGCGAAGGCCAAGGGCGAGCCGGCCAGCGTCACATCAGGTTCGGCGTCGAAACTCGGCAGGATGTCCACCGCGCCGGTTTCGGGGCGCAGGTAGATCCGCCAATCCATCGGCGTCAGCCGCAGGCAGATGACTTTGCCAACCAAGGGGGCAAGATATTGCGGGCTGTTTGGGTCGAGCCTAAGAAACCGCGTAATGGCATCCCGCATCAACCCGGCGAACAATTCGGGAAACAGGCTGGAAGCGGCCATGGGCTTAAAACTTATATCCCCGGTGGACGGCGACGACGCCATGGGTCATGTTGAAATACTCGCAACGCTCGAAACCGGCTTCCACCATCATCGCTTTGAGCTTTTCCTGATTCGGGTGCATGCGGATGGATTCGGCAAGATACTGGTAACTCTCCGCGTCATTGGCGATGAGCTTGCCCAGCGCGGGCAGTATTTTGAAGGAATAGAAGTCATAACCTTTCTTCAACAAATCCCCCTGCACTTCGGAGAATTCCAGGATTATCGCTCGCCCTCCCGGCTTCAACACCCGGTAAATGGACTTCAGCGCCTCTTCCTTGTGGGTGACATTGCGCAGGCCGAAGGCGATGCACACGCAGTCGAAGGAGTTGTCGGGGAAAGGCAGTTTCTCCGCGTCGATCTGGGCGTAGGTGACATTCCCCGCCACGCCTTCGTCTATCAGCCGGTCGCGCCCGCGCTTGAGCATTTCGGCGTTGATGTCGGACAACACCACCCGCCCTGTCGGCCCCACGCGCTTTTGGAACAACAGGGACATGTCGCCCGTCCCGCCGGCCAAGTCCAATACTTGCTCGCCGGTGCGCACATGGCTGAGTTGGATGGCGATGCGCTTCCAGATGCGGTGGATGCCTAGCGACATCAAATCGTTCATGATGTCGTACTTGCCCGCCACCGAGTCGAACACGCCCTTGACCAGTTTGGCCTTTTCGCCGGCAGGCACGTCTTTGAAGCCGAAATGGGTTTTGTCTTCTGTCATTTTAATTTCTCATTTAGGTAATTGTATTTTGTCGAATAGGTTGGCGAAGCGGCTCGTAAATGGCATCCTCCTCAGAATCATCGCGGAGAAATTGCCCATAAGCGCCCAATTGCCATTCCGCATCGGCAAACTCATCAGTCTGCACGATTATGTGAACACAGTCGGCTTTCGGCAATTGCGAGGCAATGTGCATGTGATTATTCAACACAGCAGTTTCTGTCACAAAGGATGGCAGTGGAAATAAGCACCAAGGGCTATGACAATGAAAAAAATTGTTCCATGAAAAATATTCAACGTCATAGAGAATATTGTGCCGACCCAGGAAGATACAACAGAGCTAAATTCAGACGTGTTCATTGAAAAATCGGATGGGCTTTCTTGGTCTTGCGCACGATATTTGTCATACAACTTTCTAAACAGCCGCTCCTGTCTTAGAAAATATCCATCCAAAATCCAAAACATCGTGACAGGAATAATACTTATCCATAACACTTGATAGATTTTGTCCCTAAGCGCAAGCGTCAACAACGCAGCCAACAAAGTCAAGCTCCATCCTTTAATAAGAAAAGAATTGTTTGCCATTCTAGTGATGACTTGTTGGAGCATTTCCAAGTGCTTGAGTCTGCCGCTGTTCATTTTTATCCTCTGAAGTATGGTTTTTTGCCGCAAAGCCATTGCTCAAAAGCAACATAGGTTTTCTCGTTTTCATGTACCCACAAATGCTTTTTACCATTCGGCCCATCCCCATCAGCAATGTATGGGTATAAACCAAGATATTCTTGACCTTTGTAAAAATCCGAAGTTCCTTTTAAGTGAGATACGGGGAAAATAGCAGCTTTATTTTTTTTGCCGTCAAAATATCCAAGCCCCCACGGCATCCATTTTGATTTATCACTATTGTTCGTAGTAGCGTAAAACAAGCTATTGCAGTTATCCATTCTTGTGCGTAGAACATCTGCTGTTTCCTTGGTAACGCTGTCGCGGCTAAGTTGTTGGTCTTGGAGCCAGTCCACATATACGCTATACCCAAAATCTTCCAGTGAAAGCTTAACCCCAAGAATTAACTCGGCATCCGCAAAACTATGCGACAAAAAAATATCAAATTGCTTTTGCTCGGCAAAATTAGCTGAATCTAACGCCATGCTTTCTCGCAGAACAGCAGTGGCTGATTTATATAACGGGGTTTCCCGCTGTGCTCTCGCTTTTAGATCAGGAATATTAAATAGTGCCATTTTCGTCTTCTTATTCTAAGTTACCATAGTTAATCCGGCCAAAACCCGTCATCCAGCAATTCATCAACGCCATACGGACAATCCAGCGGAAAAACATGCCGCTCCAAATCGGTCTCAAGCACCGCTTCCCGGACGGCTTTGATATAAATATCCAATAACTCCTCTTGGTTCTCCAACAGGCGGCGCAAACTCGGCGATTGCTTCAGCAGTCGTTCAATGGCGGTGCGTTGGTGGATAATCGTCAGTTGCCAACTCTTGCCGCGCCGCTCCGGCTGGAACTGGTGCTTCAACAGATGCATCACCAAGATTTGCAGACGATTTTGCAATTCCCGCCGTTCGCTGGCCCCCATGCTTTCCAACTCCTCCGCGATATGGTTAAAATCCAATTCGGCCAAACGGCCTTGGCGGATCAAGGCCGCGCTTTCGGTGGCCCAAGCGTGGAAATCGACATTGTAGGCGGCAGCTTTATTCATTCCCATGATAAACACCTCACACTTGTTTTTTTACGCAACTTCCCACATCGGGCGAACAAGAGGAATTGGAAAACTTCTGCGCAACAGAAGCTTTATTGCAAGCGCCTCTCAATCCCCGCCTCCCTGAGCCTGCGCAAATACTCGCCCCACAGTTCCTTTTGGTGGATGCCAAGCTCGTACAGGTTTTCCCAGGTATAGATGCCGGTGTCGTGGCCGTCGCTGAACGTAGGGCAGATGCCGTAGTTGCCGACGGAGCGGATGCCGGTGATGGTGACGTTTTCCTTGCCCAGTTGCAGCACTTCCTGGCCGGGTCCGTGGCCTCTGACTTCGGCGGAGGGCGAATAGACTCTGAGGTATTCGCAGGACAACTCAAAATGCGAGCCATCATCGAAGCTAATTTCGAGGATCGCGGATTTCTGGTGCAGTTTGATGTCGGTGGGGGTGGGTGCGGACATAAGCTTTTCAAACGATTGCGGACAATGTGGCAGATTCGATTGGCCCCACGGAAGGGATAACATCGCTCCCAGCGATGTTATCCCTGAGGCTTAGAGGATATACCGGCTCAAATCTTCGTCCTCGGCCAGCTCGCCCAATTGCCGGTTGACGTAATCGGCGTCGATCACCACGGTCTGCCCGTCGAAATCGGCGGCGGTGAAGGAAATGTTTTCCAGCAGGCGCTCCAGCACGGTGTGCAGCCGACGCGCGCCGATGTTTTCGGTCTTCTCGTTGACGTCGAAGCTAATCTCGGCGAGACGGGCAATGCCGTCTTCGCGGAACTCCAGCTTGACGCCCTCGGTGGCCAGCAGCGCGACATATTGCTCGGTGAGCGAGGCGCTGGGTTCGGTGAGGATGCGCACGAAATCGGCGGCGGTGAGGGCGTCCAGCTCCACGCGGATCGGGAAGCGGCCTTGCATTTCCGGGATCAGGTCGGAGGGCTTGGACAAATGGAATGCGCCGGAGGCGATGAACAAGATGTGGTCGGTCTTCATCATGCCGTATTTGGTGCTGACCGTGCAGCCTTCCACCAAGGGCAACAGGTCGCGCTGCACACCTTCGCGGGACACGTCCGGCCCGCCGTAGTCGGAGCGCTTGCAGATCTTGTCGATCTCGTCGATGAAGACGATGCCGTTTTGCTCCACCGACTCGACCGCGCGCAACCGGATGTCTTCCTCGTTGACCATCTTCGAGGCTTCCTCTTCGCGCAAGGTTTTCAGCGCGTCCTTGACCCGCAGCTTGCGGGTTTTCTTGCGGCCCGAACCCATGTTTTGGAACAGCCCTTGCAACTGGCTGCTCATTTCTTCCATCCCCGGCGGGGCCATGATTTCCACGCCTATGGGATTGGCCTGGAGTTCAATCTCGATTTCCTTGTCATCCAAATCACCGTTGCGCAGCTTCTGGCGGAATTTCTGCCGCGTCGGGGAATCCTCGCCGGCCTCGGTGCCGCCCGACCATTTGTCGGCGGAAGGCAGCAGCACGTCCAAGATGGCCTCTTCCGCCGCCTGCTCGGCGCGGGACTGCACTTTCGCCATCTCCGCCTGCCGCGCCAGCTTGACCGCCGTCTCGACCAAATCGCGGATGATCGACTCCACGTCGCGCCCGACATAGCCGACCTCAGTGAATTTGGTGGCCTCGACCTTGATGAACGGCGCCTGCGCCAGACGGGCGAGGCGGCGGGCAATCTCGGTCTTGCCGACGCCGGTGGGGCCGATCATCAGGATGTTTTTCGGGGTGATCTCGTCGCGCAGGGCGTCGTCCACCCGCGAGCGCCGCCAGCGGTTGCGCAGGGCGATGGCGACGGCGCGCTTGGCGTTGGTCTGGCCGACGATGTGTTTGTCCAACTCGTGGACGATTTCCCGGGGGGTCATCTGGGTCATGGCTGGGCCTGTTCCTCTTGCGTGTCCAGGTCTTCGATGGTGAGGTTGTGGTTGGTGTAGATGCAGATGTCGGCGGCGATGTGCAGGGATTTCTCGACGATGTCGCGGGCGGCAAGGTCGGTGTTTTCCCACAAGGCCCGCGCCGCCGACTGCGCGAACGGCCCGCCGGAGCCGATGGCGATCAGGCCGTTCTCCGGCTCGATCACGTCGCCGGTGCCGGAAATAATCAGCGAGGCTTTCGCGTCGGCCACCGCCAGCAAGGCTTCCAGCCTGCGCAAGGCGCGGTCGGTGCGCCAGTCCTTGACCAACTCCACCGCCGCCCTGGTGAGGTTGCCGCGCTGCTTTTCCAACTGCCCCTCGAAACGCTCGAACAGGGTGAAGGCGTCCGCCGTCGCCCCGGCGAAACCGGCCAGGACGCGCCCGTGGTACAGCCTGCGCACCTTGCGGGCGTTGCCCTTCATGACGGTGTTGCCCATCGTCACCTGCCCGTCGCCGCCGATGACCACCTGGTCGCCCCGGCGCACGGAAACAATCGTCGTGCCGTGAAATGTCTCCACTTTAGGAATTCCGCAATCAATGATAAGAGGGCGGAATTTTACACGAATTGCCCGGAGGCAGGGGCCGATTTTTCCGGCCACACTCCGTTTGATGTGCGGACTTTACCTAGCGAGCCTAGGGCTATCGATGCCGCAACGCACTGCCCGGCCATGCCTTTGTGATAGGACTTGCGCAGAAACGCCTTGCTTGGGCCGTGCGCACCAATGGAATGTAACTCACCCAGCCAAGCTTTGCCCATGGCAGTGATGCGGATGAAGCTCTTTGTCGAAAAACGGCAATGGCATCCCCGCCGATCCTGTGCGGCCCATACTCGTGTTATTCTATTACGGCGATTTTGGACGCATCCACTCCAGCCCTGTTCTTGGA
>CAZOTR010000046.1:0-11997 GCA_964582755.1 uncultured Methylococcaceae bacterium | reverse complement strand
CGTGTTATTCTATTACGGCGATTTTGGACGCATCCACTCCAGCCCTGTTCTTGGAGACAGCCATTGAACAATATACTCAGGATGGCGGTACTTAATAATGTCTATGAAGTTGTCCATTTTTATGCCAGTCGGGGAGGCAATATCAATGCGACTGATAAAAACGGGCGCACAGCTTTGATGTTGGCTGCGGCACAGAGGCATGGCGCAATTTGCCAACTGCTTCTTGAATTCGGCGCAAATCCATGGGCGAGAGACCCGCAAGGCAAACATGCCCTAGACATTGCCAAGGACACTGCCTGCGCTGAAATTATCACACTGCTGGAGAAATACACCTCCCCTGGCCGCGAAAACCCAACCCGCTTAGAAGACGAACCGCTATTAAAGATTGATGACATCCCCATGGAGGATGATGGATTTCATGTTTTTGACTGGGAAGAATATCGGGATACGCCGCCTCCACCGCTTGACGAATCTTGCCTAACTGCCACGGCTGTTCTCCAAAAAGGCATTTCTGCCCACACGCCAATCGACACCGACGAAGACTGGTCGGATATTGCAATCGAGCTTCCCGAGGTTCAACGGAAACACCAACGCAAAAGGCATGAGGGCGAAAACAGCCAAGCCGAAATCCATGGCATCCTCTTGCATGGGATGTGTCACGGCCATGTCCCGCTTTGGCGCTTGGAAGAGGCCACGCTTGGCCGCGATGAAGCCCATGATGAAGAATCCAAGACAAATCTGGCATTTGTCTTGGGGCAGTTAGGCATCCTCACCGACGAAGAACCTGCGGATTGGTGGAATGAGGTTTCTGAGGACGAGACCGATGAGGAAATCGAAAGCGCGATACACGAAGCCCTGGATTTCCTGGACATGCTATCTGCCTATGACAACGGCTTTTACCGCTATATCAGAGACATGAAACGCTCGGGCTTCGGAAAACTGCTCTCGCCCATGGAGGAGATTGAATTGGGCCAGGCAATGGAGGCGGGCCGGGAAGCGGCGCTTGCCGCAGTCGCAGACTCTGCCCTTGCCATCGCCGAAATTCTGCGTGTGGGCAAAGCTATAGAAGACAGGGAGGAGCGGCCAGAATTCATGCTAGAAAAAGACGTGCCGGTCCCGGCCACTGTTGAAGGATTGGAAAACGGCGAAGATGGCGGACAGCCAGACGACGGCTACAGCACGGAAGAAACGGAGGAGGATGGAGCGGCAGCCAGCCCGCCTGACTTTTCCGAGCTGAGAGGCGCGTTGAAAAAACTATCGCCAGAAAACCCTTCGGCCACACTAAAAAGCCTGCGCCAACTGCGCCTGAAATGGAGTTTTCTAAAGCGCCTGTGCGCAATGCTGGGTGCTTCGGGGCAGGAACAGGCAAACCATAAAACGATTGAATCCGCGCTTGACCAAGCGAACCGGGCAAAGCGCCGCATGGCCGAGGCCAATCTCCGGTTGGTGATTTCCATTGCCAAGAAATACCAGCATAGCGACCTCACCTATCTTGACCTCATACAGGAAGGCAATATCGGCCTGATAAAGGCCGTGGAAAAATTCGATTACCGGCGCGGCCTTAAATTCTCCACCTATGCCACTTGGTGGATTCGCCAAGCCATCACCCGCGCCATCGCCGACCAAGCCCGGATGATCCGGGTTCCCGTCCACAGGGTTGAAAAAATCAACAAACTGGATCGTTTCACACGCCAATTCATAGAGCAAACCGGGCAAGAACCGGAACCGGCCACCCTGGCGGAGAAGATGGAAATGCCTGAGCGAGACATCCGCAAGATGCTCACGATTCCACGGGAGGCGGTTTCCTTGGACGCGACCGGCGACGGGCTGGAGTTCCCGTTAAAAGACAGTATCGAGGATTGGCAAACCCCTACACCTTTCGACCACGCCGTGACGCTTGATCTTCAGCAAACCATCCGGCATGTGTTGGCGGGTCTGTCAGAAAGAGAGGCCCAAATCCTTCATCTACGGTTTGGCATCGACGAAGAAGACGACCATACGCTGGAAGAGGTTGGCAAACACTTCGGCGTGACCCGTGAGCGCGTCCGCCAAATCGAGGCGAAGGCATTGAAAAAATTGCGCCATCCGGCCCGCCGCGCAGCCTTGGCGACTTTCCTGCACAATCCTGACGCCTTGGAAGCCAAAAGCGCTAGAATCGAAGCCGAACCCGACGCCAAGGAGGCCGAATGAAGCCCGCCAACTCCCGCCACGCCCCGCCCAAGGCGGCGGCGATGATCGAAGCCCTGCGTGGCTTGGGCTACACGACGGCCACCGCGCTGGCGGACATCATCGACAACAGCATCGCCGCCGGCGCGGACGGGGTGGATATTGAGTTTTCCTGGGCAGGGACGGCAAGCAGCATTGCCGTGTTGGACAACGGCGTGGGCATGGACGGGGCCGGATTGGATCTCGCCATGCGGCTAGGCGAGAAAAGCCCTCTCGAACAGCGCGGCGCACACGACTTGGGGCGTTTCGGCTTGGGCCTGAAGACAGCCTCATTCTCCCAATGCCGACGGCTCACCGTCGCCAGCCGCAAAGACGGGACGGCCCATTGCTTGCGTTGGGATCTCGACGTGCTAGCCGCCAGCACGGATGACGGCTGGCATCTTCTGGAAGGGCCGGCGCCGGGTTCCGAATCCAGGCTGGCCGCGCTTGCTGACAGCCAGGGAACCCTGGTGTTGTGGGAAAAGCTGGACAGGATCGTCACGCCGGGTTTCGACAGCCAAGATTTCCTCGACCTCATCGACCGCGTGGAACAGCATCTCGCCATGGTGTTCCACCGCTTCCTTGGCGGCGCCAAGCCCAAGCTCCGCCTCCGCATCAACGGACGGCCTGTGGAGCCTTGGGAACCCTTCCTGGCCGGCCACGCCGCCACTTGGTCTTCGCCTGTCGAACGCCTTGCCCACGGCGTGGAAGTCCAGTGCCATGTGCTGCCCCACAAAGACCGCCTGGACCAACGCCAACACGGCCAAGCCGCCGGGCCGAATGGCTGGACGGCCCAGCAAGGCTTTTATGTCTACCGCAACCGCCGCCTCCTGGTTGCCGGAAGCTGGCTCGGGCTGGGCAAGGGCCGGCCTTGGACCAAGGAGGAAGCCTACCGCTTGGCTAGGATCAGGCTGGACATTCCCAACAGCGCCGACGCCGATTGGAAGATCGACATCCGCAAGTCCATGGCCCGGCCGCCCGTGGCAATCCGCGAGAAGCTCACCCACCTCGCCGAGGACATCCGCGAGCGGGCGCGGCGGGTGTTTGCCCACCGGGGGCAAGCCGTCCGCACGGGAAAAGCCGAACCCTTGGTTCACGCCTGGGTCGCCGAGCATTTCAAGGGCGGCATCCGCTACCGCGTTGACCGGGAGCATCCGGCGGTGAAAGCCGTGCTTGAGCAAGCCGGCCCGCTGGCGCCGCAAGCGCAGGCGATGCTGCGGATCATCGAGGAAACCGTCCCGGTCCAGCGCATCTGGCTGGACACCGCCGAGTCCCGCGAAACACCCCGCACCGGCTTTGCCGGGGCGCCTTCGGCGGAAATCGCGTCGGTCCTCTCGGTGTTGTATCAAAACATGGTCTTGCGCAAAGGCTGCTCCCCGGCCCTCGCCCGCGAACGGCTGCTGAACACCGAACCGTTCAACCAGCACCCCAATCTGGTCGCGGCGCTGCCGGACGACCCGCCACCCTAGGAGTAAAACGACATGGCGACAGAAACAGAGTTAAACCGACAGACGGTGGTCAAGTTTGTGGAGGCGCTTTTGCAAAAAAACCAACGCAGTTCGATAACGCCGGCAGCCATTGCCGAACAAATCGACAGGGTTGTGGCATTGAACCCTGCGTGGGGTGAAGGGCTGGACCGGAACTGGGTGATAGATGAGTTGATTAGGCGGTTCAGCCTCTGGGTTGGACAAGATGCCACCCTGCAAAACAACGAAGGCCACAAAGCTTGGCTCTATCCTCCCAGAAAGCAAGACTGGCGGTATTGGCAGCGTTATAGGGAATGGCTGGAGGGCAAGCTTTCATGGATAGCGGTGGACGCGCTGGACCAATCCACCGATGCGATTCTCGGCCTGCTGGAAGACCCGCTCAGGGAGGGCGGCTGGGACCGGCGCGGGCTGGTCGTCGGCCATGTCCAGTCGGGGAAGACCGGGAGCTATACGGGCTTGATCTGCAAAGCGGCGGATGCCGGTTACAAGATCATCATCGTGCTGGCCGGGATGCACAACAACCTAAGATCGCAGACCCAGATAAGGCTTGACGAGGGATTTCTAGGGTATGTGACCCCCAGCACGGAGGTTCCAGCGTTCATTGGCGTAGGCCAAGGAGGAAAGGATGCGCACATCAAGCCAAACTGCGCCACCACCCGGCTGGACAGAGGCGATTTCAACAGAGGAATTGCCCGGAATCTCGCCATCACCCCCGAAGAGCGGCCTTGGCTGTTTGTCGTCAAGAAAAACAAATCGGTTTTAAAATGCCTGTTCGACTGGATACGCAACCACGCCGCCAACACGCATGACCCAGAGACTGGCCGCAAGCTGGTTACCCATTTGCCGCTACTGGTGATAGACGACGAGGCCGACCATGCCTCGGTCGATACTGGCGAGCAGGTGAGTGATTCCGAGGGGAATCTTGACGAGGAATATCAGCCAAAGGCGATCAACAGCCTGATCCGCAAGATACTACACGCCTTCACGCGCTCGGCCTATGTCGGCTACACCGCCACGCCTTTCGCCAATATCTTCATCCACGAACGGGGGGAAACCCGCGAGGAAGGGCCGGACTTGTTCCCGGCGGCGTTTATCATCAACCTCGCCGCGTCTTCCAATTATGTGGGGCCGGCCAGGGTTTTCGGGCTGGCGACACCCGAAGGGCGCGCAGGCGGATTGCCGCTGGTGCGCGAAATCGACGATTACGCCGCCCGCGACGGACGCGGCGGCTGGATGCCACCCAAGCACCCGAACGGACACCCTCCGCGCCACGCAGGCGAGGATGCCTTGCCGCCCTCGCTGGTAGAGGCGATTGATGCGTTTTTGCTGGCCTGCGCCGTCCGGCGCATACGCGGGCAGCACAACGAACATTCCTCCATGCTGGTGCATGTCACCCGGTACAACTCCGTCCAAAAAGAAGTGCATCGGCAGGTGGACGAGCATGTCCGCCATTTGCGCCAGAGGTTACAGCGCCGCATCGGCCACGAGCAGGAAACCGGACGCATCGAGAAACTTTGGCAAGCGGATTTTCTGCCTTCCAACCAAGCCATGCGGGCCGGACAGCCCGACTTGGCCATTACCGGATTGCCTGCTTGGGACGAGGTGCTGGCGCAACTTCCCGATGTCCTGTCCGAGTTGCAGGTTAAAATGATTAACGGCACGGCAAAGGATGCCCTTAATTACACCGAACACGAAGGCAACGGGCTTAAGGTCATTGCCATCGGCGGCGACAAGCTTTCGCGGGGTTGACCTTGGAAGGTCTTTGCGTCAGTTATTTTCTAAGGGCGTCAAAGATGTACGACACTTTGATGCAAATGGGCCGTTGGTTTGGCTACCGCCCAGGCTACCTCGACCTATGCCGCCTTTACACCACCTCTGAATTGGTCGAGTGGTTCGGCCATATCACTGATGCCGCCGAGGAACTGCGCGAAGAATTCGACCTGATGGCCGCGAGCGGTGCCACGCCGAGAGAATACGGGTTGAAAGTGCAGTCCCATCCGGTCTTAATGGTGACTTCTAGGCTCAAGATGCGAACAGCAAAAAATCTTATGCTTTCTTTTAGCGGACGGTTGTTGGAAACCGTATCGCTTTACAAGGAACCGAAGGAACTTGATAAAAATCTTCAGGCGGCTAAACGCTTGGTTGAAGCGATGGGAAAACCGAGCGAAATTGGCCCGGAACGGCCTAGAGATGGAAAAACTGATAAATGGAACGGCGCATTTCTTTGGTCAAACGTGCCTGCTGATTTCATCATAGATTTTTTGATTGCATACAACACACGTCCTGCCGCGTCTACAGTCAACAGCCTTATGCTGGCCGAGTTTGTGCGCACCATGGCTAAGATTGGGGAATTGACTCAATGGACAGTGGTGTTGACTGGTGTTGGCTCTGGCGATAATTGGCACGAATACACCCCAACCATCAAAGTCCGAATGAGCAAGCGCAGCGTCCCAGACAAGTACAAACACATAACGGATCGTTATGCCATTGGCAGGGTGCTTGATCCCAAGGATGAAGCTATTGACCTTAATGAGGCTGAATGGAAAGCCGCTCTTGCGCTTACGCGGCAAGCCCGCAAACTTGATGCGGCTAGATCGCAGGAATCTCAGGAGCCTGAAATACCAAATGGGATAACTATCCGAAAAATTCGCGGATTTGGTGAAAAAGGTATTTCTGGGCATCCTGAACGAGGTGTTCTTTTGATTTACACCCTTGACCCTAGCCAAGCGGAGATTGATTTTCCCGAAAACACACCGCCAGTAATAGCTTTTGGTATCAGCTTTCCGGGTAGCCAATCAGGAGTCAAAGTGGAATATAAAGTCAATAATATACTATGGGAACAGGAATATGGCTCTTCGGAGTAAACGGGAAGAATTGAAAGCAGCTTGGCGTGCTTTAGCGGATTGCCACTGTGTTGAAGGTTGGCGCACAATCCCTATTGGCGGCAGCGGCCCTTGCCGCCTGCTTGCTGGCAGGCATTTTCCTGGCAACGAAGAAGCTTTATTAGTCGGATTCGCTTCAATTCGGATTCCACCAGCGGAGCAATTGCCTCAAGGGTTTGGTTTTCTTGTTTCCAAGATTGATTTAGGCATGGATGGGAAGGATTATTCTTGGATTGCGCTTAGTCGGAACCCGGCGGGCAATGCTGATTTTTTCACCTTCATGGCTGAAGATGTGGTTGTCACCCTCGAAAGGCAACAAAAAACCGATGATGTTAAACTCTTAAATACCTTGATTTCTCGAATAAGGGCGTGGCAGAATTTCATGCAGCAGGGAGGAGAAGAAATCCTAAGCCCGGAAGCGGAGGTGGGGCTATTCGGGGAATTGTCATTCTTGCAAGACCTGTTGAATGCTGGAATGACCGCTGGGGCTGTCGTCGATTCTTGGCAAGGGCCGCTAGATGGAACACATGACTTTGCATTAGGAACTGGAGCCATTGAAGTGAAGGCTACCGTGTCGCATCAGGGTTTCCTAGCAAAAATTGGGAATTTGGATCAACTGGATGATTCGCTAATCCATCCCCTTTTCATCGGCGCAGTCAGATTGGAAATAAATCCTAGAGGGAAAACCTTGCCTACTCTTGTCCATGAAACTAGAACCATGCTAGAAACTGAGTCTTCCGCACTGGCTGGCTTAGATACCCGTTTACTGCATGTTGGGTATTTTGAATCTTTCGCTGAAAGATATATCCGCCGCTTTATGAGACGCAATGCAAGGCTTCTTGTTGTCAAAAATGATTTTCCACGATTAACGCGGGCTAATGTGCCTATGGCAATCAGGCAAGCCCGTTATGAAATTGATCTTGATATGATTTCATCGGGGAATGTAGAAATTATCGAGGCACTACAGCAACTTGGGGTGATGTGACACATGGAGCTTGAAGATTTTCTTAGACAAATGCAAACCGATGTAAAGGCCGAAATCGATGATCGCATTGGTACGGCGGGAGAAGCTTATCCTTATCCAGAATTAGTGTTTACAGAAATTGTCATGAAACACCTATCTGATATAGGCATGTCATTTGAACCGCAGATTTGTCATTATTCCGGCAAGGTCGGGAATTCAAATTTACGATTAAGCGGAGTATCTATTTCAGAGGATACCGATCAAATTGATTTTTTTGTTACCCTTTATGAGGGGAACGACAAGCTTGTTCCAATTCCTGATGCGGAAACAAAGATGACTACCGAACAGTGTATTCGTTTTGTTGAAAATTCAGTCACGGGAAAACTTGCTAAAATATTAGACCCATCCATTGAGGTTTATGGGTTATCTTTAATCATCAAAGACTGCTATGCAAAACTCGATTCAATCAGGATATTTGTTTTAACCGACAAACAAGCAAAAGCGAAGCATTTCAAATCACGCGAAATAAACGGCAAGCTTATTAAGCTAGAGGTAATGGATATTGAGCGCCTCTACCGGCACATGTCCGAAGGTAAACCCCGCGATGAGCTTGTGGTGAATTTTGAGGAAGTTTCTGGCACTCCTCTTCCCTGCGTATTCGTTCCGGGCACTATGATTGACTATGATTATGTATTGACAGCAATTCCGGGGGAGGCTTTGCGATTCATCTACGAAAGATATGGGGCGCGTCTGCTTGAAGCCAACGTCCGTTCATTTCTCAGTGTCACGGGAAAAGTCAACAAAGGCATACGGGATACGCTCCGCAACAATCCAGAACGATTCATGGCATATAATAATGGAATCGTTGTGGTTGCTGATGATTACCGCATTGGTAAAACTGCTGATGGCGGGCCGGGGCTTGTTTGGCTCAAGGGCATGCAGATCGTCAATGGCGGGCAAACCACCGCATCCATTTATTTCACTAAGCGCAAAAATCCAGAAGTCGATTTTAGCCAAGTGCGCATACCGGCAAAGATAATCATTTTGCGTTCGGATGATTCCGTAGCGGAGGAAACTCTGATTTCAGATATTTCCCGCTATGCCAACACCCAAAATTCTGTAAAACAATCCGATCTATCAGCCAACAAGCCTTTCCACATAGAACTTGAGAAGCTTGCATTGAGAACGTATTGCCCCGATGGAGTCGGTCGTTGGTTCTATGAACGGGCGGCGGGGAGTTACAACACACTGCTGGCACGAGAAAGGACAACGCCTGCGCGCTTACGGCAACTTAAGGAAGGCATCCCATCATCGCGTAAAATCACCAAAACCGAACTGGCAAAATATCTAAATGCTTGGAATAGAAAACCCGAGTTAGTTAGCCTTGGTGCCCAGAAAAATTTTGAGAAATTCATGGAAAGCATAGCACAAGAAGAAGGACAGTTAGCACCGGTTTTGCCGGATGTTGCCACCTATAAAGCAATGATTGCCAAAGCCGTCATTTTCAAAAAGGCACATTCCATGGTTCGGCGTGAGTTTTCTGCGTTCCAAGCGAATGTGGCCGCATATCTAGTTTCAGTTCTTTCTGATAGGCTTGGCGACAGAATTATCCTAGAAAAAATATGGGAGCAACAGGACATTTCTCTTGCTCTGTTGGAGCAGTTGAAAGTTTGGGCAAAGGAAGTCAATGATGTATTACATCGAACTAAAAATGACCGAATGCTTTCGGAATGGGCAAAAAAGCCAGAATGCTGGAATGCTGTTCGTTCAGCCCAATATTCCCCGGTCAATGACGGCATCCCGGAAGTTCGCCCAGCAACGCAAGCCAAACCAATGTTATCATGAATAGCTTGATTAGCTCAGGCTTGCGAAGCTGCGCCATAGATTATGCGTCCAGAGGCAACCCCATTCTTTTCATGAATATAGGGTACGCAGCCTCGCAAACCATATCCCCAAACTGCTCAAACATTGATTCCAGTATGAGACTCAGTTGTTGACATTCATCATCGTTGAACATAGGCTCGTCGTTGCCAATGACGATAATATCCTCCGGCCTGTCTTCGGGGTGGAACAGAAGTTCACGAACCGACATCTCGGCAAACCAAGCCAACATGCCATCAAATGACCTACTTGAATATTCAGGGATTCTTGATTTTATCATGGCTCTTCTCACTAATTTTGAAAAAAATTAAGCGGCAAAACTGGACAGCGGGAGGGTTTCCTTCTTAGATTCCTTAAGGAATTCTATCACAACTCTTGCAATCTGTTGAGCTAAAAATGGAGGCACGGCATTACCTATTTGCGTGTACTGATTAGTTCTATTCCCCTCAAAAAAATAGTTGTCTGGGAAGGTCTGCAACCTAGCCGCTTCCCGCACCGTCATGCTCCGACACTGACTTGGATCTGGGTGGATGTAATAGTGACCATCCTTCGCTATATGGGACACCACGGTGGTCGATGGCAACCCCCAGCATTGAACCCGAAACCTGTCATCAAAAGGAACTTCTATGGCGTTGAGATTTTTGTGTTCAGGCCATAGCTTTGATGGGTAATCATCAAGCTTCGGCGAGTTTTCGTAAAGCTCTGCGTAGCAAGCCGCAAACAGATAACGATGCAGGTCGCTGGGCATGTGGCGGCGGGCTTCGTGCTGGCAGACGCCGCCTAGGCGGGGATCTTTGATGATGGCGCTGAGTTCCCTCGGCATTTTGCTGTCTGACCATCGGGTATCGGGGACAAACGGCCCTCCGGTTGTCTCCCTGGACTCGGCGTGGAGAATCGCCCGGGCCATGATAGCCTGCAATTCGGAGCGGCGCGGTTCCGTGCAGCCCGCCAAAAACTTAGGGGCCGCTTTAAGCACGTCATGCCAGTTTTTAGCCGAGTCTGGCACCGGCGATTTCGACGACAAGCGGCTTCTTATCGGCGGCATTCCAGAAAGCACTTCCTGGACGGTAACCCATTGATCGCGTTGGCGAAGAACTTGATGGCTTGGCCCTCTTGCCGAATAATCTTTACGCACCCCAAACAGTATGACCCTATGCCTTCTCTGAGGCAGGCCATAGCTTTCGGTTTCAATGATGAAGTCGCTGGGCTTGAGGCTATCAGAATGTTTGGCGAAGGATTTTATATCGTATTCAAGGCCCGCCCCAGGGCGGGATAAATCTTCAAATATTTTTTCAAAAATAAGCGAACCGCCATGGGTTGATGAAAGCATACCTTTGACATTCTCCATGACAAACACTGCGGGCTTGAATTTGCGTATGATCCTAAGATATTCTTGGTACAGAACATGTCGGCCATCTTTCTCAAAATCAGGGTCAGTGCCACGCCTGCGTGAGCGCCCCACAATGGAATAAACTTGGCAGGGAGGCCCGCCAATCAATACCCAAGGATCTTGGCCGTCAATCGCATCGCCGATCCATTGGTCTATAATTTCGGCAGGCGTTTCCCCCAAAGTGGCTTGATGCGCTTCTTGTTCCGCCCGTTTCCACTGTTCCCGCACCGTGGCATCCGCCACCAATTCCTCCTTGCTTATATTCCCGCGCAGATAGTCATAATAACAATCCGGTGCCTTGCCCTGAGGGAAGGCTCTAAAAAAAGCGCGGAGCTTAAGCGTTTCCGCAGCTTTTTGGTCTTTTTCAATTGAGATTCGGACATCAAATTCCGGGTTTCCAGGGACATCGCTGAAGCATGAGAAACCTTCGCCCAGCCCCCCCGGGCCGGCAAACAAATCGATGACTGGAATAGGTTTGTGCTGCATTTGCGCTGCTCCTTGAAAATCGCATATCTTAGACTATATAATGGAGCTTATGTCCTAGCGGACAAGCCATGGCACACATTTAAACGGCAAAGACGGGCGTGTCCGTGTTCGGTAATTATATTCAATTAGTTGGCTTAAACCAAGCCGCTTGGGGCTTATGCAAATTTTTCGCAACCATTTTTTTGTCGAGGGTGTCCTCCCCAAAATGCCATGTGCATGAAAACCACTTTATTAGGGACGAATTTGTTCGCCGCTGCCTTGCCAAGCGCGATTGCCCTGACAGGGGCGGGCTTGGGCCGAAGCGGGGTTTGTGGTACGTTAGGCAGCCTTCAAAGCTTCAGTCCACCCTTTGCACAGACCGATGTGGATTCAGCATCAGATCCTGCTTAAAGCCCGCCCGCGTGGCTTCCATCTCGTGACCGCCGAACTGCTGGCCCAGTTGCCGGAGTTGGCAAGCCTGAGCGTCGGCTTGGCGCATTTTTTCATCCAGCACACGTCGGCCTCGCTGGTCATCAACGAAAACGCCGACCCGGACGTGCGGGTGGACATGGAAAGCCATTTGCGCCGGCTGGTGCCCGACGGCGCGGCGCATTTCATCCACCGCGACGAGGGGCCGGACGACATGCCGGGCCATGTCAAATCCGCCTTGCTGGGCAGCGGGCTGGCCGTGCCGGTGGGCGCGGGCAGGCTGTTGCTGGGAAC
>CAZOTR010000045.1:0-25413 GCA_964582755.1 uncultured Methylococcaceae bacterium | reverse complement strand
CAAATCAAACTCCTTAAGCAGCACATAATTATGCGTTGTCAAAAACACCTGCACATCTTGGCGTTGCAATTCTAGCAAGGTTTCGACTACTAGTCCCAGCAAAGACGGGTTCAGATTAGCCTCTGGCTCGTCCCAAAACAAGATGGTGCCGGGATTGAGGGAGCCGTTTTGGATGAGCAGCCATAGTAGGGCGATTTTGCGAAAACCTTCGGCCAATAGACTGAATTCAATTTCCCCCTGCTCGGTTTTGAGGAAGAAATACTCACCTTTGATGACAACAGTGCCGCCTAATGCTTGAGTCAACGCCTCATGCAGTTTTACGTAAGCCTCATTGGGCAGCTTTCGCAATCTAGGCAAGTAGGCTTGTGTGACAATATCAACATACACATCTTCAAAAGCGATTTCCCGCTTGGAGTTTAATGAAATAAACCCTGGCGCGTGGGCTAATATTTCTTTGGCCGGAATATAGGTGCTTTCCAGCTCCATATTGAGCCGCCACTCCTGATAATTTTGACCCTGAGCGCTATGCTCCTCTGACTGCGTGAGCAACATCAGAGGAATTGTTCCCACCGTAAAAATGATTTGGGTTGGTTTTTCGTTTGCTGAGGGACGGCGACGAAAACGCAGGGAATTGCCACCATAGGGAAGCAAGGTACGGAGAAGCTTGTCTTCATAACGCACATATTTGTGTTCACCTACTGTAACCGCGCAAGCCGCATAAAGCACTTTCAAGATATGCGTCTTGCCGGTTCCATTGACGCCAAGCAACACATTCACGCCGCTGGAAAACTCTACGTCCAGCTTGGCGAAGCAAGTGAAGTTTTCCAATTGCAGCCGGGTGATTTTTCCCATTGTCTCCGCTCCCGCTATTTACGCAACGTCAACCGCAAATCCCCCCCCACCTGCCGCGACTCGGCCACGCGCAACTCAAAACGGTCGGCCATGTGTTCGAGTTCGGGCAGGTGGAACAAGCCCCTGCCCTTGTCGCCCAGGACGCAGGGGGCGAGATAGACGATCCATTCGTCCACCAAGCCCTCGCGCAGCAACGAACCGTTGATCGTCGCGCCGGCCTCCACCATGACTTCGTTGAATTCCAGCTTCCCCAGCAAATCCACTGCGGCGTGCAAATCCACCCGGCCTTCGGCGCCGGTCGGCAAGAAGTGGACTTCCGCGCCCAAAGCCCGCAAGCCTTTGGCTTTTTCGGCTTCCGCCTGCAAGCCGAACACCAGGGTCCGGCCCGGCAGGGCGAGGATTTTAGCAGATGGGGGCAGCCGAAAGCGGGAATCCAGCACGATGCGGGCCGGTTGACGCTCTGTTTCGGCGCGGCCTTCCAGGCGCACCGTCATCGCCGGGTCGTCGGCCAGCACGGTTTCGATGCCGGTCAAAATGGCGGAACTCCGCGCCCGCAGGCGATGCACGTCGCGGCGGGCCTGCGGCCCGGTGATCCAGCGGCTTTCGCCGGAGGCCATGGCGGTGCGCCCGTCCAGGCTCATGGCGAGCTTGCTGGACAGCCAGGGCCGGCCCGTCCGCATCCGTTTGCAAAAACCGGGGTTGAGGGCCTCCGCCTCCGCCGCCAACAAGCCCACGGCGGTCTCGATGCCCGCCGCCGCCAATAGCCGCAAACCGTTGCCCGCCACTAGCGGATTTGGGTCCGGCATGGCGGCGACCACCCGGCTGACGCCCGCCGCGACCAGCGCTTCCGCGCAGGGCGGCGTCCTGCCGTGGTGGCTGCATGGCTCCAGGCTGACATAGGCGGTCGCGCCAGCCGCCGCCGCGCCAGACGTGCGCAAGGCGGCGACTTCGGCATGTGGCCCGCCGGCCCGCTCGTGCCAGCCTTCGCCGACGATGGCATTCTCACGCACCAGCACACAGCCGACACGCGGGTTGGGATGGGTAGTGTCCAGGCCGCGTTCGGCCAGCCGGATGGCCTGGGCCATGAAACGGGCATCTTCGGGGGTGAATGGGGTGGTTTGCATGGCGGGCGGGGAAAGGTTGTTAGGGCGGGCCATCAGCTTCTCTGCCATCCGGCCAAGACGCCCCTGGGGTGATGCCACAGGGCCGGACGGCCGGCTCCCGCTCCAGCGCCGACGGATGTCGCCAGGACAGCCGCCAAGCCGCGGAGGCCATTCTACAGCCTGTCCATGGACAAACTCCAGATGCGCGGCAAAACGGCCAGGCCTCGCCCCCTATCGGTTGACTGTAGGAGCGGGCCGCGCCCGCGACAAACCGCCACGGCAGGCGTGAATGAGTCGCGCCCATGGGGCGCTCCTACGAGCGTTTCGCACCGGAATTTAAATCTGATAGGTGATATGGGCCGGCCAGGCTGGCGAAGACGCGCCAAGAGCGCGGAAATGGGAAAGCGCCGGTCCATCGGCAAGGAGGTAAGAACATGCTCTAAAGACTTACGCAAAGCGCCGTTCGTGCTTCGATACCCCGGCACGAACGGCGCTTTGTGTAAATCCCAAAGGGTTCAAGCACGGGATTGGCCAAGCTAACCGCCGCCCACAGCGCCTTTGGCCTGGGCGTCCCAGCCCGTGGCGAATGCCGCGCAGCCGTTGATCCAGGCTTGTTCGCGCTGCCGCTCCAAGCGGCTTAACAGACGCTTGACCAGACGATTGGAGGAAGCCTCATAATTCCGGGGTTCCAACCAGATTTCCGCCAACTCGTCCTCGGCAAGGCGGAAAAACTGGTCACTAAATGCCGGGCTTACGCCGCCCACACCGGAAAAGTCCAATTCCACAAAGTTGCGTCGGCAAGAACGCAGCGCCGCGATCAGCTTTTCGGCTTGGGGGAGTTGATCCAACACCCTCGTCGCCGGATCGGCATAGGCAAAAAGTTGAATGGCCGGGGTTATCACCCGACACCCTCAGACCACCACCATAATGACCATCAACGCCAAAAACCCCGTCAACAGCATCATGGAAAACTTTTCATGATACCCCGTCTCGCCCTCCTCGTCGGAATGGCCCATCAAGTTGATTATGTAATCCATGGCTTTCATGGCTGGCACCTGTCGCTGAGTGGTTGTTTGACACAAACTTAATCAAGCAAGCACGGTGCCACAAATTACAGCCAATAAAATCAATCTTTTAAGACAGAACCATCGAAAAACAACCATTCCCGGGTGGTGGTGGCTGGTGCAAAAAAACCTCAGCGTGAAAACAAGCGCAAAATGCCGCGCATCAAATCCAACGGCGTCGGCGGGCAGCCGGGTATCACGGCATCGACCGGGATGACGTTGGCGACGCGCCCGCAACTGGCGTAAGACTCGCCAAACTCGCCGCCGCAAGCGCCGCAATCGCCGACTGCGATCACCCATTTCGGGTTGGCGGTGGCTGCGTAGGTTCTGCGCAAAGCGGCTTCCATGTGGCGCGACACCGGCCCGGTGACCAGCAACACATCGGCATGGCGCGGCGAGGCGACGAAATGCACGCCGAAACGCTCGATGTCGTAATAGACGTTGTTAAGCGCGTGGATTTCCAGTTCGCAACCGTTGCAGGAACCGGCGTCCACTTGGCGGATGGCGAGGCTGCCGGCAAAACGCCGGTCGATGGCGGTTTTCAGCTCCATGCCCAGCTTTTCAATGGCGGGATCGCGGAACTTGCGGTCAAATTTTTCGGTCAACACCCCGCTGGTGAGGATTTTCCGATACAGGTTTAGCATGGGTTTGTTCTCTCTAATGCCAAGGGATGCATCGCTCCCAGCGATGCCATCCCTAAATCACAAGTCGTTGCCCGAGTAGGAGCCGTTCACCGATTTGTTGCAAACGGGGAAATCGGGGACGATATTGCCCAGGGTGAGTTTTTCCAGCGCCGGCCAGTTGACGATGCTGGGGTCGCGGGGGTAGTAGCGGCTGACCCGGCCTTCCTCGCCAAAGCGCACATAGCTGAGAATCTCCCCGCGCCAGCCTTCGACCAGCCCCAGCCCCTCGGCCCCTGGCCTAGGGTCTTGCCAAGGCCGCAAGATTTCACCCGGCGGCAAGCCGTCCAGCAAACGCTCCAACAGCTTCAAGGCCACCCGCGTTTCCTTGTAGCGCACCCAGAATCTTGAAGCGATGTCGCCTTGGTCCTCCACCGGCACTTTCACTTCCACCCCGCCATAAGGCGGATAGGGCGCGTCGCGGCGCACATCGAATGTCTGCCCACTGGCGCGGCCCACGAATCCCAACGCGCCAAAGCTTTGCGCATGTTGCGGGCTGAGGTGGCCGGCGGCGACCAGCCGGTCTTCCAACGAGGAATTGGCGTCGATGATGGTGATGAGATCGCTCAATTCCTTGCGCAAGGCTTTGATGGACGCCCTCATGCCTTCCGCCGCCTGTGCCGGGAGATCGACGGCGACGCCGCCGGGCACAATCTTGTCCATCAACAAACGGTGGCCGAACCAGGCTAAGTTGTCGCGCAGCCACAGTTCACGCAGCCGCCCAAACTGGTAATAGGCGAAGGTGAAGGCGACATCGTTGCAAATCGCCGCCATGTCCCACAAATGGTTGCCGACGCGCTCACGCTCGGCCAGGATGCCGCGCAGCCAGGCGGCGCGGGCCGGGACTTCCAAGCCGACGGCGCGTTCCATCGCCAAACAAGCGGCGTAGGCGTGGCCCACCGTGGTGTCGCCGGACACCCGCCCGGCCAGCCGCGCCAAGCCTTCCGGCCTGCGGCCTTCGGCGATTTTCTCTATGCCTTTGTGGACATAGCCCAGCCGTTCCTCCAAATGGAGGACGGTCTCGCCCACCGCCTGGAAACGGAAATGGCCGGGTTCGATGATGCCGGCGTGGACCGGGCCGACTGGGATCTCATAGACGCCATGGCCTTGCGCCTGCAAAAACGGATAGCCATTGTCGGGCGGCGTCTGCGCCGGCGGCGAGCCTGCCGCCGGGACAGATTTGCGCAAAGGCGCGGCGGTTTCGTCCCAGGCTTGGTGGCGGGTCCAGCGGCGCGGGTCGGGATGGCCGGTGAACTCGATGCCGAACAGATCCTGCATGTGCCGTTCGGGCCGGCCCGCCGCGAAAAAATACGGCGCCTGTGAAGGCAGGCTGGGCTTGCGGCTATCGACGCGAGTGCGCAACACCAGATAATTGCCTTGCTGCTCCAAACAGACGCTGACGGACAACAACTCGCCTTCATCTTCGGCCCAGCCCGCCACCCAACGCCAGCCCGTCTCCCGCACCAACTCCCCCGCCCTGCCCCAATCCTGGGGATTGATGATGTCCAACAACTGGGCCGGCGGCAGGGTGCTGGGCGCCACCGGCTGGGCCTTGATGTGCCTGGCACCCATCTTGACGCGCAGTTGTTGGCCCAGGCCAAAGCGGTCCTCATGTCCGGTCGTGTCGTTCATAACGGCAGTTTCCCCGCAATCAGCAAAGTCGCCTGGTTAAACCAGTTGCCCAGGAAGGCCGGGATGGCCAGCCCCAGGCACAGCACGATGGCCAGGTGCAGCATCACCGGCCACAAATTCGCCGGGATGGGCATTTGGCCTTCCGGCACGTCGCCGTACACCATCGGCTGGATGTGGCGGAACAGGCCGGCGAAGGCGATGCCCACGCCCATCAACAGCAAGGGCGTCAACCAGGGATAGTCGTGCATGGTGGCGACGAGGACTAAGAATTCGCTGGCGAACACGCCGAAGGGCGGAAAGCCGGCGATGGCGACGGTGCCGACCAACAGCCCCCAGCCGATGGCCGGCTGGGTGCGCAAAAGCCCTCGGATTTTGTCCATCTGCTGGGTTTTCGCCAATTGCGCGGCATGGCCGACGGTGACGAAAATCGCCGATTTGGTCAGCGAATGGGTGGTCATGTGGAACAGCGCGGCGAAGGTGGCCCAAGGACTGCCGATGCCGAAGGCAAAAGTCATCAGCCCCATGTGTTCGATGGACGAATAACTGAACAGCCGCTTGATGTCGGTCTGGCGGTGCAGGAACAGCGCCGCCACGATGAACGACAACAGCCCGAAGCCCATCATCAAATCGCCGGCCTGGTGCGTCTCCAACGAACCGTCCACCAACATCTTGCAGCGCACGACCGCGTACAGCGCGTCGTTGAGCAACAGCCCTGAAAGAATCGCCGACATCGGCGTCGGGCCTTCGGAATGCGCGTCCGGCAGCCAGTTGTGTAGCGGAACAAGCCCGATCTTGGTGCCATAGCCGACCAGCAAGAACACGAAGGCGATGGCCATCACGCCGGGGTTGAGCGTGGCGGCATGTTCAAACAACACCGTCCACAACAGCGCCTCGCCGCCAATGCCATGCACTTGCTCGGCGGCGAAATACAGCAACACCGTGCCGAACAGCGCCTGGGCGATGCCGACGCCGCAGAGGATGAAATACTTCCATGCAGCCTCCACCGATTCCGGCGTGCGGTACAGGCTGACCAGCAGCACCGTCGCCAGCGTCGCCCCCTCCATCGCCACCCACATCACGCCCATGTTGTTGGTGGTCAGCACCAGATACATCGCCAACATGAAGCCTTGGTACATGGCGTAATACAGCCTAAGGCGCTTCTTCCCCACGCGGCCATTCTCCTGTTCGTGGGCCATGTAAGGCCCGGAGAAGATCGATGTGGTCAGCCCGACAAAGGCGGTCAGCGCAATCAAATACACATTGAACGAGTCGATGTACAGCATTTTGTTGGGGGACAGCATCGGCCCGTCCAACAACACCGCCACGGCCAGCCACAGCGCCGCGCCCAAGGCGGCCGCGTTGAAACGGACATTGACGCGGCCCGCGTGGTGGCAGTCGTGGACGAAGGACAAGACCAACATCCCTGCCAAAGGCACGGTAAGCAAAAGGTAAACCGCAATCATTTTTCCGCCTCGCTCAACCGGTTCAGTTGATCCACGTCCAAAGAGTCGATGCTGGAGCGGATATGGAAGAAGAACACCCCGAACAGCACGGCGGCGACCAGCACGTCAAAGGCAATGCCCAACTCGACCACCATCGGCATTCCGTAAGTGGACACCACCGCCGCGAAGAACAGCCCGTTCTCGATGGACATGAAGCCGACGACATGGGCCACCGCCTGCCGCCGGGTAATCATCAGCAACATGCCCAGCAGCACCACGGCCATGCTGATGGCGATGGTGTTCAGGGTAATCAGCGGCGACAATTTGACGATGGGCAGGCAGACGTAATAGCTGAACACCACCAGCCCGGTGCCGCCCATCATCACGCGGGCGGGGTTTTTCAAGGTTTCCATCTCGCGGTGCAGCCCCAGGCGCACGACCAGGCGTTGCAACATGATGGGAATCAGGATGCCTTTCAGCCCCAGGCTCAACGCCGCCGAAATGTACAAATGGGGGAAGTCCAACACCCGCGCCACCAGCGCGGTGGTGACGGCCAGCAACACCCCTTGCACGGCGAAGGTGAACACCAGCCGCATCAAACGCGACTGCCCCAGCATGAGGAAAGAAGTCAGCAAGATCAGCGCGGCGAGCAGCAAAATACCTTGCTGATAGTGGCTCAGATCGGTGATCGCCATTAGTGTTGCACCTCCAAAATGATGTGGCTCAACATGCCCAACAAGCTCAACAAATAGGCGAAGCTGAGAAATTCCTGCACCCGGAACACCCGCATCTTGGCGAACAAGGCTTCCGACAGGCTAAGTACGAGGGTCAGGACGATCAATTTCAAGGCCAGCGCCAAGGCACCGTAGCCCAAAGCCTCCAGGCTAAAATCCTCCGCGATGCCCCAGGGGAAGAAGATGTTGGCGATCAACACGCCGTAGATCATTAGCTTGATCTGGCTGGCCCACTCGATCATGCCCAGATAGCGCCCGCTGTATTCCAGGATCATCGCCTCATGGATCATCGTCAGCTCCAAATGCGTGGACGGATTGTCCACCGGAATCCGGCCCGTCTCGGCCACGGTCACCAGCATCAACGCGAACATGGCGAAGATGAAGGAAGGCCGCAACACCACGCCGGTGTGCAAGACGTAATTCATCGCCTCCGACAGGTTGGTCGTGGACGCGCTCATCGCCAGCGTGAACACCGCCATCAACATGGCCGGCTCGGCCAGCGAGGACACCATCATCTCCCTTGAGGAACCCATGCCGCCGAACGCCGTGCCGATGTCCATGCCGGCCAGCACCAGGAAAAACCGGCCCAGCGCGAAGAAGCCGATCAGCACCACCACGTCGGCGACTTTCGCCGTCGGCAGGTTGACCGCGATGAGGGGGATAATCGAGGCCGTCAACACGGTCGTGGACAGCACGATGTACGGCGTGGCCTTGAAGATCCAGGAGGCCGGATGCGCGACGACGGGTTCTTTGATCCACAGCTTGCGCAAGTCCCGGTAAGGTTGGAACAGCGGCGGCGCTTTGCGGTTTTGCAGGCGGCACTTGAGCTTTTTCAGCCAGCCGGCCAAAAGCGGCGCGGCGGCGATGAACAGCAAGGTTTGCAGCAGCGCGAGTAGCCAGGCCATCAACTAATCCCCCAAAGCAAGACCAACAAGGTGAAGAACGAATAGGCGAGATAGGTGCGGATATTGCCGGTTTGCAGCCGCGCCGCCCCGCGTGACAGCCAGGCGACGGCCTGCGCCACCGGCTCATAGAGCCAGCCCCACGCTTTGTCCGCCACGCGCAGCCGATAATGCAGCCGCGTGGTTTGCAGAGCGCCGGGGCCGGTAGTTTCCTCGGTGATGGTTTCGTCCAACACGAAGGCCGGGGCGAAGACGCGGCGGAACGGCATGGAGAACGCCGTGCTGCCGTATTGCATCCGCGCATCCAGCCCGCCGAAGCCGCAATCCCAAGGCTCGGCGGGACGCGCCACCAAGCCGCTGCGCTTGTACAGCAATTGGTAGCAGATCCAGCCGGTCAGCAGGATGGCCAGCAACACCAGGGACGGCGAATAAGAGGCCACTTCCGGGGCCACCGGCGTCACCCACAGCCAGCCCAGCGCGGAGACGCCCGGCAGGCTGTCGCCCACCAACTGGCCGGTGACGACATTCAAGCCTTGGATGGCGGGCGTGGGGAAGATGCCCAACAGGACGCAGAGCGCCGCCAGCAGCCCCGGCCCCGCCAACATGCCCTGGTAGCTGGCCTCATGGGCATTGGCGGCGTGGCGGGAACGCGGCAGCCCCAAGAACGCCACGCCGTAAACCTTGACGAAACAGCCCGCCGCCAGCGCCGAAGTCAGCGCCAGCACCGCGCTGGCGGTCGGGATCAAGCTGCGGATCACCCCGCTTTCGAGGTTGCCGGTTTGCAGCGCGGTTTGGAAAATCAGCCATTCCGACACGAAGCCGTTGAACGGCGGCAAGGCCGAAATGCTCAGGCAGCCAACCAGGAAAATGACCGACAAGCGCGGCATGCGGTGGATCAGCCCGCCCAGGCTCTCCAGGCTAGGCTCGTGGGTCTGGTGCAAAATCGCCCCGGCCCCAAGGAACAGCAGGCTTTTGAACAAGGCATGGTTGAGGCAATGCAGCAGCGCCGCGACCAAGCCCAAAGTCCCCAGCCGACTCTGGCCGTTGCTGAAAAAGATCAAGGCCAACCCCAGCGCGATGAAGATGATGCCGATGTTCTCCACCGAGGAATAGGCCAGCAGCCGCTTCAAATTGTTCTGCTGCATGGCGTAGAGAATGCCCAGCACGGCGGAGGCGGTGCCGAGCAGCAAAGCCATCAGCCCCCACTGCCAATAGACTTCGGGCAAAAGGTCGAAGGTGAAGCGGATGAAGCCGTACACCGCGATTTTCAGCATCACCCCGCTCATCAGCGCGGAAATGTGCGAAGGCGCCGCCGGATGGGCCTCCGGCAACCAGGCATGCATCGGCACCAGCCCCGCCTTCATGCCGAAACCGACCAGCCCCAGCGTGAAGGCGACGCTGGCCCAAGCTGGCGACAGCTTCACGCTACGGAAATAGTCGAAGGTGAGCCCGCCGCTAAAACCCGCCAACACGCCATAGGCCAGGATGATCGCCATTGCCCCGACCACCGCCATCAACAAATACAAAAATGCGGCGCGGCGATTCGTGGCCTGTTCGTGCTGGAAAGCCACCAAAAAATAACTGGCGACTGACATCAACTCCCAAGCGATGACGAAAAAGAACGCATCGTCGGCCAACAACACCAGCTCCATGCCGGCCACGAACAGCCCGGTGAAGAAGCCCAGCACGGCGAGAGAGTGCCTGCCATCCTCGAACTCCCGCACATACCCCGGCCCAAACAGGCTGACGGCGGCCAACACCACGCCTAAAACCATAAAGAAAAAGCCAGAGAGCGCGTCGAAGCGGACATGCCAACTCAGCCAAGGCAAGCCAAAGGGCAAAGTGTCGGTGGCCACCGCCCCGCCCAGCAGCGCCACCAAGCCCGCCAACACGGCGCTCACGCCGGCGATGCCCAGCAGGGTGAAAAGGCTGTCGCGGTGGGAGTCGGCATAGCGCTCTTCGGCGAGGACGCCCGCCACCCAGGTTTGCGCCGCCGGCCAGCGGCGCAACAGCCCCCGCGCCAGCCGCTCCAGACCTAAGCGCCGATCCGCAAGCAAGGCCGCAAATCCCGAGACCAGCGCGGCAACCACGGAAAGGTAGGCAAAAAACAATGACATCACAACTCCCGGACCGGGGGCCAACCCAGCCTCTTTGCCGAAATGGATGGACAGGCGACGACTCCTAAGAATCAATCGGCTTTCTAGGTGAGCGAGACTAACAATATCACGTTATTGAGCATGATGCGTGCCATATGCCTTGTCCATGCGATACAAAGCCTTGGACCCCGTGAGGGAGAAACGCGCATAACCGGTGGGTGTATTGAACCACACTTGCACCATGGACGCAGAGCCAAGGCACCTGGCTCAGCAATTCTCATTTTGCTGAAAATCTGAAAATCGTAGGTTGGGTTAGGTGCGCATGGGGGATGCTGCCCGTTTATCGCGGAACGTGATGCGCACCGTAACCCAACGCTATCCCTGGCCCGCCTGTTGGGTTACGGTGCGCGTCAAGTTCGGGGGTGGCGTCCGCCTCAGTCTTGCGCGCGCCTAACCCAACCTACGTCTGCAATGCAAGCGGGCATAAACCATGGCGCAGGCCAGAATAAGCCGGTTCGAGCGTGGGCGGGCTTATTCCAACAGCCTACGGTAGGCCCGGCAGCGACGGCCGGGGAAAGGTTTGTGGAAAAAGCGTTTGTGCTGGCCTGTGAACGGCCTGGGCATCACCCAGCCACCCGCCGCTCCAGCCGCCGCAAAATCCCGTCGGGCTCGGCGACCGCCCGTTTTGCGATGGTGTCCGCCCGCTCTTGGCTGTCCGAAACCGCATAAATGCGCAATTCGTCGGCGTTCCCCGAAGGGCGCAAATGGGCCACGTCGCCGTTGGAGAAGTAGATGCGCACGCCATCGACATAATTCAACTTCTTGGCGATGGCCCCAAAGCCCAATTCCGCCGTGAAGACCCCGGACAACTCGCGGGCGATGCTGGCGACGGCCCGCGCCTCGGCATCCAAGTTTTTCAACACCTTGCCTTCCGCATCCAAGAGCACAATCCCGCTCGGCGTCAACACGGCTTCGGTGATCCGGGCGTCTGACGGGGAATGGCGCTTGACAATTTCCAGGCTCACCGGCCTGGGGAATTGCTTAATCAAGGCGGCGCGGCTATGGCGCTTGGGCAGCAGGCCAAAGAGCCGGGTCAAGCTTATGCCCTTTTCCTTGGCCGCGTAGAGCACGGCGAGGATGGGCAGCACTGCGTCCCGCGTGGGCAAGGCGGCGAGGGTTTTGCCATTGCGCGTGATCGCCGAGCCGGTGAGGAAGCCGCCGTTGGCCTCGAAGCCGCAGACGGCGCGTTTGCCCTGCGCGATGGCCTGCTCCATCCGGGCGACGACGAAGGGCGAGCCGATCTGCGTCTTGGGCAGGGTGATGTCCCTCAACGCGCCCCGGTCGATGGCGTCGTTGCAACTGATCGGCACGGCCACGGCGTCCGCGCCCAGATATTGCGCCGTGACCATGCCCACCAAGTCGCCGCCGAAGAAGCGGACCTTGCCCCCCTCCACGCCGAGGATCAAAGGCCGGTCGCTGTCGCCGTCGGTGGAGACAACGGCGTCAATGCGGCCATGCTGGGCCGCCGCCGCGTCGTGCAGCGCCTGGATGGTTTTGAGTTGCTCCTCATCGACATTTTCGGTGTCGATGGGGATGAAAGTCTCGCTGCGGCCCACGGGAATGGCCTCCGCGCCCAGCCGGCGCAGGATGTCCACCAGCAAATCCCGGCCCACCGCCGAATGCTGGTAGACCAGCAGGCGCATGCCCTCCAAAGAAACCTCGCCGAAGAAATCCACATAGCGGCGGACATAAGCCGCCACGCCCGCGCCGTCCACCGGCGGCAATTCCTGGTGGCCGGCCTTGAAACGGCCATTTTCGTCGAACGGGGATTGCGCGTAAGGCTGGCGGTAAAGCCGCTCGCGCACCTGCCGCACCCGGTTGTTGATGGGCGTTTCATGGATTTTCAGCAATTCCCCCCGCGAAGTGTTGGTCTTGTAGCCGTTGCGGTCAAAAGGGATATGGCTGCCGGTGACCATGATGCTGCCCTTGCCCAGCGACAAGGCATAAAAAGTCAGGGCCGGGGTGGGAATCTGGCCCAGGTTCACCGGCTTCATGCCGGCGTCGCGAATGGCTTGCACGATGGCCTGGGCCAACTCGCCACGGCCTTGCTGCTCCGCCACATAACGGCTAGAGCTGGGCCTTAAATCCAAGGCAAAAAAGAACTCCTCGCCGGGTTTGATGCCGCCTTCGTCCAGAGGCAGGGATTGCAAATACTCCAATTCGGCGAGGGCGTTGAGATACACCTCCAGTTGGGTAAGATGGACAACCTCCCCGCGCCGCCCGCTGGTGCCGAACTTGAGTTCTTGCGGTTCGCGGACAAGGTGGGATTTCAGCGTGTCGGTGTTGTTTTTCATAAAATACTCAGGCAAGGGTTTCGATGTTCCAACGCCCCGTGTCCTGCCAACACAGGACTTGGCCGCTAGTGTTCCACTCGGCCAAGACAAAGCGCCGGGCGGGTTTGCCGTCGACCTCCAGTTCGTGGACGGCGGGCCGGTGGGTGTGGCCGTGGATCAAGAGATGGACGCCGTGGCCGCGCAACGCGCCGATCACGGCTTCGGGGTTGGCATCCATGATTTCCAAAGTTTTCTTGCCCTTGTCCCAGCCGCTTTTAAAGCGATACCAGCGGGCATAAAGCTGGCGGACGAACAGCGGTTTGGACAAGGCGTCCTGTTTCCACGCCTCGGCGCGGACGCGACACCGGGCGGCTTGGTAGAGAACATCGTCGGTGCACAGCAAATCGCCATGGGTAAGCAAAGCCTGCTCGCCGTAAAGGTCGATCACGGCCCAATCGCCCAATAGCTCCGCGCCAGTTTCCTGGCAAAAACGCCCCCCTACCAGGAAATCCCGGTTGCCGTGCTGAAAAAAAACCGCCGTGCCGGTGTCGGCGAGGTTTTTCAGCGCGGCTTTGACTGCTCGGTTTGGCGAGGAATTATCGTCATCGCCGATGTAGGCGTCAAACAAATCCCCAAGGATATAAAGCCTTTGCGCCCCCCTCGCCCGGCTTTCGATGAACGACAGGAAGCGCCGGGTGGCGGCGGGCTTGGCGGCGGACAAATGCAGGTCGGAGATGAAGAGGGTTTCTTGGGGCATGGAATGACAACGCTGTGGTTTAGGCAGAGGCTAAAATAAATGCTCCGATTGGTAATTTTCATTGAGGCTATAGCCTCGTCCGGCGGCAGTCTTCACAATGAGGCGGGCATCATGCAGCTTCTTAAATTCATGGCGAATTTTTCGGTAAAAAGTCTCAAACTCACGAATATCATGCACACTGGTTCGTGTCTCATACCATATCGAAAATGCGACGGTTTTGGCAATGACCGATTTGGTTTTGGAGAATCGGCTATGTCGGTATAATATATTCAAAATTTTCCATGGTAACTCGTCAAGTTGCAAGCCTTCGCCGTAAATTTTCTTCAGCTCCTCGCGATAGTCGCGCTGCATCAACAGCCTATCAGCCACGAAAACAGGGTAGTTTGGCGTGCTGGCTTGGTGTTTTGTGATCAAGCCATAGTGTTCTAAATTTAACAATGCCTCGAAATGGTTATTGTCCGGTGTCAATAAAATAGTGTAAAAATATTTTTTATTTTCCCATTCTGACTTTATCAAATAGGCAAGCACTTGTTTTTGTTCAATACTGAGCGCCATCCCCCGTGTTTTATTTTCAAGATAAGCGTCATATTCTGTAAAATACAACTCCATGCGCTCATCCAGTAATTTGCCAGCCCTTAAAAACAAGCACACCTCTTCTGGATACAGCCGGTAGACCGGCAAATTAAGGCGATTCTCCAGGCAGAGATTGACTAAGGTCGCCATGCCTATGCCTTTCCCCTCCCATTTGCTATACACGTTTAATACATGCGCCAATTTTGGATTCCACGCCTTGGCGTCGGGGATAATGCGGCGCAATGGGATGCCATGGTCAGGCTGTTCAATTAAAAGATGCGGTCGGAATCTTCCAGGATTTCGAATGGAAACATGTTGGCCTGGTTTGATGGAAATAAAAGCCTGCTTATTGATTGAGTAATCCCGATGAGCAAGGGCGTTGTTCACCGTTTCCCGCAGAACTTCCTCTGGATATTGCGGGACGCTGGTCCCGCCTCCCTCGCTGGAAATGCCTACTTGGATGTTGCGCAAAATATAAGATAAACTAGCCTCCATCAAAGGGAGGATGTTGTACGCCAATATTTGCTTGTCTTTGGCAATTTCTGAAGCCGCTTCCACATAGGCATGCACTTGGCAGCGGAATCCTAGAATGTCTGCCGGATGGCGACCACAAACTAGCACCCCTAACAGCGTGACCCATCCGTCCTTGACGAAGCCTTTCCGCTCTAGAAAGGGCATGGCGGAGGCCACGTCCGTTTTCATGGTTTCCACTTTAACCGGGCGGTTAAGATGCAGTATGTAATCGTTAAGCGCATCCAGGTCGAGTACTTCAAAGCTTGTTCCAGGCCAAGGCCGAAGCTCGCTGGCCAAAGCAAGATCTTCTTTATATTGTTCTTGCGCGTCAATATCAGCAGGTTTTATCAGGTGGTCCCCTGTCAACATCCGATGATAGGCTTTACCTTGATAGAATATGTATTTTCGGTCTGCCGATAGTTCATCGACAAACACCAAGGCCACCCTGCCATCCATGAATTCCCTAATTTGCATCCGAAAGGCATCCGGCTCCAATTTAAGCTCATGCCCTCGCCGATCAGCAAATTGTGAACTTAGCTTTTTGAGTTTTTCTTCGGCCTCGGGCCGATAGCCAGTAAACACATAACGCTTTGTCTTGTCGCTCTTTTGCTCTTCTTTTATGCCTAAAATTATAATGCCACCACGGGTGTTTAAAAATGCGTTGGCTGAAACATAGATTTGCTTCCAATCCCCAGCGTCAGCGGGTACAGGTTTGATTTCAAGGGTGTCTGTCTCTTGTTCTTCAAAGCGGCCTTCACTGATTAAATTGGCCAGTTTTTGCAGAACTCTATTAATGGCATCATGCATCTTAATAATACGTGGAAAATAATAACTTCAGGCTCTCTCCTCCATAACAATCATGGCGTATTAGAACCCAACAGGGGCGGGATGAGTTCTATGCGCGACAGGATATGGAAAGGAACGGATTGCACTCTGCGGCATTACCGGATTACCACACTTTGACGGTGCGGAATTTAAACATTTCGCAAGCCAAGTAGGCAGGGCAAACGGCTCTATCGTTTGCCCACGCGGACAAGGCCATGAAATCCGGCATGTCGGTGGGCAACAAAAAGACGTTGCCCACCCTACCCGGCTACACTGGCTCATGAGCTTTCAAAAACAACATGGCATTGGTCATATTCCTCGCATCGCACGGTCACATCGTTGGTGTTTCTACAGTGTACCTTATAAGTTTGCGTCCTCGCCCGCTGTTGAATGAGCTTTGTGGAGCCTGCGTAATAGCATCCTCCTTCCCGCGCCGCAGTGCCAATGGCCGATTTCTCCATATTGTATGGCGCATGCGCCGTGTACGCCATGTCAGGAGATGTGGAAGGGCTAACTTCATGCCCTTCTTTACGTCCTTGATAAATGCCTGCGTCATTGTCGTTGACATAATAGATGCTACTATTTGCCGCCACCACATTATCCCCGTCCAAAAGTGACGCATTGACAATAATCTCCGTATTGGTTCCGCTTGGATACTCATTTTTTATGTACTCTGACAAAGGCATGACTGCCCAGACAGGCGAGGTCCAATAATCTCCGATAAGATAGATAGCATACGATGCAATTTTTGGAAAGCTGATATCTTTATAGGGAAATGGGATATTTAAGCCATCATGCTTGACAACCTAGACATCCGTCTTCATCACTAGCGGCCGACAAGGCACGGCGGCATGTCTACACTGCTCGGCAGGCCGGTCAAAGTCAGTGACGATGGGAAGGCCTTTTCCCACCAAATGGGTAATCAGCAGACTTTTTAAGGACTTTGAGAATACACTGCCGCCCGTCGCATCGACATACAGCACTCGCTTCATGTCGGGGGTAAGCTGGGCATACTGTTCGGCCAAGTCTTTGGATAACTGTCCGGCGAGGACGTCCCAATGCTGCACACTTTGCATCCGCTGCATTTGTGCCGACGGGAAGGAAGCTGCTTGCGGTTTTTCTGAATGGGCACATCCCACCGCCACAAGCGCAAACATAGACAACAAAACCGCAAGCAATCGATTAGTCATGGCTTTTTCCTATTTGAATTTTCGCAACGAGGCCGGAAGCTTTTAAACTCATGGCGAGGCCAAGCTCCGGCCCACCCTTCGTCGCATCTTGCGGCGCTTAAGAAATTGCCCTCTCCGTGCCACCATGGACTTTTGGGTGGCGTTATTTCGCTTCAGCGGCGCAGGTTTGATTTCAGCTTCTATTGCGCCCGGCAAAACCGGGTAGATTGGGTTGCCAAGCACACGGCAACCCAATTTGCACAGTTTATAGCCTACTCGCTCACCACCGTAGCCTTGTTGATGACGATAGGCGTCTTCGGCACGTCGGTGGGCATGGGGCCGCCGGGGCCGGTGGGGATCTTGCCGAAGCCGTCCACCACGTCCATGCCTTGCACGACTTCGCCGAACACCGCGTAGCCCCAGCCTTGCGGGGTCGGGCTCTTGTAATTCAGGAAGGTGTTGTCGATGAAGTTGATGAAGAATTGCGCCGTGGCCGAGTTCGGGTCGGAGGTGCGGGCCATGGCGACGCTGCCGCGCTTGTTGAGCAGGCCGTTGTCCGCCTCGTTCTTGATCGGCGCCTTGGTGGGCTTTTGTTTGAAGTCGCCGGTGAACCCGCCGCCTTGGGCCATGAAGCCAGGGATGACGCGGTGGAAAATGGTGCCGTCGTAGAAGCCATCCTTCACATAAGCGAGGAAGTTCGCCACGGTGACGGGGGCTTTTGCCTTGTCGAGTTGCAGGACGAAGTCGCCTTGGGTGGTCTCGAATTTAACTTGGATCGTGTGTTCAGTCATTTTTTTCGCTGCCTTGTGGGCTTTGTGGGCTTCCGCCGCCGGGCTGGCGGTGGAGAAGGCCAGGAGGATGAGGGGGATGGATAAGGCCGGAAGCATTCGCATGGATGGTTTCCTTAACGCTCTGTGGCAAAAGGGGTTTATCGCTAAACGCCCGGTTTATGGCAAGAGGCATTCTAAAGCAAGGGGCAGGCCGGGGCTAGGCTTGCCTGAGACCTTCAGCCCGGCGGCCATTGCATATGGCGGCCGCCGAGCAGGTGCAGGTGCAGGTGGAAAACTTCCTGCCCGGCGTCGCCCCGGCAGTTGATGACGGTGCGGTAGCCGTCTTCGGCGATGTTTTCCTGGCGGGCGATCAAACGGGCGGCAAGCAACAACTCGCCGGCCAGCTCGGGGGCTTCCAGGTCGTCCAGGGTGGCGAGATGCTGTTTCGGAATAATCAGCACATGGGTGGGGGCGCGCGGGTTGATGTCGCGGAACGCCAGGATGCGGTCGGTTTCGTAGACTGTCGCCGGCTTGATCTGGCCGGCGACCATTTTGCAGAACAGGCAGTCACTCATGGTTTGCTCCTTTAGGTCGTGGGCTCCGCCGGCCTGCGGAAAGCCAAGCCATGGCGGAGGATGCTTTTGAAAGCGTCCACTTTACTCGCTTTGCCGCTCCGGGCGAAGCCCCGGCGGGCGTCATTTTGGCATCTGTCAATTTTGCCGTAGGAGCGGGCCATGCCCGCGACGAACCCGATGGCAGGCCGCAAACCGTCGCGCCCACGGGGCGCTCCTACGAGCGTTTTGCGCCATGACTCAAACCTGATAGATGATGGGCAGGCATCGTTTTGCCTTGCATCGCCCAGCCGGCGGCAGCACAATGCCCGCAGCAACCGGCGCGGCAAACCCGGCGGCGCGGCGGACGGATTCTTTTATGGGGGGAAAACGCTATGAAAGTCTTGGTGGCAACTGATGGAACCCGTGTCGCAATCGAAGCGGCCCAGGCGGCCTTGGGCCTGATGCGCGAGGGCACGGAAATCCTGCTGGTGACGGTGATCCAAAACTACGAAGATCCGATGGAGATGGCAGGCGGCTTTGAAGGCCCGCTGCTGACGCCCGAGGAGGCCGAGGCCGACTATCAGCGGCAGCTTACCGAAGGCCAAGCCGCGTTGGAGCGCACCCAGGCGGCGTTGGGGATCCACGCGGAGGTCCGGCTGGTGCCCACCGACACCGAACCCGGCCATGCCATTGTCGAAATCGCCAACGAGCTGCATCCCGACTTGATCGTGCTAGGCGGCGTGGAGAAAGGCTTTTTCCTGCGGCTGTTGGCCGGTTCGGTCAGCGAATTTGTGGTGCGGCACGCGCCTTGCCCGGTGTTGGTGGTGCCGCACCACGGCCCCGCCTAGGACTGACCGCGCTCAAAACAAACCGTCCACCGCCACCCGCTCGCTGTCGGTCAACGCGAAGCCGAAAATTGCCAAATCTTCGCGCATGTGTTGTTCCGAGGTGGTTCCGCTCAGGGGGATGACGCCGGTTTGGGTCAGATAGCGGAAGAAGACTTGCTCGGTGCTGCGCCCGTATTTCGCCGCCAAGGCTTCGACGGTTTCATGCGACAGTAGCTGGGCATTGGCGGTGAGCGTCCAAAAGCTTTGATACAGGATGTTCTGGCGGCGGCAAAACGCGCGGATTTCCCGGTCGTGGCCGGTTTGCGCGTAAAAGCGGTTTTGCAGCACGGCGGGTTTGATCTCGGCCTTTTCACACAGGTTTTGCAATAACGCAAGGTTGTAGCAATTGCTGATGCCCAGTTGTCTCGCCCCGCCGGTTTTTTGGATCGCCTCCATCGCCTGCCACACTTCCAGCAATTCCGCCTCCTTGGGCAGCGGCGAATGCAGCACCAAGCCGTCCAGGTAGTCGGTTTGCAGATTCTTTAACGAAACCTCGAAAGACTGGGCGACTTGCCGGGACAGGCTGGCCTGGCGGTCGTAAGGCATCCGCTTGGGGTCTTGGCCGTCGGCGGGGGTGAACTTGGTTTGCACATAAACCTCCTCACGCGCCAGCCCCGCCGACAGGCAGCGGGCCAGCCCTTCGCCTACGCCGGCTTCGTTGTAATGCTTGGGCTGGCAGGCGGTGTCCACGCCGCGAAAGCCCAGCGTGAGCGCCTGCTCCACCAAACTCGCCGTGCGCTCTTTTTTCCAGGCCGTGCCGTAAATGATCTTCGGCACCCGCACGCCGTAGGCGGACACCGCGAATGTGTCATCAGTCATGAAGCTTCTCCAAAATGAATTCCGCCGGCCGGCTGAAATAATCCGACACGGGCTTGGGCGGCGGTTCCCCCGCCTGCCAGCCGCCGCCCAAGGCTTTGTACAAGGCGACTAGCTGGGCCGATTGTTTGGCTTGGGCATCCACCAGCTCCTGTTGCGCCTGGAACAGGCTACGCTCGGCCAGCAGCACATCCAAATACGCCGCCAAACCTCTGCGCCAGCGTTCGTTTGACAGCCCCAAGGACAATTGCTGGGCCTCCACCGCCTGCCGCAACGCGGCGATGCGCCGGGTCTCCTCGGCGTGGGCGACCAGCGCGTCCTCGACTTCCTTGAATGCCTTTAGCACCGTGCTTTGATACCCGATGAACGCTTGTTCGTCCAGCGCTTCCTTGGCCTGGATATTGGCCTTGATCCGCCCCCAGTTGAAAATCGGCGTGCTGAGGGAGGAAGCCAGGGACCAGGATTTGCCGATGGGCGTGAAATTGGCGATGTCGGTGTTTTGCAGGCCAAGGAAGGCGGTCAGGCTGATTTTCGGATAAAGCTCCGCCGTGGCGACGCCCACCTCGGCATTGGCCTGGGCCAGCTTGCGCTCGGCCCTGCGGATGTCGGGCCGGCGGCGCAGCACCTCGGCGGGCAGGTCCGCAAGCCCCGCGTCGGCGCTGGCCGGCACCGCGCCTTCCGCCTCCAGCCGGGGGGCAAGCTTGCCGGGCGGCTGGCCGAGCAGGACGCTCAAGGCGTGGATGGACTGCTGGACGGCGGCTTGGTAAACAGGCGCCTGGGCGCGGGTCTCCGCCGTCAATCCCTCGCTTTGCGCGACTTCCAATTCCGAAGCCAGCCCCGCCTCCCGGCGCAACCGGGTCAGTTTGAGGGTTTCTTCTTGGCTGTGCAGGTTCTCTTCGGTCACCGCCAGCAATTGCTGGTTGGCGCGCAGTTCGATGTAATTGCGCGCCACTTCGCCGAGCAAAGTCACCAGCACGTCACGACGCCCCTCCTCTTCCGATTCCAAGTTGGCGTCGGCGGCTTCGACGGCCCGCCGCACCCCGCCGAAAAAGTCCAGCTCCCACGAGGCGTCGAAGCCCATTTGGAAAATGTCGATAATTTGGTTGCCCACGCCAAAGCCGCCTCCCGCCGTGCCGGCGCCGCCGGTGGAGATGTTGGCATTGTTGCGGCGGCGCATGATGTTGCTGCGGGCGTTGAAATTAGGCAGGCCGGCGGCGATGGTGCCGATGTATTCGGCACGGGCCTGCCGGATGCGGCTTTCCGCCAGCTTCACATCCAGGTTGGAGAGGACGGCCTCCCGCACCAGATGATCCAGAACAGGGTCGTTGAAGGTCTTCCACCAGTCGTTCAGGCGCAAAGAGTTGGCCTGGGCCAAGGGCGCTGCCGCCCACTGCGCCGGGGTTTCGACTTTCGGCGGCTGATAGTCGGGGCCGACGGCGCAGGCGGAGAGCAAGGCGGCCAAGGTGGACCCTGCCACGTTTTGTAGGGCGGGCTTCAACCCGCCAAGCGGCCTGAAGCCCGCCCTACGCCACACTGTCTCGCCGCTCATGGATGCCCTCCTTCCTTGACCGGCGCCGGCGCGGCATCCGGGACTTCGATGAACACGTCCATCTGCTGGCCCACATAGGCCGGCAGCGCGGCGCGGTCGAAGCTGTAGAGGGCTTGCAGGACGCGGGTGTCCACCCGCTCGGTGCTGTCGCCGGTGAGGGATTTCTTCGGCACCACATAAGGCTCCACCCAGGCTAGATTGAGATCCGTCTTGAACCGCCGGTTGCCGCGCAAATACGCCACCGCCTTGCCCTCCTTGCGGAAACGCCAGGCGTCGTTCTCGTCGATGTCCACGCGGATATGCAATTGCTCCAGATTGCCCAGCACCAGCAGCGGCGTCGGATTCAACGAGGCCACCGCGAATTCGCCGGGGCGGACGTTCACCTGCAACACCATGCCATCCACCGGGGCGCGCACCACCAGCCGGTCCAGCGTGGTCTGGGTGGCGGCGAGCGCGGCCTCGGCTTGCAGCACTTGGGCGCGGGCGCTTTCCAACCTAGCCTGGGCGATTTTGTGGGCGTTGCGGCGGCGGTCCAGCTCCTCGATGCTGATGGCGCGGCGGTCGGTCACCGCCTCGACCAGCCCCAGCAGGGTCTTGGTGTCGGTGACCGAAGCCTCGGCCTCCCCCACCCCCGCCCTGGCCTTCGCCAAGTCGGCCTTGCGCACCGCCAATTCCGCCAGCGCCTCGCGCTCGTCCAGGCGAAACAAGGGCGTGCCGGCCGGGACTTTGTCGCCCACTTTCACCAAGACTTGCTGGACGATGCCGCCCAAGGGCGTGCCGACGGCGATGTTCTGGCTTTTCGCCTCGACGATGCCGGCCCCGGCGATAAAAGCAGGGAAAGGCGAGTCGGCCGGCTCCGCCACCGGCTGGGCGACGGGCATCGGCTGGTTGCTGTGGACCACGGAATAAATGCCAAAGGAAAAGCCCAGGACGGCCAGCACGGGCAGGGTGTATTTGGGTAACATAGCTTGCCTCCAAAGTGGTAGGGGTGGGTTCCAAACCAGCCCTTGCGGAACGCTGTTTGTAGTTGTAGGGTGGCCTTCAGGCCGCCAAATTAAACAATGCAGCCTGTTAAGCGGCCTGAAGGCCGCCCTACAAACGTGCGCCGCGTAACATGAGTGACAACAGATTCGGAAGACGGGTTAGGAACCCGCCCCTACAGTTTGTCCGCCGAATCCACCACCTTGTCGATATGTCCGTCGTCCATGCGGGCGATGCGGTCGGCGAAGCCGAAAATGCGGGCGTCGTGGGTGACGATGACCAGGGCGCGGTCGCTGTGCAAGGCGACTTCCTTAAGCAATTTCATGACGTTGTGGCCGGTTTCGTGGTCCAGGGCGCTGGTCGGCTCGTCGCAGACGATCAGCCGGGGGTCGTGGACCAGGGCGCGGGCGATGGCCACGCGCTGCTGCTGGCCGCCGGACAATTGCGACGGCAGCGACTGGCCGCGCTTGCCTAGGCCCACTTGCTCCAAAACATGCGCCGCCCGCCGCTCCGCCTCGCCGCGCTTGACGCCGTTGATAATCAGAGGAATCGACACATTCTCGACGGCGTTCAGGCTGGGCAGCAGGTTGTACGCCTGGAACACGAAGCCGATGTTGCGGGAGCGGAACTTCAGCTTCGCGCCGCTGCGCATATGCAGGATGTCCTCGCCGAACACCTCGCACAGCCCGCTGTCCTGGTCCAAGATGCCGGCGATGACCGAAATCAGCGTGGTCTTGCCACAGCCGGACGGCCCGACCAGCATCATCAGCTCGCCCTTGTTGATCTCCAGGTCGATGCCGCCCAGGGCGACCACCTTGTCCCCGCCGGTGTCGTAGGTCTTCATCACCTCCTGGCAACGCACTGCCACATTTTCAGTCCCCCCTTTTGCAAAAGGGGGGGTAGGGGGGATTTCCTGATTCATCGGATTAGCTCTTGAAAACAATCGCCGGTTCCAACTGGATGACCTTGCGGATGCTGAGCAGCGCCGCGAACATGCAGATCAAGGTCACGCCCGCCCCGCTGAACGCCAGCAATTGCCAGGGAAACTTGAAAGCCAACAGCGTGTTGCGCGTGGCATAGCCAAACAGCGCGGTCAGGCCCACGCCCAGGCCGTAGCCTATCGAACCCACCAAGATGGCTTGCAGCAGGATCATTCGCAGCAAGGTCCAGTTGCTCGCGCCCATTGCCTTCAACACGCCGAACTGGCGCAGGTTTTCCAAGGTGAAGTTGTAAAACGTCTGGCCGGCGATGGCCGCGCCGACGATGAAGCCCAAGGTGACGGAGATGCCAAAATTGATCGGGATGCCGGTGTTCTTCAAGAAATACGTCACGGTGAGATCCTTGAACGCCTGCCGGGTATACGCCGCCAGCCCGGTAGTCTCGCGGATGCGCCGGGTCAGCAAGGCCGGGTCCTCGCCGGGCTTGGCTTTCACCAGCACGAAGGACAGCAGCTTGCGCTCACGCGGCGCGTAGCGCACGGCGCGGGAATAGGTCGTGTAAACCACCGGCTGGGACTGGAACGTCCGCGTCGTCTTGGCGATGCCCACCACGACGGCGCGTTTGTCGTTCAATTCCAGGGTGTCCCCCACTTTCAACGGCACCGGCTTGCCACCCGGCACAGTTGGCGGCTTGCCCAGCTTCTCCGTGGCCCCGTCGATGTCCACGATGACCCCGTCGCTGCGGCGCAGATCTTCGAGCTTGCCCTCCAGCATGACCGCCGGGCCGCCAATGAGGGTGGCGTCGTCCAAGCCGATGACATTGCACGTCTGGAAAGCCCCGTCGGCCAGCCGCGCCTTCAGCAAGCCCTTGTACAGCGGCATCGCCCATTCCACCCCGGACACGCCGCGCACCCGGTACAACTCGGTGTCCTGCAAGGGCTTGATGTCGTCGATGAACTGGACTTTCGGGTCCATCACCCAGATGTCCGGCAACCCGGCGTCTTCGATGAAGCTGAAAGTGCGGCTTAGAATCCCGACGAAAATGGCCGGCTGCTGGGTCATGATGAGGGAGGCGAAGGTCAGCCCCATGATGATCCCCAGATATTTGCCCCGGTCGCCCATGAGCATTTTCAAAGCGATATGGTTCATGCCTCAGCCCCCGTTGCCAATGGATAGTGTGTGAGCGCGGCCAGGGAAAATCGCGCGATGTGTTCGGCGGTGCGTCCGATTTCCTCGGCGTCGGCGACGACTTCCGGGCAGATGCGGTCGATGACCGCGTGCGAATGCTTGTACATCAGGCATTGGCCCAGGATGCTCAAAACACAGCGGCGGATGTCGGTTTCACGCCAGCCCGGCCCCAGCAAGGCGGACACCAGTTCCCGCAGCAGCGCGAACTGCGGCGCGATGGCCGATTGGATGAGGCCGTCCAGGGCGCTGGTCGGATCGGCGATTTCACGGGCGACTAGCTGGGTGTGGTGGCCTAGCGCGGTTTCGTCCAGCAGCTTGCGCAGGAACACGCGGACAAAGCCGGCCAGCCGCGTTTCCGCCGGCAAGCTGGCATCCAAGGCCTCGCCCAAGGGATAAAGCCGGTTCGCCTGTTGGAAAGCGAAGGCCAGCGCCTCGGCGTACAGCTTCTCCTTGCCGCCGAAGTAATAGTTCACCGCCGCCGCGTTGACCCCGGCCTGGGCGCAAATTTCCCGCACCGTGGCGTCGCGGAAGCCGCGCTCGGCGAAAATTTCCACCGCCGCCGACAGCAGACGGTCGCGGCTGGGATCGTTGGTCGTAGACTCGGGCAACATTTAAACACCAGTTTCAAACGATTGTTTGAATCTATCGTATTAAACATGTGTTTCAGTGTCAAGCACCAAGGACCAGCCATTCCCACTGACGTAGGTTGGGTTAGGCGCGCGCGAGACGGGGTGGACTCCACCCCCGGACTTGACACGCGCCGTAACCCAACAGGCGGGCCAAGGATAGCGTTGGGTTACGGTGCGCATCACGTTCTGCGATAAAAAGGCAGCATCCCCCATGCGCACCTAACCCAACCTACAATTTTCAGCCCTCTCCCGCTGGCCGCTTGTCCGAAAAAGAGGGTTGCTTGTCATTGCGGATCTGTCGCAATTGAACGACACTCACCCCAGCCATTCGACCCTTCCCCGAAAGCCAAGCGAAAACCAAGGCTAAGGAGGGTCTGGCGTTTCCGCCGCAAGGCGCTTTGCCGGCAACTGACGAGGGTTGCGCGA
>CAZOTR010000044.1:0-25426 GCA_964582755.1 uncultured Methylococcaceae bacterium | reverse complement strand
CGCCAGGGGGATGCCCCGGACCCGGACGGCGGGATGCCTTGCCCACCCTTGCGCCAAGGGGATTGCATCATAAGTGGTACAGATTGAGGGCGGAGGATTTGTAAGTTTGTCGATTTAGTTCAATCGCTTACAACAATTAGAATGATACAGATGCAATCCGATTTATGCGTAAAACGTGCGTCAAGTTGCACAAATCGGATACAAATTAGGAAAAACACAACAACCGGCAATCGGTGTTTCCTGGTGGGCGCATCAAGTTTTCTGGGAAAGCCTGCGGAGCCAGCCTTCTAGGTAGTGCTTGGCGCGGTCGAAGTCTTTCTTGGGGATGTCGCGGTGGTGTTCGACGCCGAGCGTGGCGTTGAGCTTGGTCCATGTGCGGGCGTCGTGGTGGGCGGGGTTGGCGAGGCGCTCGGCCTTGCCGATCTGCGCAACCAAGTGCTTGAGCAAGCGCGACTGGGGTTCGGTGATGGTGGAAGGCGGCGGCGGGTGGGCGAGGTTGGCGTGGTCGCCGATGACCAAGGTGGTCACGTTCTGGATGACGACGGAAGCCCGCTGGGTGGCCGGTTCCGTCGCGCCGAGGATGCCTTCCAGCAGTACCCGTGTCTTGCCGTCTTCGTCTAACATATTGATTCTCCTAATTTATTAAGTCCAGCAGTTGATTTAGTTCAGTCCTCTCGCCGCGCTTCGGTGCGGTTTCCCGGTCGTATAGGACGCCCACCAAGCGGGCCTTCTTGTCGGGCGCGAGTTGCAAATGCCGCCCGGCCAGCACATCCTCGACAATCGCCAGCATCCGCGCCAGCCGTTCGGTGTCCAGCGGCTTTCCCGTCTCATCGTCCACGTCGGACAGCAGCATCTTCCCCTCTCCGGTCAGCAGCCAGTTCAGGTTGACGCCGGTTTTCGCAAGATTTCCTAGTGCCTCCCCTCCAGGTATGGCTTTGGATGCCTCATATTTCTTTAGGGACACCAAGGAGACTCCTGTCGTCTGCGCCAGCGTTTCCTGGGACAACTCCAAGCGTTTCCTGAGCAGCTTCAATCTTTCCCCGATGTTCATTGTGGCCTCCTTATGGATTTTTTTTTAGGTTCACAGTTTTGAGTCGAAAGTGTGAAGACCGTTTGACGTATCGACTCGAAAGTATGAATATGTAAGCGATTGATTTTAATGTAAATTATAAAAAAGCTTCGACTCGAAACTGTGAAGAGATAAAAAAAGAACACAAAAGTCTCCAAATGGGCTTGATGGGTGTCCACTTATACACTAAGCTATGTCCGCGCTCCCGGTAAAAATACCCGGAAAAATCGGTAAAAGTACCAAACGAACATGGCTAAAAAAACCAACCCAGAAGATTGGCATTGGGCCGACATCAAAGCGGCCATTGAAAAACGGCACGGCACCCTGCGGGCCTTTGCCAGCGCTTGCGGCGGCAAGGGCGTGGCTGCGAACTCCGTGCGGGCAGTGAAATACCCGGACCAGTCCGGCCCGCTGGCAGAGCAACGGGTGGCCGAGGCTTTGGGCAAGCAGCCGCACGAGGTGTGGCCCAGCCGCTACCACGCTGACGGCTCCCGCAAGGTGCGCCGTCAGCTTTTAAAGAAGACTAGCAGAAAGAGCGCTAGTGGCAAGAGCGAACTGAGAGAGGTGATGTGATGGAAGATCTATTCACAACCTATGAAGGCGTGATTGAGCATGGCATTTGGCTGGAGTCGCGTGGCGACTACTCGCGCTACGCGACCAGCGGGGAAGAATCCGTGTGGGTCAATGACGAAACCGAGGCGTTGGCCGACCCCGATGAAGACGGCTTAGAGGACGAGGACGATGAGTAAGCGAGCCGGGAAAGACAATATCCTCGACAAGATCAAGAAGTGCCTGGCCCTGGCGGGCGATGCGGGCGCGACGGAACACGAGGCGGCGACGGCGCTGCGGCAGGCGCAGGCGCTGATGCGCGAACACAACCTCAGCGAGGCGGCGGTGTTGGCCTCCGAGGCGTCGGAGAAGCGCCACAAGGCCGGGGCGTTGTCGCGGCCCGCCGCGTGGGAGACGGCGCTGGCGGCGTCGGTCGCCGGGGCGCTGGGCTGCCAGAGCCTGTTCGCCGAGGGGAGCCGCGCCAGCCATTGGGTGTTTGCCGGCGTGGCCCCCGGCCCGGAGGTGGCGGAGTACGCCTTCAAGACCTTGCTGCGGCAGGTCAAGGCGGCGCGGAAAGCCTATGTGGCCGGCAAGCTAAAGCGCTGCAAGCAGGCCAGCAAAACGATGCGGGCGGATGTGTTTTGCATGGGCTGGGTGCGCGCCGCCACGCGGGCGCTGGCGGTTTTGACGCTGACCGAGCGGCAGGCGAAGGCGGTGGCGCTGTACATGGAGCGGCACTACCCGAGGCTGGAACAGTTGAAGCCAACCGACCGCAACGCGGGCAAGAAGGTTAAAGCCGACGACTTTTTGCATGGCCTGGAATCCGGCCGGCAGGTCCGTTTGCACAACGGCGTGGGCGGCGGCGCGGGCGAGATCCGGGCGCTGGGCGACGAGAGCTTCACGGAGAGGGCGCATTGATGGCCGCACATGACGCCCAAGACATCCCCCGCATCCGCCTGAGCGAACTCGCCAAGGCCAGCGGGGTGACAAAGTCAGCGATTGAGCAGCAATCCAAGCGCGAATCCTGGCCCTACGAAGTCCGCACCGGCAAGGGCGGCAAGGCGAACTGGTACGCGATTGCCGCGCTGCCGGAGAAGCTCCAGGTGGCGGCGGAAGAGTTTTTGATCGGGGCGAAACCCGCACCCGCTCATGAGGCCAGGGACGGGAATTTGGCCGGGGGCGAGACGACCCCCGGCGCTTTTTCCCAGGCAATGCAATTAAGCGGGCTGGCCGAGTTCGCCAAGGGCGAGAAGTTCCGCCTTAGCCCGGCGATGATGGAAGACCCGGCGACCTGGAAGAAGCTGGACTGCCTCAAGCAGATGCGCGAGGCCGACTACTACGGCAAGCGCGGCAGCAGCAAGACCAAGACCGCCGAGGCGCTGGCGGCGAAGTACGGCGTCAAGCGGCGCGTGACCATCTACCGCTGGATGCAAGAGGCGGAAGGCTGGATTGCCAAGCCGGAGCCGAAGGTGCCGCTGGCGAAGGAATTGGTCACGCTGCCGAAGTCGCGGGCCTTCGAGGAGGCGGCGCTGAAATTCGGCCTTGCGACCTACGGGCAGAACATCCGGCGCGGGCAGAAATGGGCCTACGGGCAGCTTGAAGAGAAGGCGGCGGAACAAGGCTGGAAGATAGGCGACTACACCAGCTTCCACCGGCTGCTGGGGCAGATACCCGATGCCATTTGGGACATCTGCCGGCGCGGCATGACGGCCTTCGAGCGGGATTACGTGCCGAAGAACATCCGCGCCTGGCTGCAAGCGCCGGTCTACTCGGTGCTGTGCGGCGACCAGAACGTGGACGACTTCCTGACCTACGACCCGTACACGGGCGCGGTGTTCACGATGAACTACTACCTGTGGATGGACTGCACGTCGCGGGCCTGGACGGGCATGTGGCCTTCCTTCGGGCCTTACAGCCGGTTCACCTTCGCCTATGCCCTGCGGATGGCCTGCGAATTGGGCTTTCCGGCGGAGGTGTACCACGACAACGGCGGGCCGGAGACTTCCAAGGACAGCCTCGCGCTGATTAAAGGGCTTTCCAACACCGTCCAGTTTGGCAGCTACGAGGACTTCGCCGAGCGGTTCCGGGACGCGGAGTCTCTGGAGGTTGAAGACGGGAAAGAAGGCATCGAGCGGCGGCTGTCGCGCCCCGGCATCCCCTGGCACAAGCCCATCGAGCCGCAAATGAACCTGCTCAAGCGTTACCGCCTGGACGCGCAGATACCCGGCTACCGGCAGCGGCAGGCCGAGCCTTGGGAGGGCAAGGTGGTGGAGGCCGAGTTGAAGCGGATGATTAGGAATAAGCAGATTTGGACGATAGAGCGCCAGCTTGAGGAGCATCTGGCGATCATGCGCAAGCACAACGCCCATGTTATGCGGCTGCGCGAGGGCGGCGGGACGCGGATCATCCCGCAAGAAGTCTTGCGGGCCGGGCTGGCGCAACAGAGCCGCGTTGCGCCGGATGCGCGGACGCTGGACATGCTGTTCATGCCGCGCCGGGAGCGGACGGTGATGCAATCCACCGTGACGGTTGGCGGATTGCCGGACGGGGCAAGGGCGTACAGCGCGATGGAGCTTTCGCGGCTGACCCAGCGGGCGGGCAAGAAGGGCGAGCGGGTCATGGTGCATGTCGATCCGTTCGACGAGACGGCCCCGGCGATCATCAGCATCGCGGGCGAATTTTATTGCCTGGCCGAGCGGCGCTTTGACATCAACCCGGTGACGCGGGACGGCCTGGCCGACTCGATGAAGGAGCAGCGGACGCTGTTGAAGATGTGGCGCGGCGAGGTGGAAAAGATCGTCGGCCTGAACGCCGACGGCAAAGGCTTGGTGCGGCAGATCGGCGGGGCGGCGAAGCTGGCCTCCGAGGCGGACAAGGCCAGGGCCGAAAGGCAAGAGATGAAGACGGACGCGGAGCGGGCGGCGGCGAAGATTCTGTCGTTCGCGGCCGGCCAGGGCCGGAAATGATCGTTATCAACCAGAGGAGATGCGAGATGGGCAATCAACATGATGCGAACGAAACGAGCCGGGCCATTTGCGAACTGTGCCAAGTCCAGGTGACGAGCGCGCTGAACCAGATGGCGGATGAGGTGGACGGCATCAACTATCTGGGCGCGATGATGGCGCTGTGTGTGGGGCTGCTGCATGCCCAGGCGGGCAAGGAGTTCACGGAGGGGTTTTTGGATTCGGCCAAACGGAGCCTGGACAAGGACGCACCGTTTGGCCTGGCCAGGCATGGGGCCGTGCACTAGTCGCGGGCCGAGGCCCGCTCCTACAACGATGCCGCCGGTCGCACCCGGCGGCATCAAACACAAACCAAGAAGGCTGTAGAAAAAATGCAAACTGATGATAGGACAAACGTAGTGGATATGCAAACAGGCCCGGCCATCGAGTTGCCGGTTGGCGTCACGCCGCAGCGGGTGTGCGAACAGACGGGGTTAAGCCGAAGCACGGTTTCCAAGTGCCTATCGGGCAAATATCCGGCGCATTTGGCCGCGTACCAACAGGTAGTCGGGGTGGTGGCTGCGCTGGCGGCGGAGTTGGCGGGCCGGGAGGCGCGGCAGGCGGTGGGGGCTGCGGACGGCCAGGCCGCAACGGCCGGCGGTGTGCCATCCGCTTATGTCGATGTGAAGCCCGCCGTCCCCAAGCCATCCGACGCGCCTTGGAGCAGCGGGCAAAACGTGTTTGCCGCCATGCTGATGGCATCGGTCGCGGAGGGCGAGTTTTCGTTGTTTGTGGCCCCGTCGGGCGCGGGCAAAAGCTTTGTCCTGGAGCGGTTCCGCGACCTTAATCCCGAGCATTTGTGGTTCAAGGCGCGGAAGCGGATGTCGGTATCCGATGTGGTTTCGCAGTTGTGCGGCTTGTGGAATATCGCTGACACCGGCAGTTGCGACCAGCGCCTGCAAAAACTGCTGCGCCGGGCCTCCGGGCGGCTGTTGCTGGTGGACGAGGCGGATTTGCTGGTGGACGGACGCAAGCCGGATCTGGTGTCCAGCCATGTCGAGGTGTTCCGCGAATTGTCCGAGGCCGGGGCGACGGTGGCGATGGTGGGCCTGCCGGTGTTGATGGACCAGGTGTCGCGCTGCTGCGAAACCTATGTGTTTTCGCGGATGGGCTACTGGCACCGGATGCCGCCGCCGTCAACCAAGGAGTTGGAGGCATTTTGGCGGAGCCGGACGGCGGACATGCCGAAGTGCCACGACGGCAAGCAGGTTGAATGGGTGGTGCAAGCCGCCCTGCGGCAAGGCTTGTACCGTTATTTGACGAAGCTGGAAAAGCGCACCCGCTTGATGGACGGGGATGTGGGAGCGGCGCGGACTTTCTTATATCGACCGGAGGTGTGAGATGGAAACAGAAAGAACCTGCCGCTGCTGCCAGCAGGCCAAGCTGATTGAGGCGTTTGCGCTGAACAGCAACTATGCCTGTGGACGGTTAAGCACATGCAAGCAATGCCACAATGCGCTGAAAAGGGAGCTTGCGGCGCAAAAGAAAAAACGTGGGATCAAGCGTAACCGGCATGGCAACGGCAAGCCCAAGAATATCGAGATCGCCAGTCTTCCCTTGCCCGTCCGGCCCGACAAGCGCTTTGCCGGGAATCCCGGCCAGCCGCTGGCGGTGGTGCGCGTCGGGTGGATAGGCGGGAGGTTTTTCGATGAATAACTATTTTGGCGGCGGCTTGCTGGTTATCACCGAAAAGATGGAAGTCCGGCTACAGAAACGCCTCATCCAAACCTGCTTTGCGCATCGCAACATCGGGGTGGAAGGCAGCAAGGCGGAATATCGGCGGCTAATCCAGCTGATGATCCGGCAAGTGCGGGGTAACGGGCGGCGGTAAAGCCCCCCGCCCCGGCCCCTCTCCCGCCGGGGGAGGGGCTTTAACCCAAGGGCCATGCGCCATGCCAGCCAAGGCATCGCGGAGGGCCTTCCGGCCTGGGGACGCCCAGGCGAACCACTCCCTACAACCGACCGATTGAGGTGGCTTATGCCCTGCATCAAATTAAAGAGACTGTTGAATTCGATACCCGGATTCAAGCCGACCAAGAACCCCCCGCCCGTTGATCGCGGCCCCTTTCTGGAAAGGGAAAAGCGGCTCGACAAGGGTTCGCCCTTTCAGCCAAAAGTCCCGCCTGCCCCGCCGGAGCGGGCAGCCGTGGACACGGACTGCCTGCCCTTGGCGGTGCTGGCCCAGCGTTGTTTCGCGCTGAATGCCGAGATCGAAGCCAAGATCGACCTACACGCCAAACTGGAAAAGGCGCTGGAGCGGCGGGCAACGCCGGGATGGCGCATCGAATTGGGCAACGGCAACGGCGTGTTGGTGGTCGAGAGCGACGACGTGACAGTCATCGACGTGGAGAAGATCGACTATCTGGCGGGAACCGCCAAGCCGCTGGCGTTTGACGATCTGGTGCGTGAGACGCGGCATTACGCCGCCACCGAGGATCTCAAGGCGTTGGTTTTCGACGGCGACAGCGAATTGGGCATCCGGCTGCGGCAGGCGGTGGCCGTGCGCAAGCTGCGCACGGTGTATTACCTAGGCGACAGCCTGGCGGTTGCCAGCCAAGCGGTTTGAGGAGGCAACCATGGAAAACCTACTAAACGCTATTAAAGCACGGTTGAGCCTGGCGCTTTTCCCTGCGGATGGCAATAAGTCCGGGCCGGTTCCGCCGGCGCTTATGCCAGCGCCGATTGATGGCGACATGAGCCAGCAGCTTACATCGGTTGGGCATATGTGCATCCCGCCCAGCAAGCTGCCGCCACAGGAGGGATTCGTCTACATTGAAAACAACTGCCTCAAGGCATTGGACGATCTGACCGACTACGAGCGCGACCGCCGCGAGATGATCGAGCCGCTGCTGGCCGAATGGGCGCAGATGTATCTGGACCTCTGCGACCTCAAGGCCCGGACGGTTTCCACCGTGGCGGCGTTCCGCGAGCGGCATGTGTTCAGGAACAGCAAGCGCAAGCAGCGGGGCTATACCCCGAGCCTGAGCATTTTTAGTCTGGACAGGTCCATGTGCCTCACCGAGCGGCACTCAGACCGAGTGAGCCTGGACGACACCAAGGTAGCCGAAGCCAAGGAGTTGTTCGACGAGTGCTTCAAGGCTTGGGGCGACAAGTCGCCTAAAGAAATGCGCCAAGCCGTTGAAATCTCTTTCAAACGCAAAAAAAGCGGCGACTACTCGCGTGAAAAGATAGTGGAGTTATGCCAAATTGAATCGGATGACCAGCGTTGGAACGACGCCATTGCCATTATCCGCAAAGCCGAACTGGTTGACGGCGTGGCAACGCATTATCTAGTGGCCGTGCGCGATTCGCTCGACAAATACCAGCCATTGCCATTGGACATTGCCAATGTGCGCCCCTACCGCAAGGAAGCCTTGGACCAACAGGAGCCGCAGCCATGAGCCGCAAAGACTCCTATCGGCCCGGCCCGCGCCTGGCCGCGCCAGACGCCGCCCTGCTGCGCAGGCAGGCGTTCGGTATCATGAAAGACCGGGGGCTGAAAGGCGAGGAAGCCAAAGACGCCCTGCGCCTGCGGGCCGGGGTGGACAGCCTGGCCGGGCTGGACGGCGCGAAGTGGCTGGAACTGATAAGGGAGCTGGGCGCGTCGCCGGCGGGCATTAAAGAGCCGCCGTTGGAAAAGCCCAACCTGGTCACCACCGCGCAATGGTCGCTGGTGCTGCGCTTGCAGCGGCATTTGCGCTGGACGAATGACTCGCTGGAAAATTATTGCAAGAAATACGGGCGCGTCTCGGCTATTGAATGGCTGGACGTGTCCCGCTGCCGGGGCATTATCACCGGGCTGATGAAGATCGCCGGGGTAAGCCATTCCGGCGAGTTGCGGAGGTAGCCCATGCGCTGCCCAGAGTGCGGAGGCGAGACGCGGGTCTACGGCGGCTACGCGGCGGCGGATGTGCGCATCCGCAACCGGCTGTGCGTGGCCTGCGACCACCGCTTCCGCACGATGGGTTACGAGCAGGTGATGGACAGCAAGCCGGTCAAGCGGCGCAGCAAGCCCAGGGTGCGGGTGGATGACAAGACGATTGATCTATTTGCGGAGTTAAGCCAATGAGCGACGAAAACAATCTAGGGATAATACCCCTCCAAGGGGTGTTATCCCTAGACGGTATTTTGACGGAAACCATCGCCTACCGTTCCCTGCGCCAGGCCGTGGTGAAGGACGCCGATGGCTTCGACAAGCTGGTTTCCAGCCTGCAAGCCGCGCTGACCCGCGCTTTTGACGACGGATTAAGAAAAGGCATCGTCCGCGCCTTGGACCGGCTGAAAGAGCTTGACCCCGGAACCTTCACCGAAGCTGACGGCGAACTCATCACCCGCGCCCTGGAGCAACAGGTCGGCGAAGAGGCGCTGGCGGCGGCAGTGCGCGGGCCGGTGTTGAACCTGTCCGAGGCTTTGTACCGCCTCGGCGCGGTCGAGGTTGGAACGGCGGCGGGGATCGACATCCGCTTCGGGCGTCCCGACCTGGCCGCGCTCGACATACTCGGCACCGGCAACCTGTATTGGGTAGGCAATTCCTGGAATACCTACACCCTTAATACCATTCAATCCATATTGGGCGATTACTTCCGCGAGGGAATGACGCGGGAAAGTTTGACAGAGCGGTTTGCCAAAGACTTTGCCGCCCTGGGCGAACGCTCCCGGCATTATTGGGAGGTATTGGCCGACCACACCGCCACCAAGACGCGGGAAATTGGCCGCGTCACCGGCTACGAGCAGGCCGGGGCGGAATACGTCCAAGTCCGCGCACACCTGGACGCCAGGACCACGCCGATATGCCGCCACATGAACGGGCGCATCATCGCCGTGCATGAGCTAAGGACGCAAACCGACGAATACCTCAAGGCCAGCGCCACCCGCAACGTCGAAGCCGCCAAGGCCGCGTGGACCATGCACGGCGCGAAAGACAGCCTGGCCGACACCCATACCGCCGACCTGCCCAAAGGCACCGCCTCGCCGCCCTACCACTTCCGCTGCCGGACCATCACCGTCATGTGGTTCGCGCCCGCCGAGCCGTCGCGCCTAGAACATGGGCAAGCCAGCCCCCAGGCCGACCGCCAGGCCGTGGACGCGCTGATGCCCGACGAACACAAAAACCGGATGCTGGGCATGAGGGCCGACGCCCAGGCGATGCCCTATGCGGCGGACGACTGGAAGGACGACATCCGCAAGGCGGCGGTCGCCAAGCACATGCAAGAAGACTTCGGCCTGTCCGAGGAAAAGGATTACCTCGCCCTGGCGCGGCAGATCGTCGCCGAGGCGAAGCGGACATTTGTCGGGCCGTGGAAGGAAGACGGCCTGCGCTACTATTTTTACGCGGCGGAGTTGAAAGGCTACGCCGTCGTCGATGAATCGTTGCAACTGCGCGGATGCTTCGGGCATCCGAAGCCGGGGGGAATCGAGAAATGCCTACAGTACCAACTGCTGCCGTATCTGACCGAGATCATTTGAACCACTGGATCGCCGTGCTGGCCACCGCGCCGGGGCGGGAGCGCTGGGACTTGCCCGAGCCGGTCCTCAGCGCCTTGATGAACCTCTCCGACTACGCCGGCGAGATGACCGACACGGACGCGCTGCGCGTCAAGGCCGGGCTAAAAGCCGACTCGATCTTGAAGGACGCAGACCTGATGCGGCGGATCAAGGGCATCCGCAGGCACTACCCCAAGGAACATTGGTGGTGGTGGCCGGAGCGGGTTTGACGGGTTCGGGAGGGTGAATATTACCCAAGACGGGCGGGCCGGGGATGGAGGAAAATAAGCATTTTGAACGGAGGCCGAAATGCAATGCCCAAAATGCGCCTACGAACGCAAGCCGGAAGATCAAGCGCCGGAGTATGAATGCCCGAAATGCGGGATTGTCTATCACAAGTACAATCCAGAAAAGAGCAGCGCAAATCGGCCCATAAAGGCAAAAGGCAATTCTTTCTGGGAGTTTCCCAGAATAAAGGATTGGCTTGATGCTTTTGCAAGAATGTTACGCAGAGTTTTTGATCGTTCCCACAACCCGCGTGGGAACGCATCCCAAGCTGGTCTGGGGCGCGAGGCGGTCTACAGAGCAGCCTGGGCGGTATACCAAGGCGGCGGGCAGGAACTACGGGAAACCGCCATGCGCAACATGGTCGCCGAATTGCTGAACCTCAGAAACCGTCCCAGGACGTTATTGGCAAAAGCTGAGAAGATAGACCAAAACGCTCTTAACGCGGAGGATAGAGGGTGGGTATGCATGATGCGGGCGCAGGCGCAACAGGCGATTGGGCTGAAACATGAAGCACTGGATTCATTTCGGCAGGCCATTTTGAACTTCCGCGTTCTCGGCGGAGGCCAAATCCCCGCGCCCATGGCCTACATAGACTACGCCGGGGTATTGTCCGAGGCGGGCAGGGACGCGGAGGGTGCCGCTATCCTGGAAGAAGGAAAGGCCAAGTTCCGGGCGCTGGGCATGATGGCCCAAGTGGAGATGCTTGAGGACGCGGCGCGGCACATCCAGGCAGATAGGGAACACGAACAGCGCAAAGTGCAACTTTTGCTTACCTTGAAGACCTTGCCGCTGCCCATGCTGCAAACCGATCTCTACGCGGTTTGCGCAAGGCTGGGGAGTCAGGAGGACTTGCGCTATGCCCTCTACGATCTGGAAAAATCCAAAAAGATCACACGCAGGGCCAAGGGCCGAAGCTACCTTGTCACGCTGCCTGGCCGCGCAACCGCACAACCAAAAGTTGAGCGCGGTTTTGCCGGGGGAGGAGAAAAGCACGTTCACACCGGCCCTCGTGGTGGCCGCTACACCCTTGGCGCTGGCGGGGAACGGAATTATGTCGGCGACAAGAAGAGCGGCGGTCGAAGGAACAAGTGAAGATTGACAATGAATAGGCTTTGGCTTAGTGTGATGTTGCCCCGGCGCACCGGGGCCGGGCCACATCACCCCGCGCTAGACCAAAGCCGAAACGCGCCCGGCGCGTTTTTTCATGCCCGCTTGCCAAGATTTTATGGCGGGCGGCATGGGGCCTCTTCGGAGGGCCGCTTCTTTGGTCGCGGTAGTGATGTCCCCATGTCGTCCGCCACCCATTCGTACATCACCGAACGTGGCGGTTTACCATCCTGACCAAAGGAAAACCACCATGTCTACCGAACTCGCCTTGTTCGACTTCAACGGGCACCAAGTCCGCATTTTTCCCACCGAAGACGGCCAGAGCTTTTATGCCGTCGCAAAAGACGCAACTGATATTCTTGGCTATGCCACAGCCAAAGATGGCCTGCGTAGCGTCCCCAATGCCCACAAGGGTAGGCGTTTAGTGCCCACCCTTGGCGGACACCAAGAAATGCTGTGCGTGACCGAATCCGGCCTTTACCGCCTCATCCTGCGCAGCGACAAGCCGGAGGCCGAGCCGTTCATGGAATGGGTAACGTCCAGAGTGCTGCCTTCGATCCGCAAGACCGGCGGCTACCTGGCGCTTCCGCAAGGCCCGCTGACCCTGGCCGAGTTCCGCGAGTGGGAGACCCGCCTGGAGGCGACCCGCGCCGCCCTGCTCGACCTGCCGGTGGTGGTGAGCGCCCGCGAGGCGCAGGGCTTGATTGGGAGGGGGCATTCAGGGGCGGAGCCGCTGCCCGGCCACCACTCAAGGCAGGTGACCGAATCCCGCCGCTTCACGCCAGAGGACGACCGGCAGTTGTTGGAACTTAGGCGGGAGGGGTACGGCATGGTCCAAATCAGCAAGACGATGAACCGGGCGAGAAGCTCGGTGGAGAACCGCTTGCGCCGTCTGCAAGCCAAGGCGGAAGACAAAGCCAAGCCGGCCGAAGGGGACGAGGCATGAAAGCCAAGCTGATCCCCTTCCCCGCGTCCCGCGTGGTGCGCCCCGCCGCCGCGCCCCCGCCCGCACCCGAAAAACCGGCGTCGGCGATGACGCCGCAGGAGTTGTACGACACGGTGTGGGAGCTGCTCTCGCAGTGCCAGCCCGCCGACTTCCCGCCGCCCGGCAAGCCCAAGCGGCAGTAAGGCGAACGAAAGCCCCGCCCCGGCGGGGCTTTTTTTAGCGCCACACCAACAGCGGCTTCCCGGCCTGCGCCGCCACGCTGTTGGCGTCGGCCACCGCCAGCCGCGCCTCGGTGTCGGCCTCCTTGGCCTCGGCCAGCAGCCGTTCCGCATCCTCGAAGTCGAAGCTGAGGGCGTAGCCCTGGCTCATGCTGGCGTTCAACAGGCGGTCGGCGTGTAGCTTCAGGTCAATGATCGCCTTCTTGCGGCGCAGCAAGGCGCGGTCGAAGGCTTCGCGGGCGGCGGTGTAGCGCCCCAAGATCTCATAGTCGGTCATGGTTTGTCTCCTAATGGATTGACGGATGGATTTAAACTTTTTGGATGAACTGGCCGCCCCGGATGGCCCTTTCCAATTCCTCGCGGACCTCCCGCGCCACCTGCTTCTCCAGGAAGCCCAGCCCCTCGCGCCGAAGCTCCTGCGCCGCGTCCGCCAGCCAGGGCTTGCCCGCCCGTGCCTTCTGGCGCACGGACTTGGCGAAGAACGTCTCCCCGCCAATCTTAAACTTCAGCGCCTTGCCGTTCTTCGGGCGGATGGTGATGGCCGGCCTACCGTCATGGACGGCGCGGGCGTAGGGTAGGTTCGAGCCGACCTCGGCGCTGGTTTCGCTCAACATGTGGACGACATGCGACTTGCGCAGGTCGCCGGTCTTGAATGGCACGTTGCCTTGCCGCGTGGCGATTTCCCTCACCTTCTCGGCGATTTGCAAAACGATTTGTGTCGTGTTGAGCATTAGGCCAGCACTTCCAGCCCGCGCCGGTAGTAGGCTTTCCGCTCTTCCAGGCCGAGCATCTTCGGGCCGTTGACGCGGCGTGTGCAGCCTTCGATGTTGCCGGCGTAGCGGTCCAGCTTGTTGGAAACCCAAAACCACACCGCCGACAAGACGGCCATGTCAGGATCCTCCAACCGTTCCGGGTGGTCCACAATGCCGGCCGCGTCCGCCCGCCGATTGCATATCCATGTGTCAAATTTGGTGTAGTTGTCACGGCCTGTGATTTGGATCAATCCACGCCCCATGAATTTTTTCCCGTCGCCGGGGCGGGTGTTGCCTAGCCCCGCATGTCCCTCGTATTTCTTTTGCCATGCGGTCGGCCCCCAGATTTCCTTCAGGAACTTGAAGCCGCCCGACTCGTGCAGGCACTGCGCCAGGAACATCGCTTGCGCCTGCGGGGTTGCCAATTCGGCATACGCGCCGAACGCCGCGTTGAGGGCCGGGATGAACTGCTCCGGGTTTTTGACCGCCGGGCAGATGTGTCGCAATTGTTGTATGGTCAGCGTGGCCATGGTTTGCCTCTAGTCGGTTAGTGGGTTAAAAAAGAGTGACTTCGCACTTGCCGCTGATCCCCGAGCGGCCCTCGTTCGCCAGCGCCGCCGCCCAAAACAGGTCGCCATGGCCGTCGCCGTCGCGTCCGGCGTCGTAGCCGACGCCGCTTTGCCGGGCGATCTTCTTCACCGAGTGCAGCGCGGCGAGGAAGTCCGGATCGTTGGGCAGGATCAGCTTCTTGTCCTCGGCCAGCTTCAGCAGGTTGAGGGCGAGCTTTTCTTTAAGCTGGGCGGTGAACCACACCGGGCGCACCCGCGAACCCATGTCCTTCTGCAAGTCTTCGGCGAGGTTGAAGCCCAGCCCGGTCTTGTCCACGGCCCATTCGATGATGTCGTGCCGCCGGTCCAGGCCGGCCACCAGGGTGCGCTGGGCGTCGAACGGCAAGCCCTTGTGCTGCTCGTTATGGAACAGCGCGAAGCGGCCCGAATACAGGCCCGACACCTGGTCCATCTCCTCGCCGCTTAACACAATCGCGGTGCGGTCGTGCAAGCGGCCCACGTCCAGCCCGGCCTTGACGCGCCCGACGCGGTAGAGGGAAATGTCCTCGACCGCCAAGGCTTGCAGCATCTCCCACGGCAGCAAGGCCGAGCCGTCGTCCGCGTATTCGCACTCGAAGAACATCTTCCAGGCGTCGAGCGTGAAGTTGAGCCGCAGCTCCTCCATGCCGCCCGGCAGCGGCATCCCCTGGGCAATCGCATCGTGGATGGTGATGCGCTGGCGCTCGAAGTGGCCCCAGCGCCCGTGGTCGTTCTCGGCGATCTTCCAAAACAGGTTGCCGGGGAGGAACGGCGTCGAGCAGACGGTGACGCGCCCGCCGACCTGGGTGATCGACGGCAGCACGGCGTTCCAAATCCGGTCGGGCTTCAAGTGCCAGGCGAACTCGTCCAGCCACAAATCGCCCGCATAGCCCTGGATCGTCCTAAAGTTCGCGGCCAGGGCGCGGATTTCGCAGCCGTTGATCCGCAGCAGGTCGGCGGTGTCCTCCTCCAGCGGGATGTTCAGCCGCTCGCAATGCCTGCGGGCGTGGGCCAGGACGATTTGCGCCTGGTCGCGGCTGGCGGAGACCACCAACTGGTTGCGCCCGGCCATCGCGCCCAGGACGCAGGCCAGGGCCATGATGAAGCTGAATCCAATCTGCCTGGCCTTGAGGATGCAGCGGTAGCGGGCCTCGGACAGCAGGAATTCTTTCTGGTACAGGAACAGGCCGTAGGCATCGTCCAGGACGGTTTTAAGCGTCGCCTCGTGAACGGCCCTTTGCACCGTGGGCCGGGGCTTGGGCGCGGGCGTGGCCTTGGCGACGCGGCTCCGCGCCTTGGTGAGCGCGTTCAGCTTTCCGGGATTGTTGCCCCGGCTGGCCTTGGCGGCGAGACGGGCGATTTCCGCGTCAAGCTGGATGATCGTGTTGCGCCGCTGGCTCAGTTCGTCCCGCCACTTGCCCTCCTTCACCCAGCGTTGCACCGTGCAGCGCGAACAGCCTATCGCATCGGCCACGGACTGGGCGCTGTCGCCCAACAGGTAAAGCTCGCGGGCCTTGGCGTGGTGTTCGTCGCCGAAGGCGGCGGGACGGCCTTTCCGTCTTCCCTCTCCCGGCGGGAGAGGGGCCGGGAGCCGCTTTTTCTTCCCGGCGGCCATTACAGCGACTTGAAGATTTCCAACAGGATGTCGGTCCGGCTGGATTTCTGCATAGGGCTTTGCTGGGCTTGCAAGCCCAGCTTCCCCCGCGCCTCGTCCACGTTCAGCAGCCCGCCCATCACCGCCTGCGCCAGGTCGGCGGGGCTGGGCGCGGGTTCCGGCGGCGTCGGGTCAATGTCGGCGAAGCCCAGCCTGGTGCGGTCAATCCCCAGATCCTTCCACAGCCGCCCGCAGCCGTTGACCATGCGCCGGCGCATCGGGATCAAGGTCAGTTGGTTGAACGTGTGGAACTGGCCGGCCACTTCGCCCCCGCCGCCCAGTTGTCCGGCGCTGACGATGCCCAGCATCCGGGGCGGGACGCCGTGGGCGATGGGGACGCGCTCCTTGGCGGCGTCGAGCAGCTTGAGGAATTCGCCGTCGTGCGGGTTGGCCAGGGCTTTGATGTCCACCTTGACGTTCTGGTCGTTAAACGACAGCAGCAACAGGCGGTGGGCGTTTTCCGCCCCGGCATGTTCGCGGCGCAGGTAGTTCTTCACCTCCAGCTTTTGCTCGTCGTTGAGGGTCGCCCCGGTGACGATCATGGCATGGTCGGGGACAGTGTTGTTGTCGAAGAAGGCTTGGTTGAAGCGGATGGCGGCGTCCACCAGTTCCGCCATGCCGCTGCCGGAGTACCAGTTGGGCACCGCATACCAATGCGCCCCCGGACAGGCGTGGCGCAAGTGGATGATTTCATCCCCGGTGTAGTCCGTGCGCAGAATCTTGCCGGAATAGTCGTACTGGATTTGCACATAGCCGCCTTGAGCCTTGCGCCACATCGTTTTAGCCGGACGGCGTTCCAGCCTGAGGATACGCCGCCGGGCGTCGCGGATGATGTAGAGGAAGGCGTTGGCGTAGGTGTCCAGATCCAGGCCAATCTCCTCGAACAACTGGCCGCTGCCGGTTTCGCACAGATCCTCGACCGCCGCCACCGGCTTTGTGCCTTCCCCGTCCACCTCCACCAGCCCGCCGCCGAACGCCCCCTGCGCCTTGATGTTGATCGCCCGCTGGTGTTCCACGCAGGCGTTGTACAGCGTGTAAAGGGCATCGGGCGAGACCGGCCAGGGCAGCGCGTCGGCGATTGGGACGGCCGGAAAGGCGTAAGGGGAATCGCGTCCGCGCAAGTCGGCTTTGGCGAGCGAGATTTCAACGGCGGGGATGTTTTCGGTAGGCATGGAGGCCATGCTACGGGAATATTATTTTATATACACAACCGCGTATCCATATATTGATATGTCCATGCCATAACCGGTTATTGATCGGATATTCTATACCCAACGAAGCGAGAAACCCCGATGCCTGAGCTTAAAGACCTTACTGTCAATTTCATATCCCTGGTGGCGAAACCGGCCAACGGCAAACCCTTGGTGTTGAAGTCGCAGGGCAAGCCGACGGTATTCGCTTTGGAGAAGATGGACGATGCGTTGATGCGGGCCTATGGCATCGTCTACTCGCCCGACCAGACCGACAGCCAGGGCGACTTTGCCACGGCGGACACGATCCGCCAGGCGGCAACCCGGTTCATGCGGCAGAAGAACCAGGACAACGTGGACAAGGAACACAGTTATAGCGAGGAGGCTGCGTTTGTCGCCGAGACGTGGCTGGTGCGCTCGCAAGACCCGCTGTTTCCTGGCGAGCCGGACGGCGCGTGGGCGGTGGGTATCCAGATCAACGACGCCGACCTCTGGAAACAGTTGAAGTCTGGCGAACTGGCCGGACTGTCGCTGGCGGGTTACGCCAAGGTGGTCGATCCGAACGAGCCGGTCAATATAGGGAAGGATGCCGAGGGTTTGCTGGCCGGGCTGCTCAACAAGCTGCTTGGAAAATCTCACAACGATGCAACAAATAATGACGGCGAGAGGGCCGGTGACATGACCAAAGAAGAAATCGCCGCGTTGGTGGCAAACGAAGTCGAGAAAGCCTTGGCGAAAACCAATAAGGAGAAGGCGGCAGGCGACTGCAACGGCAAATGCCTGGCGGACGGCGCGTGTCCACACGGCCTGACCCCGCCGCCCGCCAGCCAGAAAAAATCCGCCGAGGCTGGCGAAGGGGATGATCCGGCCTCGGCCGGCATTGCCAAAATGATTGCCGACCTTGAGGCCAGGCTGGACGAGAAGATTGCCAAATCCTTTACGAAAGGCGGCATGGATGGCGGCAGCGGGGACGAAACCCGCGATACCTTCCTTTAATTAAAAAACCCACGCGAGCCTGTTATGGATAAAGAATTTCAACGCTTGATAAAGCTGCATAAGAGCGCCTATGTCGTCCAGTTGGTCATGCTCGCCAAGGGCTTGATCGGGCCGGGCGACATCCGCTTCAACGGGGCCATCACGCCCCAGCGGGCGCGGACGTTTATCAGCCTGGTGTATGCGGAGGACTTCCTCAGCAAGATCACCCGCGAGGTGATGACCACGCTGCAAAAGGAGGGCGCGGTGATCGACATCCCGCAGCGTTCGTTGCGCCGGGTGCCGCAGGGCCAGTTGCCCACGGATGAGCAGAAGACGGGCATCGTCAACTTCAACTACAAGCTGGTGGCGCAAGACCAGCAGTTGTTCGTGGACGTCCTGTTCGATTACTTGCGCGACAACCAGGACAACCCGAACTTGGTCACCGAATTGGAGGCGGCGTTTGCCACCCGTATCCGGGGCGAGTTGACGGATCTGGCCTTCAACGGCACGGGGCTGGACGCGGACGGCGAGTTCCTGAAACTGAACAAGGGGTTTTTGGCCCTGGCCGAGGCGGGTTGCCCCGCCGGCCAAAAGCTGGCGATTGACCCGGACACCAATGGTTGGATAGACGAACTGGGGCGGATGTTGCTGGCCCTGCCCGCCATTTTCCACGAAGGGGCCAAGCTGGTGATGAACACGCTGGACGCGGTGGAGTACGCGCTGGAGGTGGGCCGGCATGTGACTGGCAGCTCGGCTATTGCCGACCAGCAGGTCAGCGCCCTCCTGGCTTATCCCATCGAGAAGGTCACGGTGATGCCGAGGCGGCATGTGTTGCTGACGCCCCTGAAAAACATGGTCATCGGCGTCAACACCGACATCACCCGGTCCGCCGAGGTGCGCCAGCGCGAGCGCTGCATTTGGTACACCTGGGACTTGAGCGTGGACTTCGAGCTTGCCGCCAAGCAGGCAGTGGTCTACGGACGGCCTGGCTAGCCTTGTCGCCTTTCAAACCAACCGGAAATCACCATGTTGAGACAGTCCCTCTCCAATCTGACCGTGCATAAGCGCCTGACCGTCGGCGCGGCGGCGGCGGCAGCGGTCAATACCGCCTTGGTCCTCGACCTCGGCATCCGCCACAACTACGACCGGCTGTGCGCGGTCAAGCGCGGCGTCGCCAGCGCCAACGAAAGCCTGCTGATTGAGCAGGCCCACGACGGCGACGCCGAGTCGCCCACATGGGTGGCCGCGCCAGCGCTGCCCCCAAATGGCTTGGTGGTGTCGCCCGCTTCCGGGGCAAACATGGTGGCGTGGGCCGCGCCGGGCGCAAGGTGGGTGCGCGTCAAGTTCACCAACGGCGACACGGCGCAAACCGCTCTGTCCCTCGAACTCACCGGCTATCCGAGCTAACCCCATGGCCACCGACGCCGCCACGATGAAAGGCATGTTCAACCTGCCGGAAAAGACGCCGCCGGAATTGCTGGAGACGCATATCGGCATGGCCTTGGCGAAGTTGCAGGCGGAAACCGGCATGGCGGCGGCGCCCACCGGCAAAGAGGCGCTGTGGGATGAGGCGGTGCTGTACGCGGCGGTGGCCTCCGTGCTGCCCTGGCTCCATACCTTTTATCTGTCGGGCGTGGCCCCGGCGATCCGGCTGGTCGAGGGCGGCGTGGAATTGCGGTTTTTGACGCCCGACGAGCAGAAGGCTTTGCAATTCCAGGCGCGGTACGAGTATGGCCAGCGCAAGTTTCAAATTCTGGGCGTGTCGCCGATGACGGCGACGCTGCCCTTTTCCCTAGGGGCGGTGTGATGCCGGAAAAACAACTGCCCGCCTGGGCCTCCATGTTGATGCTTGCCGCCTCGGGCGGGGGCGTGGCCTATCTCCAGCAAATTGCCCAGGAGCGCCGCCAGTTCCGTTGGCGGGATCTGGCGGTCCGTTTGTTCATCGCCGGATTCGCCGGCCAGATGATGTCGCTGTTAGGCATGGCGCTGGGCATCTCGCCAGACTGGCACGACGTGGCGGTCGGCATGGCGGGCTACCTCGGCACCGAAGTGTTGAACGCCATCAAGACCCTGGTTTACCTCCGTTACGGCATGGCCCAGCGAGAGGCGATTTCAGGCGATAAAAACGAAAAGGGCGGCTAGGGTATATGGACGCGAAAAAAACCGCCATGCACAGCCAGGAAACATGTGTACAACGATTTTCCTGGGGTGACCGGCATGTTTAGGCAGGCGCTACGCGCCGTATTGGCCGAAAAGGTGAAAAACCTGGCCCCCAAAGGCTTGGCGGACAGCTACGGAGACGACGGCTTGGCGGTGTACCTCGAAGAGTTTTCCACGGTTTCCGTCAATGCCGGAACCCAGTCCACTGCCTGGAAAGATTGCACGCTGGTCGCCGTGCTGTACGCCGTTGACGACATCGAGCGTCTGGTCCATCACTTGGTGCTGACGCCGCTGATATTGGCGCATGAGGCCAATGGGCTGGCGGCGAAGGGGGCGGCGCGGTTCAAAAACCTGAAAGAAGGGCCGATACAAGGCGTGATGTATGCCGAACTCCGTTTTGACGTGCAAGGCACCCTTGGCCCTTCAACCTCCCTATAAAAGGAGTGGACATGCAAAAAAACGCAGCCGTCGATGAAGACATCTCTGTCCCCATCCCTGACGGCCCTGACGGCGACGCCATGACGCAGGCGGAAAACGGCATGGTTTGGGCCAGGGACCGCGTCAAGCTGCTGGCCGACCATGAACACGCGGGGCGGGCCTATGCGCCGGGTGCCGTGCTGGCGCTGGCGGACACGGGGTTGGCGCCAGGCTCCGCGCAATGGCTGGTGGATTTAGGCAAGGCCGAATGGCTTTGATTTGATCAATAACTTTTAGGGCAACATCATGGCTTTTTATAGCGGCTTAGGCTCCACATTTTTCGCCAGCCGGGATGCCAATGGCAATCCCGGCGTGTTCCGCAACGTCGGGGAAACCGACCCGGACAAGGGCGTCTCCATCGACCCAAAAATTGACGTGGTGGACGTTTACGGCAGTTCCGTGGCGGCGGCGCGGTCGATCATCAAGCGCTTGGTCCAGCAGCGCCAGGCCACCGTCAAGATCCCGTTCATGGAATGGAGTCCTGAAAATCTGGCCTTGCGGCTGCTGGGGGAAAGCTCGGTGGTCGCGGCGGGAACGGTCACGGGCGAGACGCTGCCCGGTTCGTTGCTGGCCGGCGATCTGGTGGCGTTAAACCATACGCGCATTACGCCAGGCGTCGGCAATGCGCCCAATGTCGTCATCCATGATTCAAACGCCACCCCGGCGACCGTTGATCCCGCCAAATATTCGTTTGACGAATATGGGCTGGGATCGTTTTCCGATGTCGGCACGTTTACCCAGCCGTTCAAGGCGGACTACGCCTATGGATCGACCATCAATATCCCGGCGTTGGCGGGCGAATTGAAGGAGCAGTGGGTTCGGTTCCAGGGGCTGAACACTGCCGAGGGCGTGAAAGTCTTGATCGATTTGTACCGCGTGTCGTTCGATGTGACCAAATCCCTGGCCCTGATCCAGAAAAAAGGCATCGAGGTGGGCGAGATGGAGGGCATGCTGATGGCGGACACGACCAAGGCAAGCGATCCGGTGCTGGGGCAGTTCGGGCGGATTCGGATTTTGTCTGGAACCTAACCCCCCCCCCCCAATAATACCTCTGTGAGCGCCGCCGTGGCGGCGCGTTAAAGCCATCCCCGCCCCGGCGTTCCGGGGCGGGTTGTGCCAACCCCTCATGATATAGGCTACCGACATGTTTAATTTAGACGACCTGCGCGACGATCTTTACACCGAACTGGAAGCGTTCCGGTTTTCCGAAACCCGCCATTATGTTTTGGCGGCGCTGGTTTTGGCGGTTGTGGTTTTGGTGGTTTTTTAATTCCATGCCTAGGAATTCGGCCCTACCCGCCCGCCTTGGTGTTACGGGGCGGATTACGGCAGACGCCAGATGGCGATAGCCAAGCGGATGAAGGCGAGGATGGCGACGCTGAAGAGGATGTAGATTTTTCCTTGTCCGCCCCAGGTCATTAACCACCAGAAGCCGAATCCTCCGGCCAATATCAAAACCACTTCCCCAAAACTTAAATTCCGGCGGTAATCATTCATGGCTGGCTCCGATTTGCTCTTAAGGTTGCTGATTTCCGCGTCGGACATGACGGGCGGCGCGGTGGCGTCGGCGCGTGAGGGCATCCAGTCTATCAGCACCACGGCGCAAAGTGTCTACAACGCCGTCAAAAATTATCTGACCTTCCGCGTCGCCATCGACGGGGCGGAAGAGTTCGTCAAGCTTGCCGACACTTATACCCAACTGCAAGCCCGCATCAGGCAGGCGACCACCACTCAGGCCGAATACAATGCGGCGCAATCGAAGCTGTTCAGCATCGCCCAGCAGACCGGTTCCAGCCTGGAATCCATCGTCAACCTATATAGCCGCACCCAAAAGGCCGTCACCGAGTTGGGGCTGTCGCAAGAGTCCGCGCTTAAGTTGACCGAGGTTCTGGCGCAGTCGTTCAAAGTGTCCGGGGCCAGCGCCGCCGAAACCGGGGACGGCATCCAGCAGTTGGCGCAGGCGCTGGGTTCCGGCGTGTTGCGCGGCGACGAGTTCAACACGGTGATGGAAGCCGCCCCCCGCCTCGCCCAGGCGCTGGCGGACGGGCTGAACGTGCCGATTGGCAAGTTGCGGGCGATGGCCGAGGCGGGCGAGCTGACCTCCGAGAAGGTGGTCGGCGCGGTGCTGGGCCAGGGCGACAAGATTGCCGCCGAGTACGCCAAGATCCCGCCGACCGTGGAACGCTCGCTGGGCGCTTTGCAAAACAGCCTGATGCAATACGCCGGGCAGGCCAACGAGGCGCACCACATCACCCAGATGCTGGCGCAAGGCATTGACACTGCCTCCGCCCATCTTGGCGACTTTGCAAATATAACGCTGGCGGTCGGCGCGGTGGCGGCGGGCAAGTTTGCCCAGGGCTTGTTGGCATCGGCGCGGGCCGGTGTCGAGCAGGCGGCGGCGGCGAAGCTGCAAAAGACGGTGGGCGAAGCCGCCGTGGCGGCGCAACGCGCCGGGCTGGAAGTGGCCGCGCAGGAAGCGCAGGCGCGGGCGACCGTCACCGCCGCCTTGGTGCGCCAAGCCCAGGCCGACCTAGATGTAGCGAAGGCCAAAGACGCCGGCGCGATGTCATCGAAAAATGTCAAGGCAGCGACCGAGGCGCTAGGCCAAGCCCAGGAATCGCATGAACGCGCCACCCGACAAGCCACCGCTGCGGTGGATGCCCACAGCGCCGCGCAGGAGACAGCGGCCAAGAAGATGAAGCTGTCCGAGTTGGTATTCAAGGGGTTGAATGCCGCCTTGATGCTGCCCGCCGCCTGGGAGATTGGGCAGACGGTGGGCGGCTGGGCGACGCAGTTCGAGTCAGCGCGGCTGGCCGGTTCCATGCTGGCGCAAAAGTGGGTGGAGCTAGGCGTGGCCTGGCGGGTGTTGAAAGGCGAGATCACCGCCGCCCAAGGCAAGACCGAACTGGCGAAAATCGCCGAAGAGTTCAAGGCAGTCGAAAAGGGCTTGACCGACGCCTCGCAGAAGACTGCCGAAAAAAGCGCGGCCCTGTCTCAGGCGCAAAAGGATCTGGCCGAAGCCCTCGCCAGCACGGCCCCCAAGGCCACGCACACGGCGGCGGAACTGGACGGCTTGAAGACGGCGGCGGCACAGGCCGAAGAAAAAGCCAACCGGCTGGCCGAGGCGATGCGCAAAGGCCAGGCCACCGAGGAGCAAGTCAAGCAGGCGGCGGCGGAGCTTTCCAAAGTCCGCAAAGAGTACTCAGACGCCACTGAGGAGGCTACGAAGCGGGCCGAGGCATTCGCTAAGCTTTCCGCCGCCCACACAGGCATCACCGAGGCCAACACTGGGGCCGAGATGGCCGCGATCAAATCCAAGCTCGCGCTGGCGGAAGCATCCGGCCAGGAAGCCGAAGCCGCCCGCCTGACCGGCGCGTTGAAGCAAGCCGAGGTTGACGGCGCATTGAGATTGGCCGCAGCCAAGCGGCAAGAAGCTGATGCTGCCACGAAGGTAGTCGAGGCCAAGACGCGTGAGGCGATGGTGACGCCCGGCCTGACCGACGCGGAACTGACCGGCATCGCCGCCGCCCGGCAAGCCGCCGACGCCAAGCGCAAGGAGGCCGCCGAAGCGCAGAACCTAGCCGATACTCTGGGCAAGCTGCCGCCGGTATTGGGCGGGTTTGCCACCGCGCAAGCGATCTCCACCGGCGAGCTTGCCAAGCTGCATGACGAAGCACAAACCGCCATTGCACGGTTCCATGATCTGGAAGCCACGTATGCCACTGGCAAGGCCAGCGCCGCCGAACTGGCCCAAGCCCACGGCACGGCATCCGGTGCTTTGGCGGCGTATACCAAAGGCTTGCAAGACCACGGCCGCCAACTGGATGCCGTCGTCGAAAAGCAGCAACGCCAGGTCGGCCTAGTCGAAAAGCAAGGTGCGGCCTATCTGGCGCGGCTTGATGCCATGAAACGCACGGCCTTGGCGCAAGGCGACGAGGCCCGCGCCACGGAACTGGGCCTGCAAGCCGCGCAGGCCGAATACCAGCAAGCCCTGTTGGTGGCAAAAGCGAAACAGGATGTGGCCGACGCATCCAAAGCCGTAGCGGACAGCAAAGAAAAGGAATTAAAGGCTGACGGCCTGTTGGATGAGGCCGACCAGAAGTTGATTGCGGCGGCTCAGGACGCCGCCAAGGCATTGCAACTGGAAGCCGACGCGGCCCACGCCGCCGCCATTGGCAAAGCCGCCGACGCGCAGGCCAGCGAACAAGCGGCGGCGGCGAGCAAACCACTGGCAAAAGCCAACGACCAGACCGCGCAGTCCGCAAAAGACGCGGCCGATGCGACCGACGGGGCCACGCAGGCTGTCATCAGGCTAAACGGCCAGTTGCTGGGCAACGGGCCATATGCGGTGAAGGCGTGGGCGGACGCCGCGCAGGAAATCCATCGCAACATGCAACGTGCGGCGGATGTTGCCCAAGAGTTGCAAAAGGCCACCAACGCCACCGACATCGAGCGCCTGACCGCCGAAGCGGCGGGGCTGGCGAGTTTTCTTGAAAACTCTTCGATTGCCGGACAGGATACGGCGGGAGCGGCCCGCCAGATCCGCGATGCGGTGCAGCAGGCCAACGACAAAGCAACGCAGTTGCGCGACAGCCTTGCAAATTCGGCATCCCAAATCCTCGCCAACCTCAACGCCGAGCTTGCCAATGCGGAAGCCAAGCTGCGCGGCGCGTCGCAGGCTGAACTCGCGGCGTTGCAAGAAAACCAGGCGTACCAGGAAAAGCTGGCGGCGCTGCAAAAACAGGCGTCCGATGCGCAAAAGGCGGGCGCGGCGGACGCCCTCAAGGCGTTGCAGGCGGCGATGGCGGCGCTGGACAGCCTGCATGATGCAAACCTCCGGCAAATCGCCGCTGACAACGCCGAGAAATCCCGGCCTGCCAATGCCAGCCCGGCCCCCAGCGGGTTGCCGCCGCCCAATCCAGGCCCGATCTACGAGCGGGAGCGGGTCATCCCGCTGACGATCTCGAC
>CAZOTR010000043.1:24235-26949 GCA_964582755.1 uncultured Methylococcaceae bacterium | reverse complement strand
AACCACGGCCAAGTCGCTCGCCTCAAAAAGGTCACGCACGGCTTGCCCGGATTCCACATGGACATACCCGGTCCAGTGGTTTGCAGAATCATGCCTGCCAGAACAGAGCAAACCGCCACCGATTGCGCCCAGCGCCTCGCCCATCACGCTTAGTTCGTTGGCAATCTGCTCTAAGGTCATACTGACGGTCTCGACTTCAATGAGATATAGGTTCATGGCTAAAATCTCCTGGACGGGTGGACTGCTTTACTTGTGCGGCGGGGCGCATCCGCTGCTGCGCACAAAGTCTGTGAATGCCTTGGTGTTCATAGGCTACCCCAATCCCATAAAATATTCATGGACTTTTAGCCGGTAATATTACCCATCATTGCCCGGGCCGCGCCAACCCGGCCCGCTACCAGCAATTCTCATTTTGAGCCGGCGTTGCTGGATAGTCCGTCATTCCGGCAGGGATGCCGGAATCCAGTCACAGGGATGTGAACCTGCACGTTGGCACAGAACCTTTTAATCAAGCACTTGCGCAACCGGGTAGTTACCGTCCATGGCACTGGATTCCGGCATCCATGCCGAAATGACAGGGCTTCGAGCCAATAATGAGAATTGCTGGCCGGCTACGCAAGCCGATTAGAAGCGCAATTCCGTTTGAACGTAGAGATAGTTGACATTATCGTGGTTGGCGGGCGCGCCGGGGGCGTTGCGGGCGAAGCCACCCTTGAACAAACAGGCGTACCCCCCTTCCAAGGCGATGTTTTCATGGGCATCCCAGCGCGCCGACAGTTCCAGCGTATGGCCCATGAAATCGCCAGCCTTGCCGGTCGGGTCCACCAGGTTCGCGGGCTGCCACAGCGCCTTGCTGTCCGCCATCCACCACGCCCGGTAGGCTGCGAAGGCGGAGACATCGCGGTGTGGCGTGACAAACACCCGCGCCCCCGGCGAGTTGATGTTGTTGCGGGCAAACGGGCCAAAGATGCCGGTCGGGCCGTATTCCCAGCGCCTTGCGCCGAACAGCGTGTCGAATGAGTTGGACGTGTTCCCGGACGCGCCCCCCGAGGCGTAATCGTACTGCGCCAAAATGCGCGGGTTCCATGGCAGGTCGAAGGTGTAGCCAAACTGGATATGCTCGTAGAACGCCTCCACCGACACGTCTTTTTTCGCGCCCTTGCCCTTGGCGTCATAGACCGTGTCCAGCCGGTTCCCCGCCTGGCCGACAGTTTCCAGCTCAAAGTCAGGCTCGCCCTTCTGCGGCGGACGGAACATCCGCAAACCCGGCGTGAACAGTCGGCGATAATTGACGCTGTCCGACGGTTCGCCCAAATAATACAGGTACAACTCGCCACGGCTTTCCCATGGAAGCTCGGCCTCGCCAAAGATACCGGTGAAGACGCTGTTCTTTTGCTCCTGGTCCCAGGCATAGTCGTTGTGAAGCAACTGGCTTTTCTGGTCCGGCAAGCGCACCACTGGCTGCGACGCAAACACCTGCACTTGCCAAGCCGAGGCCGCGTCGCGCAGCCGGAACGAGACGCCAGTGAAGGAGTTGGTGGTGTTGCGGAAGGCGTTGCGCGCCACAAAGCGGCGGCTGCCGAAATCCAAGGTCATGCGCCCGCCTTTCACTTCAAACCCCATCCCCGTGTCCAGCAGGTTTAGCGTCGACAAGGCGGCGTAAATCTGCGGGAAGTCGGCCGAGTCCACCATGGTGGTGTTGAGCGTCTCGTCGGGTTTGGCCCCGTATTGCCGGGCATCCCAAAACTCGAAGCCGACGCGCAGCGCCTTGTAGTTGGCTTCCATCCATAGCACGGTTTGCATGGGAACCTGATACTGGCTGCCGGTCTGGCCTTTGACAAAAGGCGTATCCGTCGTTTCGTAGCGGGCGCGGTATTCCAAGCTCGCATTCAGCCAGTCCGGCAGTCCCAGTGTTTTCTTGGCGTTGTATTCCGACGGCCAGTCGAAGCGATTCTTGCCCGTAAGCCAATCCTTGCGCTGGCTGCCGCCGGCGGTCAGGCTCCAGCGGTTGGGCGCTTTGGCGCTTTGCGCGGGCTTCTGGGCGGCTTGCGCGGGCGCGGCTTTCGACGGGCTTCCGCTGGCGCCCTGCTTGGCCGCGACGGTGGCGCCGGGCGCTGGGGCCGGCGCACCATCCGCGAGCATTGGCGGCGAGTGGGCCAAGGCGACGAGGGATAGCGTCGCCAAACAAGCCCGAGGGCAGGCGTGTGGCATTTTTCTTCGGCTGGGAGCCTTCATGGGTCGTTCCTCAGTGGGGTGGCGGCGCGCGGGTTTGCGGCCTTATTCGTTATGAATATTAAGATATAACGATTCCCCCTGTCACCTGCCAAGCATCGGCGCAAACCCCGAATGGATTGTTTCCCATGCCACACGCAAGGGTTTTATCTTTTGATTTTTAAGCGGTTGTGCACGAAACAGCGCCTACGCGCCGCGAACAACCCCAGCTTTGGCCTTGACCCGCAGTGATGATATGTTCTTTCATATACGTCGATCCCACTTCCCGCCCCGCATCCCCGGAGACACGCCATGACGCAACGCCCGTTCAATTTCTGCAAGCTGTTCGCCGCCTTCGCCCTGCTGTCGGCCTCTCACCTGGCCTTGGCGGGCGAGGTGACGGTCTACGCAGCCGCCAGCTTGACCAACGCCCTAGGCGAAATCGCCAAGGACTACGAAGCCGCCCACGGGGTGAAGGTCAAGACCTCGTTCGCCGCCTCGGG
>CAZOTR010000043.1:0-24135 GCA_964582755.1 uncultured Methylococcaceae bacterium | reverse complement strand
ACCGAATCGGTGCCGGTGGGGGTTTACGCCAAGGAGGCGCTGACCAACCTGGGCTGGTGGGAGGCCATCAAGCCGCGGATCGTCGGCACCGATGATGTGCGCGCCGCACTGGATTTGGTCGGGCGCGGGGAGTGCATAGGCATCGTCTACACGACCGACGCCCAGATCAGCAACAAGGTGGAGGTCGTGGGCACGTTCCCGGACAGCCTCCACGCGCCCATCGTTTATCCGGCTGCGCTGGTCACGCAGTCAGGCGAGGCCAAGCGATTTTTCAATTATTTGCAAGGGACAGGCGAGGTATTTGCCAAATACGGATTCAAGATTGGGAAGTGATGCCAATATTTGGCCTTGTTTTTGCTTTCACAAGCTTGCTTTGGCATACAGACGGCAGGGGATTTCAAGCCCTTGCCAATTTTCATTCACACACGAAGGTTAACATCATGAAACTCAGCGCACGCAACATCCTCAAAGGCACTGTCAAGGCCGTCACCCATGGCGCGGTCGATTCCGAAGTGGTCATCGAGCTGTCTCCCGGCGTGGAGGTGGTTTCCATCATCACCAAAAGCTCGGCGGAAAGCCTGGGATTGACGATTGGCGGCACCGCCTATGCCATCATCAAGGCGCCCAACGTCATCGTCGCCGTCGACGACTAAGCGGGTAGTTCCTTTGCAGGGACAACAAATCCACGGCATTGCCGTGGATTTGTTTTTTGGCGAACATCCGCCGTCGCGCTTGGAATCCTCCCCCACAACAGCCCCGACGCCATGCCCCTGACCCCCGAAGAACTCTCCGCCACCCTCCTCTCCGTCAAAGTCGCCGCCTGGGCGACTTTGGCGATTTGCCCTTTGTCCATCGCCGTCGCCTGGCTGCTGGCCCGCAAGCAGTTCGCCGGCAAGCCTTTGCTGGACGCGCTAATCCACCTGCCTTTGGTGCTGCCGCCCGTGGTGCCGGGCTATCTGCTGCTGGTGTTGTTCGGCAACCAGGGCATCCTGGGGCGTTGGCTGAACGCGCATTTCGGGGTTTCCTTCGCGTTTAACTGGAAAGGGGCGGCGCTGGCCTCGGCGGTGATGGCCTTTCCGCTGATGGTGCGCTCGGCGCGCTTGTCCATAGGGCTGATCGATCCGCGCCTGGAGGGTGCCGCCCGCACCCTGGGGGCGGGGCCGTGGGCGGTGTTTTTCAGCATCACCCTGCCGTTGGCCCTGCCCGGCATCCTGGCCGGGTTGATCTTGGGCTTTAGCCGCAGCCTGGGCGAATTCGGCGCGACCATCACCTTCGTCGGCAACATCGAAGGCGAGACCCGAACCCTGCCCTTGGCGATTTACACCGCCAGCCACGTCCCCGGCGGCGACGCGCAGGCGCTGCGCCTGATCGTCCTGTCCATGATTTTGTCGTTTTCCGCCCTGCTGGCCAGCGACTTGCTGTCGCGGCGCGCCGAGCGGCGGCTGGGCCTGGGGGGCGGCCGTGCTTGAGGTGGACATCAGCATCAAGCGCGCCGGCTTTCCGATTGAACTGTCGGTGCGCGTGGACGAGCCGGTCAGCGGCGTGTTCGGCCCCTCCGGCTCGGGCAAGACCACCCTGCTGCATTGCCTCAGCGGCCTGGTGCGGCCCGACGCGGGGCGCATGGTCTTGAACGGGGAAGTTTTGTTCGATGCGGCGCGGGGACTGTTCGTGCCGCCGCACCGCCGCCATATCGGCCTGGTGTTCCAGGACGCCCAGTTGTTTCCGCATTTGTCGGTGCGGGGTAACCTGCTGTACGGCTACCGCCGGCTCGCTCCTGCGCAACGGCGCTTTGAACTGGGGCCGGTGGTGGAGCTGCTGGACATCGGCCCGCTGCTGGAGCGCCGCCCCGGCCAGTTGTCCGGCGGCGAAAAACAGCGCGTCGCCTTGGGGCGGGCCTTGCTGTACAGCCCGCAACTGCTGCTGATGGACGAGCCGCTGGCGGCGCTGGACGGACGCTTGAAGCGGCAAATCCTGCCCTTCCTGCGCCGCATCCGCGACGTGGGGATACCGCTGCTGTATGTCAGCCATTCCTTGGACGAAATCCTTTACCTCACCCAAACGATGACCTTGGTCGGGCAAGGCCGCATCTTAGGCCATGGCTTTTATCTGGATGTGCTGGCCCAGGCGAACGGCAGCGGGGCGGACGAGGCGGATCTGCGCAACCTGTGGAACGTGAAAATCCTGGAAAACCACCCTGGCCAGCATTACAGCGTCGCCGAACTCAGGCAGGAACGGCTGGTCCTGCCGCCCGCCCCGGCTACCGAGGGGCAGACCGTCACCGTCAGCGTGCGGGCCGCGCAAATAGCCTTGTCCCGGCAGCGCATCGAAGGCATCACCATCCAGAACCAACTGGCCGGGCGGATCGTCCGCGTCATCTCGCGCCGCCATGGCGCGTTGGTGGAGATCGACGCCGGGTTTGCCGTGGTGGCGGAGGTCAACGGCAAGACCGTCGAGGATTTGCGCCTGCGCGAAAATGACCTAGTATATTGCCTAATCAAGGCGCAATCGGTGGAATATCCCGATTGTTGATCGCCCGCCATTCCCCCGGCCCGCCCATGACCAGCAAACCCGAATCTGCCCGGCAATTCCTCAACAATACGATTTTCCAGGACATCCACCGGCGCATCGCCTTCCACACCGAACTGCTGCGGAGGATCAAGCAAGCCGTGCCCGCGCCGATGGCTAGCCATTGCCTGTATTGCGTGGCGCGGGAAGACAACAGCTTGGTGTTGTACACCGATTCGCAGGCTTTCGCCTCGAACCTGCGTTTTCTCGCCCCGGTGATCCTGACCAAGCTCAATGCCCCCGGCGACTTGGCCATCAGGCACATGCAGATCCGCAACCTCAGCCTAAGCTCGCCAACGGCGGTCGAGAAACCGGTGGCGCCCATGAAAAAGCCCTCCGCCGAAGTCATCGAGACGGTCAAGGCCAGCAGCCTCTGCGCCGCCGACGACGAACTCGCCGCCGCCTTGGCCCGCCTGGGCGAAACCATGGAGCGCTACGCCGCCAAATAAAAACGCCGCCCGGCCTTAAGGCGCGGGCGGCGTTGGCAGGATTGCGGGGGCCGGATTTAACGCGCGGCCTGGATGGTGCGCATGTAAGAGATCGGCAAGCCCTCGTCCTCGCTGTAGGTCACGGATTCCCAAGCGTCCTTCTGCTTGAGCAATTCCCGCAACAGCAGGTTGTTGAGTCCGTGGCCGGATTTGTGGCCGACAAACGAGCCGATCAGGCTGTGGCCCAGCAAATACAAGTCGCCGATGGCGTCGAGGATCTTGTGCTTGACGAACTCGTCGGCGTAGCGCAGGCCGTCCTCGTTGAGGATGCGGTAATTGTCCACGACGATGGCATTGTCCATGCTGCCGCCCAGCGCCAGCTTGCGCTTGCGCAGGGCCTCAATGTCGCGCATGAAGCCGAAAGTGCGGGCGCGGCTGACTTCCTTGACGAACGAGGTGGAGGAGAAGTCGATGCTGGCGGTCTGGTTGTCTTTGTTGAACATGGGATGGTCGAAGTCGATGGTGAAGGTCACCTTGAAGCCGTCGTAAGGCTCGAATTTCGCCCATTTGTCGCCGTCCTCGACCAGCAACTCCTTCTTGATGCGGATGAATTTCTTCGGGGCGTCCTGCTCCTGGATGCCCGCCGACTGGATCAGAAATACGAACGGCCCCGCGCTGCCGTCCATGATCGGCACTTCGGACGCGCTGACGTCGATGTAGGCATTGTCGATGCCCAGCCCCGCCAACGCGGACAGCAGATGCTCCACCGTGGAAATTTTCACCTTGCCGTTGACCAGGGTGGTCGAGAGCGTGGTTTCCCCGACGTTTTCGGGCTTGGCGTCTATCACCACCGGCTCGGACAGATCCACGCGCCGGAATTTGATGCCTGTGTTGGGCGCCGCAGGCCGCAAGGTCAAATAGACCTTCTGCCCGGTGTGCAACCCCACACCTGTCGCTCTTATTACGTTCTTCAGTGTTCTCTGCCTGATCATCGGTTCACCCATAAGCTATGAATTGATCCGCCCAAAAATAAAAGGCGCAATATTTATAGGATAACCGGCACCATGTGTCAGGACAAGGGTACAAATTGTCGCAGCCCCGACACACAGGCGGTTTCCGCCTCCCGTCAATCCGCCTGCCGTCTCAGGAAGGCGGGAATATCTAGGTATTCCAGATCCATCTCTTTCTTGGGTTCGGCCCCCCGTTCATGCTTCGGTTTGTTGCGGATGCTGGTCGGCTTGTCCAACGCGCCATAGTCGATCTCGCCGTTGTGCGTCTTCACCAGACGGATCGGCGCTTCGCTCAGTTGCCGCTGGGTAGCCAGCCCGGTCGCCACGACGGTCACGCGCAACTCGTCGCCGAGTTCGGCATCGACGGAAACGCCGGCCACCACGATGGCGTCATCGGCGGCGAATTCGTGGACCACGTTGCCGACTTCGTTGAATTCGCTCAAGGTCAGATCCTGCCCACCGGCGATGTTGATGAGGATGCCGCGCGCGCCTTGCAGGTTGATGTCGTCAAGCAGCGGGCTGGCGATGGCTTTTTCCGCCGCCTCCCGCGCCCGGTTTTCGCCGCTGGCGACGCCGGTCCCCATCATCGCCATGCCCATCTCCGACATGACCGTGCGCACGTCGGCAAAGTCCACGTTGATGATGCCAGGGTGGGTAATCAGGTCGGCGATGCCCTGCACCGCGCCCAGCAGGATGTTGTTGGCGGCGGCGAAGGCTTCGATCAGGCTGACATTCTTGCCCAGCACCGGCAGCAGCTTTTCGTTGGGGATGGTGATCAGCGAATCGACGAACTGGCTTAACTCTTCGATGCCCTTCTCGGCGATGGCGCGGCGCTTCTTGCCCTCGAAATGGAACGGCTTGGTGACCACGGCAACGGTGAGGATGCCCGCCTCCTTGGCGATCTCGGCGATGACCGGGGCCGCGCCGGTGCCGGTGCCGCCGCCCATGCCGGCGGTGATGAACACCATGTCCGCGCCATCCAGAACCTCCATGATGCGCTCACGGTCGTCCTTGGCCGCCTGCTTGCCGATGTCGGGATTGGCGCCCGCGCCCAGCCCCTTGGTCAGGGCGTTGCCGAGTTGGATCACCGAACGGGAATTGACGCTCTTCAAGGCCTGCGCGTCGGTGTTGGCGCAGATGAAATCCACGCCTTCGATATGGCTGTTCACCATGTGGTTGACGGCATTGCCGCCGCCGCCGCCCACCCCGACCACCTTGATGACGGCCTTTTGACTGTAGGAATCCGCTATTTCAAATTTCATAATCATTCACCACTAGCCTTCCTGAGACTTGACTGCCAAAAAAATTAAAAATTACTCTGAAACCAACTCTTCATTTTGTTCCACATCCCCCTGAACCCCCCGTCGCCCAAGGCGCCTTTTTCGCCATGGGGGCCGTGCTGGCGCCCGAACAACAGCAAGCCCACGCCAGTCGCATAAGCGGGATTGCGGATCACCTCGTCCAGCCCCGTGACATATTGCGGAAGCCCCAGGCGCACCGGCATGTGGAAAATCTCCTCGGCCAGTTCCACCAAACCCTCGACCCTGGCGCTGCCGCCGCTGAGGACGATGCCGGCGGCGATCAAGTCCTCGAAGCCGCTGCGCCGCAGTTCCGACTGCACCAGCAACAGCAACTCCTCGTAGCGCGGCTCGACGATCTCCGCCAAATTGAGCCGGGAAATCTGCCGCGACGGGCGGTCGCCGATGCTGGGCACGTCGATGTTCTCCTCCAGCTTGGCCAGTTGGGTCAGCGCGCAGGCATATTTGATCTTGATCTCTTCGGCATACTGGGCGGGCGTGCGCAAAGCCACGGCGATGTCGTTGGTGACTTGGTCGCCGGCGATGGGAATCACCGCCGTGTGGCGGATCGCGCCGTCGGTGAACACCGCGATGTCGGTGGTGCCGCCGCCGATGTCCACCAGGCAAACACCCAATTCCTTCTCATCATCCGCCAACACGGCGTAAGCCGAAGCCAATTGCTCCAGGATCACGTCGTCCACCTCCAAGCCGCAGCGGCGTATGCACTTTTCGATGTTCTGCGCCGCGCTCACCGCGCCGGTGACGATATGCACCCGCGCCTCCAGGCGGATGCCCGACATGCCGATAGGCTCTTTGATGCCCTCCTGGCGGTCGATGACAAACTCCTGCGGCAGAATGTGCAGGATTTTCTGGTCCGCCGGGATGGCCACCGCGCGGGCCGAGTCAATCACCCGCTCCACGTCGCTCTGGCTGACCTCCTTTTCCTTGATGGCGACGATGCCATGGGAATTCATGCTGCTGATGTGGCTGCCCGCGATCCCCGCGTAAACGGAGTGGATGCGGCAGCCCGCCATTTCCTCCGCCTCTTCGATGGCACGCTGGATCGACTGCACGGTCGCCTCCAGGTTGACCACCACGCCTTTTTTCAGGCCGCGGGAAGGATGGGAACCGATGCCGATGACTTCGATTTCGCCGTCCTCGTTCATTTCCCCGACGATGGCGGCCACTTTGGACGTGCCGATATCCAAGCCAACGATCAAATTTCGATCCGATTTTCTTGCCATGCTATTGTTTCTCTACCGCCATATTGCTGGCCGCGCCTTGCGGAGACTCCGCGCCATTTTCATTTTTGATTTCCGGGGCGATCTCCGCCTCGGATTTCCATACCACGGCAAAACCGTTGGGGTAACGCAGGTCCACTTTCTTCAAGCGGGCAAAACTTTCCGCGCCTAATTTCGGGACTAATTCCAGGAAACGCTCCAACAACTTGAGCGGATCATCCTGCCTGCCCAGATACAGTTCCAAGCCATTGTCCAACTTGACGATCCATGCCCTGCGCTTGCTCACGTCCAAAGCCGCCACCGCCACGCCTTTGGGGGCCAAGACCTCGTTGACGCGCCGCAAGGTCTCCAGCAAATAGGCCTCCATGCCGGGCGGGCCATAGATCACGGGAAGCCGGGCGAAAGCTTCGACGCTCTCCGGCGCGAACCGATCCCCCCGCGGATTCAACAAGCCCCGGTCCCCCCAGCGCGCCACCGCCTTCTGTTCGGTGATGCCAATCTCCAGGGTGTCGGGCCAAACCCTGGCCAGCCGCACCTTATCGACCCAGGCAAAAGAGCGGACGGCCCCTTCGATTTCCCCCAGATCCTGGGAAAAGTAGCCGCCATTGATCGCCGGCAGCAACGCCTCCTGCAATTTGGCCACATCCAGGTTTTCGATCCCGCCTTCGACCCGGACATAGGCGATGGGGAACCACGGACCCGGCGCGGGCGGCGGCAAGCTTTCCCAGGCCAGCCAGCCCAGCCCCGCCAAGACAGACAGCGAGGCCAGCTTTAGCAGCTTGCGCCCGAGTCCTATGCCCTTCCTGCCGCGCCGATTGGGAGAACGAGAATTGCGCCGCGTCACTCCGGGGCGAGGCTGGTTTCTAAAATTCGCCATACCAACTCGCCGAATTCGATGCCTGCGGCTTTCGCCGCCATCGGCACCAGACTATGATCGGTCATGCCGGGGACGGTGTTGACCTCGATCAGCCAAGGCCGGTTTTCGGCATCGACCAGCAGGTCGACGCGCCCCCACCCCGCCACGCCCACGCACCGGCAGGCTTTGCGGGCCAAGTCCTGGAGCGCGGCCTCCGCCGCCCCGTCCAAGCCGGCCGGACAATGGTAGCGGGTAGTATCGGCACGATACTTGGCATCGAAATCATAAAACGCATGGGGGGTTTCCAGCCTTATCAAAGGCAGAGCCTCATCGTCCAGCACCGCCGCCGTATATTCCTTGCCGGTGATCCAGGTTTCGGCGAACACCTGGCAATGGAATTGCGCGGCCAGTTCGTAGGCCCGCCGCAATTCCTCCACGTTTTCCGCCCGGCTCATGCCTATGCTCGATCCTTCATTGGCGGGTTTGACGATGAGCGGAAAGCCCAGCGCCTCCGCGCAACGCGGCAGATCTTCGGCACTTTCCAGCAACATCCAACGCGGGGTCGGCAGGCCGGCCCCCAGCCAACAAAGCTTGGTGCGCAGCTTGTCCATCGCCAAGGCGGAGGCCAGGACGCCACTGCCGGTGTACGGGATGCCCAGCGCCTGCAAAGCGCCTTGCAACACGCCGTCTTCGCCACCGCGCCCGTGGATGATATTGAACACCCGGTCATATTTGGCCTGGAGCAAGGGTTCAACCAAGTTGGCCCCCACGTCCAGGGCGGCCGCGTCCACGCCACGTTCCACCAAGGCCGCATGCACCGCCCGCCCGCTCTTTAGAGATACCTCGCGCTCCGCCGCCGCGCCGCCCATCAGGACGGCCACCCGGCCAAACGCCTCGGCCTTAGTCACTCGAACACTCACTTCCACCCCTTTAAATGCTTGCTGATTCCGCCGGTTCGCCGACGATGCGGACCTCCGGCACTAGGCTCACGCCCTGTTGTTTTTGCACCTCGTCGCGCACCTCCGCGATCAAACGCTCGATGTCGCGGGCCGTCGCGTCGCCTAGGTTGACGATGAAATTGGCGTGTTTCTCGGACACGCAAGCCCCGCCGATGCGGTAGCCTTTCAAGCCGCAAGACTCGATTAGCCTGGCGGCATGGTCGCCCGGCGGATTGCGGAACACCGATCCGCAACTGGGCTGGTTGACCGGCTGGGTCGCCGCGCGTTTGGCCAACAGCGCTTTGATATGTTCGCGGCTTTGTCCGCTGTCGCCGGCCGCCAGCTTCAGATCCGCCGCCAAAAACCATTCATCCCGCAGACCCTGCACCGTGCGATAACCGACCGCATACTCTTCCGCCGCCCGCCGATGGACGCCGCCGAAACGATCCGCCGTCAACACGGCATCCACCAAGGGCCAGGTTTCGCCGCCAAACGCCCCGGCGTTCATCGCCAAAGCCCCGCCAAATGTGCCGGGAATGCCGGCCAGGAACTCCGCCCCGCCCAGCCCTTGCTCCGCGCAAAACCGGGCAACCAGGGCGCAAGGCACACCCGCTTCGGCATAAACCCGTCCACCGTCCAGCAGGCGCATCCCTTTCAACCGGTTCTTGGTGCATACCACCGTCCCCCGGATGCCGCCGTCGCGCACTAGCAGATTGCTGCCCAAGCCCAGCCAGAACACCGGTTCGTCCACAGGCAAGGTGCGCAGAAAACACAGCAAGTCGTCCAAGTCGGCCGGCAGGTACAGCCGTTCAGCCGGCCCGCCCACCCGCCAGGAGGTGTAGTCGCAAAGTGGCTCGTTCTGGCGCAATTCCCCGCGCAGGGCCGCAGGCGAAGCAATATCCCTGTTGCCCAGACTCGCCCAGCTAAACACTCTTCACGCTTCCCGCCGCCGCCAATTTGGCGGCAAGCTTGTTGGGCAGTTCTGCCGCCACCGCGCCGATATTGCCCGCCCCCAGCGTCAACACCACGTCTCCTGCGGCCAGAATCTTCGGCAATACCTCGGCCAATTCATCCGCCTTCGGCACGAAAATGGGATCGACCAAACCCCGCAGGCGGATCGCCCGCGACAGCGAGCGCCCGTCGGCCCCGGCCAAGGGTGCCTCCCCCGCCGGATAAACCTCCAGCAGCACCAGCAAATCGACCTTCGACAACACGCCCACGAAATCCTCGAACAGGTCGCGGGTGCGGGTATAGCGATGCGGCTGGAACACCACGACCAGCCGCCGTCCGGGGAAGGCTTGGCGGGCGGAATCCAAAGTCGCCGCGACTTCGCGGGGATGGTGGCCGTAATCATCGACAAAGGTGATGACGCCCTGCCCCAAGGGCAGTTCGCCATTGAGTTGAAAACGCCGCCCTATGCCCTTGAACCCGGCCAGGGCGCGCTGGATGATTTCATCGCACACGCCCAACTCGCTGGCCACGCCAACCACCGCCAAGGCGTTGAGGATGTTGTGGCTACCCGGCAAGTTCAGGGTCACTTCCAAACCCTCGCAACCAGCCCGCAGCACGGTGAACTTCGAGCTGAAACCTTGCCTGACAATATCCACGGCGCGAATGTCGGCTTCCGCGGACAAGCCGTAGGTTTTCACCGGCTTGTTGACTTTGGGCAGGATGGCGCGGATGCCCGGATCGTCCAGGCACAACACCGCCAGCCCGTAAAAAGGCAGATGGTGGAGGAACTCTAGGAAGGTATCCTTGAGCCGCTGGTAATCGCCGCCATAGGTTTCCATGTGGTCTTCGTCGATATTGGTGACGATGGCGATCATCGGCTGGAGGTGCAGGAACGAGGCGTCGCTTTCGTCCGCCTCGGCCACCAGATAATCGCCCTTGCCCAATTGCGCGTTGGTGCCCGCGCTGTTGAGCCGCCCGCCGATGACGAAGGTGGGGTCCAGCCCGGCCTCAGCCAAGACGCTGGCGGTCAGGCTGGTGGTGGTGGTCTTGCCATGGGTGCCGGCGACGGCGACGCCGTAGCGAAAGCGCATCAACTCGGCCAACATCTCGGCGCGGGAAACCACCGGGATTTTGTTCAGCCTGGCCGCAACCACTTCCGGGTTGGCATTGCTGACGGCGCTGGAAACCACCACGACTTCGGCTGTCTGTACGTTTTCAGATTCATGGCCGACAAACACTTGCGCCCCCAGGCCGGCCAAGCGCCGCGCACTGGGATTCATCTGCAAATCCGAGCCGGACACCTGATAGCCCAAGTTAATCAGCACCTCCGCGATGCCGCTCATGCCGACGCCGCCAATGCCGACAAAATGGACGCGGCGGAGGCGGTCCATGCCATATTGTGCGGCCTGGGTTGATGGCAAGCTCATGCGCCGACCTCGCCCAGGCAAATCTCGGCCACCTTCTGCGTGGCATCGAGCCTGGCCAGGCTGCGGGCCTTCCGGGACATGGCGGAAAGGGATTCAGGCTCTTGGGTCAAGGCGTTCAATTGTGCGGACAAATGTTGAGGGGTCAATTCGGATTGGGGCAACAGCACGGCCGCGCCGGCTTCGGAAACATAGCGGGCGTTGGCGGTTTGGTGGTCGTCGATGGCATGGGGGAAAGGCACCAGGATGGCAGGCAGGGCGGCGGCGGACAATTCGCTCACCGTCATCGCCCCGGCGCGGCAAATCGCCAGATCGGCCCAACGGTAGGCTGCGGCCATGTCCTGGATGAACGCCACCACCTCCGCCTCCACGCCCAGCCGGGCATACAGCGCCTCGGTTTCGGCGCGCATGGCTTCGCCGGTCTGGTGGCGGACCACGAACTTGCCGGCGGCCAAGGCCAGCGCCTCGGGCACGATTTCGTTCAGAGCCTTCGCTCCCAGGCTGCCGCCCACCACCAACAGTTTGACCACGTCCCCCCTGGCCGGCTTTTCGGGTTCCATCGCGTCCACGATGGCGCGGCGCAAGGGGTTGCCCACGCACACGGCGGACGCCTTGGACTTGAAACTGCCGGGAAAGGCCTCCAGGACTTTCCTGGCATAGTTTACCAAGAGCCGGTTGGTCGTACCCGGAATCCGGTTCTGCTCATGGATGACCAAGGGAATGCCCAACAGCCTCGCCATGACACCGCCCGGACCCGCCACGAAACCACCCATGCCCAGCACCACATCGGGTTTGCACCGGCGCAGTATCCTGCCCGCCTGCCAACACGCCAACAGCAGCTTGAACGGCGCCTGCGCTTTCGCGCGCCAGCCTTTGCCACGGAAACCGGCGACCGACAGCCATTCGATGGGAATGCCCTGCTGCGGAACCAAGCGGGCCTCCATGCCTGCCTGGGTTCCCATCCAACGCAATTCGCAGCCCCGCAAGCGCAGTTCCTCGGCAACCGCCAAGGCCGGAAAAATGTGTCCGCCGGTCCCGCCGGCCAGGATCATGACACGCGCGACCATGCCGCCCTCTCCCTTGCCATGTTGCCGCTGGTTTCCATCACTTCGCTGCGCACCCGGAACAGCAAGGCCAGCGCGGAACACATCACGATCATGCTGCCGCCGCCATAGCTCATCAGCGGCAGGGTCAAGCCTTTGGTGGGCAACATGCCCATGTTCACCCCCATGTTGATGAACGCCTGCAAGCCGAACCAAATGCCCAGCCCGTAGGCGACAAACGCGGCGAAACGGTTGCCCACCCGCTCCGCCTGACGGCCAATCACAAAGGCCCGCCAGACGATGATCGAAAACAGAAAAATTACCACGCAGGCACCCATCAGCCCCAATTCCTCGCCAATCACCGAGAACAGGAAGTCGGTGTGGGCCTCGGGCAGGAAGAACAGCTTCTGCACACTGGAACCCAAACCCACCCCCATCCATTCGCCGCGCCCAAAGGCGATCAACGCCTGGGTCAGTTGGAAGCCGGTGTTCAAGGGATCGGCCCAAGGATCGGCGAAACTCAGCACACGCTTAAGCCGGTAGGCGGAGGTGAACACCAGGCAACCCGCGCCCACGCCCGCAAACGCCAGCAGGATGCCGAACTGCACCAAGCGCGCACCCGCCAAGAACAACATCCCCATCGCCACGGCCACGATCACGGCGGCAGAACCGAAGTCCGGCTCCTTCAACAACAAGACGCAACCCACCGCCAACATCGACATCGGGCGCAACATGCCCAGCCAGGAGTTCCTCACCAATTCCAGGCGGTGGGTGATGAAAGTCGCCATGTACACCACGGCAATTAGCTTGAACACCTCGGAAACCTGTATGCGCAGCCCCAAGATGCTCAACCAGCGCACACTGCCGTTCACCGATTTGCCCAGCCCTGGAACCAACACCACCACCAGCAAGAACAGGCCCAGCAAAAACAGCCCCTGGGCGGACTTCTCCCAGAATGCCAAGGGCCGCGACGCGACAAAAACCGCCGCCGCCAGTCCCATGAAAACATGGACTAATTGGTGCTTGGGGAAATAAAAACTGTCGTTGGCCAGCTTCTCGCCCAAATGCAGCGAGGCCGAGGCGACCATGATGTAACCCAGCACCAAGATGCCCATGGACGCGCTCAACAGCACCGTGTCCAAATAGAAGCGCTTATGCCCCCATTGCAGCACCAAACCCCGGTTCTTGCCGGCCACCAGCGTTTTCATCACAGCAAACTCCTCACGGCGTCCGCGAACATGCGGCCCCGTTCCCGATAATCTTTATATTGGTCTAGGCTGGCGCAGGCGGGCGCCAGCAACACGATATCGCCTTTTTGCGCCAGCTTGCGCGCGGCGGCCACCGCCTGTTTCATCGTGTCCACACGCGCCGTGGCCACCACTGGTGCCAAGGTTTGCTCCAACAAGGGCGCGTCGCGCCCCATCAGCACGGCGGCGCGGACTTTCCCAACCACCACTTCGGCCAAAATCGAAAAATCCGCACCCTTGCCGTCGCCACCGGCGATCAACACCACCGGGTCGCTCAAGCCCTCCAAGGCCGCCACGCAAGCGCCGACGTTGGTGGCCTTGGAATCGTTGATGTAAGAAACCCCATCGACGTCCGCCACCCATTGCATGCGATGGTCCAGTCCCGGAAACTCGCGCAATGCCTGCGCCATGGCGGGGCGGGACAGGCCGGCCGCATCACCCAAGGCGACAGCCGCCAAGGCGTTGGCGACATTGTGCCGGCCTTTCAGGCGTATTTCAGCGACCGGCATCAGCGGCTCGCCGCCGCACACCAGCCATTCCTGCCCGTCCACCCGGCTTAAGCGGTATTCGGCATCCGCCGTTTCTTGCAGGCTGAAACGCACGCAACGCCTGCCCTCCTCCGCCATGGCCTCAACCATGGCGTCGTCGGCGTTCAGCACCATCAAGCCTTGTCCCTTGAAAATGCGGCGTTTGGCATCGGCGTAAGCTTGGATATCGGGGTAGCGGTCCAAATGGTCGGGGCTGATGTTCAACACCGTCGCGGCCTCGGCCTCCAACAGGCTGGAACGCTCCAACTGGAAACTGGACAGTTCCAACACATACAACTCGGCTTCCGCGTCCAGCAAGTCCAGCATCGGCGTTCCCAGATTGCCGCCGACTTTGGCCTTGCGCTGGCTGGCCTCGGCCATCAAACCCAGCAAAGTGGTGACCGTGCTTTTGCCGTTCGCCCCGGTGATGCCGATGACCGGCGCTTGCGCCATGCAGGCGAACAGATCGAGATCACCGAACACAGGCAACCCTAAGCGAATCGCCTGCCGCACCGCCGGGGTTTCCAACGCCACGCCCGGACTGACCACCAGATGGGTGGCCCTGGCAAACGCGGCAGCGTCGAAACCGCCCAGAAACACCGCCACATCCGGCAGGCACTCGCGCAGCTCGGCCAGCCCCGGCGGGTTGGCCCGCGTGTCGGCCACCGCCAATTGGATGCCCCGATTGGACAGGAAACGCGCCACCGACAGGCCCGTAGACCCCAGGCCCACCACCAAGACGCGGGAAGAGCGGTCGAGTCCCAGCCGGGACAGCGATGGCGTTTCGGTGATTGCTTTGTTCATGGCCGCGTCTGCCTTCTTATTATTCAAGGATCAGCGTAGCTTCAAGGTGGCCAGGCCAAACAACACCAAGATGACGGTGATGATCCAGAAACGGACGATCACCCTAGGCTCCGGCCAGCCTTTCAATTCAAAATGATGGTGGATCGGCGCCATGCGGAAGATGCGCTTGCCGGTCATTTTGAAGGACAACACTTGCAGCATCACCGACAGGGTTTCCATCACAAACACCCCGCCCATAATCACCAGCACGATCTCCTGCCGCACCAGCACGGCCAAGACACCCAAGCCCGCCCCCAAGGCCAAGGCACCGACATCGCCCATGAACACCTGGGCGGGATAGGTGTTGAACCACAGGAACCCCAGGCCGGCCCCCACCAAGGCCCCGCAGAACACCACCAACTCGCCCGACTTGGGCAGGAAGGGGATGCCCAGGTATTCGGCAAAATGGATGTTGCCGGAGGCATAGGCGAAAATGCCCAAGCCTCCCGCCACCATCACCGTAGGCATGATCGCCAAACCGTCCAGGCCGTCGGTCAGGTTGACCGCGTTGCTGGTGCCGACGATGACGAAATAGGTCATCACCACGTAAAACCAGCCCATGTTCAACAAGATGCCCTTGAAAAACGGCACGATGAACGTGGTTTCCGCAGGCAAGCTCGCCGTGTGGTACAGATAAATGGCGGCGGCGAAGCCGAACAGCGACTGCCCCAAATACTTGTGCCGCGCCGCCAAACCCTTGCTGTTGCGCAGCACCAGCTTCTTGTAATCGTCGATGAAGCCAATCCCGCCGAAGGCCAGCGTCACCAACAAAGTCACCCAGACATAACGGTTGGCCAAGTCTGCCCACAGCAGGGTGCTGATGGCGACGGACACCAAGATCAAGGTGCCGCCCATGGTCGGCGTCCCTGCCTTGGAGAAATGCGATTGCGGCCCGTCATCGCGGATGCTTTGGCCGATCTTGTAGCGGCTCAGGCGGCGGATCATGGGGGGGCCGACAATCAGCGAAATCACCAACGCGGTCAACACCCCGAGAATGGCCCGGAAAGTCAAATAATGGAAAACACGGAAAACATCGATGTAGTTTTCCAGCCATTCGGCAAGTTTCAGCAGCATGTTTCAGTCCTGGCGCGCAACGCCTCAATGACGCGCTCCATGCGTTGGCTGCGCGAACCTTTCACCAGCAGCGCCACATCCTCGCGCAACTCTTCTTGTAATTGTTCGATCAATTCTTCCTGGCGCGAAAAAAAACGCGCGCCGGGGCCAAAAGTCTCCACCGCCTGGTCCGCGTTGGGGCCGGTGGCAAACAACCGGGCCACCCCCGCCGCTTTGGCCAAAGCCCCCAATTCCGCATGCAGGGCGGCGCTAGTCTCGCCCAATTCGCCAAACGCCCCCAACGCCACCCAAGGCTCGCCGGACACGGCCAGCAAAACGTCCAAAGCCGCCTTGAACGAAGACGGATTGGCGTTGTAGGTGTCGTTAATCAGCAAAGCGCCATTCTTTGCCCGCTCGGGCTGAATCCGTCCCGCCACCGGCGCCAGACGGGACAAGCCTTCGGCGATCTGGCCGAAATCCACTCCCAAGGCCAGACAGCTTGCCGCCGCCGCCAAGGCGTTGGCGACATTGTGCCGGCCCGCCAGATGCAGCATGATTTCATGGCGCTCCCCCTGATATTCACAACTAAAATGCGTTTGGAAACCGTCGATCCCGCCGCTGCCGCGTACCGAATCCGCCACACCGCGCACGTCGGCGCCAGCGCCAAATCCAAAACTAATCAGCTTGCGAGCCCCGGCCATTTCCCGCCACAGGCCGAAGTAGGCGTCGTCCGCATTGAGGATGGCCACGCCGTCCCCAGCCAACGCGGAGATAATCTCGCCCTTGCCGCGGGCCACGCCTTCGCGGCTGCCGAAGCCTTCCAGATGCGCCGAACCGGCGTTGGTAATCAGCGCGACATCCGGCTTGGCCAATCCCGCCACATAGGCAATCTCCCCCAAATGGTTGGCGCCCATCTCGATCACCGCATAACGGTGTTCGGGCTTCAGGCCCAACAGGGTTAGCGGGACGCCCAAATCGTTGTTGAGATTGCCGCGAGTGCTGAGGACGGGAGCGTGGACGCCCAAAATGGCGGCGATCATTTCCTTGGCCGTGGTCTTGCCGTTGCTGCCAGTGAGTCCCACCACCCGCGCAGGACTCGCCTGCCGCCAAGCCGCGCCCAGCTTGCCCAAGGCGATGCGGGCGTCGGCCACGGCCACCTGCGGCAAAGGCACGTCCAGCTTGCGCTCCACCAAGGCAGCGCAAGCCCCGGCGGCCATGGCTTGGCCGATGAAATCATGGCCGTCGAAACGCTGCCCGCCAATGGCAATGAATAAATCGCCCGGCGTCAACGTGCGGGTGTCGATGCTGACCGTGGCGAATTCGACATCTTCACCCAACACAACGCCCGAGACGATCCGGCCCAGTTCGCTTAAACGCATGGAACCTCCTCCGCCAAGCCCAGCAATTGCCGGACGACGGCCCGGTCGCTGAAAGGATGCTTCACCCCGCCTATGTCCTGGGTGTCCTCGTGCCCTTTGCCGGCCACCAACAGCACATCGTCCTCCCCAAGCCGTTCCAGCGCCCAGGCGATAGCCTGCCGACGGTCGCGCATGACGGTGGCGTCTTTGCGTTCGCAACCTTCGAGGATGTCCCGGATGATGGCGTCGCCGTCCTCGGAACGGGGATTGTCGTCGGTCAGCACCACGCGGTCGGCCAAGGCTGCGGCGATGGCCCCCATCTGCGGGCGCTTGCCTCGGTCCCGGTCGCCACCGCAACCGAACACCACCCACAGCAAGCCCCGGCAATGCCGCCGCAAGCTGGCCAAGGCTTTATGCAAGGCATCGGGCGTGTGGGCATAATCGACCACGACCGCCGGCCCGGCCGGCGCGGCGAAGCGTTCCATGCGCCCCGGCACGGCGTGGGCATTTTTTACACGGTGCGTGGCCTCTTCCAGGCTAAAGCCCATGGCCTGCAACACCGCCACCGTACCCAACAGGTTTTCCACATTAAAATCGCCGTATAGCGGAGCAGCCACGCGGGCCTTGCTACCCGCAAACAACACATCGAAGGAAACACCGTCCTGGCCGTGGCGGATGTTTGTGGCATGGACAAGCTCCACGCCGGGACAAGGCGCGGATTTTCCAGCCAAACTAAAGCCAATCTTGCGTGTGCCTGCGGCCGCCCGTTCCGCGATAGCCGTCGCGCTGGCGTCGTCCAGGTTGAACACGATGAACTCCAGGCCGGGCCAATCGACCAGACGCAGCTTGGCTTCCAAATAAGCCTCCATGCTCTGGTGGTAATCCAAGTGGTCGCGGCTCAAATTGGTGAACAACGCGCCCTTGAAGCGGATGCCATTGAGGCGTCCCTGGTCCAGGCCATGGGAAGACGCCTCCATGGCCACGCTGGCCACCCCTTCCGCCAGCAACTTGGCCAACAAGGCATGGACTTCGATGGCGTCGGGCGTCGTGTGGGTCGTGGATTGCAAAGCGCCGGGAGCGCCCCAGCCCAAGGTGCCGATGACGGCGGCGGACGAATCTTCCCCCAAGGCGTGGGCGAGGAAATGGCTGCACGAGGTCTTGCCATTGGTGCCGGTCACACCCAGCACCCGCAATTGCGCGGAAGGCCCGCCGAAAAAACGGTCGGCGATGAACCCCATCGCCTGGTCCAGCCTCTCCACCGGGAAACGGGGAATGCCGGCGCCCGCCCCGGCCAGGGCCAAATCCTCCCCGCCGTGCGCCGGATCGTACACTATCGCGCAAGCCCCCGCCGCCACTGCCTGGGCGGCATGCCCCATGCCATGGGCCCGGCTGCCCGCCAAGGCAAAGAACAAATCACCGGGGCGCGCCTTCCGGCTGTCATGGCAAAGCCCGCGCACGTCCCGCCCAAGCCCGGCGGGAACTTCCGCCCATCCGGCCAAAAGCGGCGCCAAGGGAAAGCTGGGAAAACCGGTTTCCCGCACAGGACTCATATCGCGCCATCCTTGGCCAACACCGGAACAGGCATTTCCTGGTCCGGCGATATGTTAAGCAAGCGCAACGCGCCTTCCATCACGCTGGAGAACACCGGCGCGGCCACCGCCCCGCCGTAATACTCGCCCGCCGAAGGCTCGTCGATCATCACGATCATGACCAGCTTGGGATCGCTGGCCGGGGCCATGCCCGCAAACAACCCCAAGTATTGGGAACTGGTATAGCCGCCGTGCGCGCCGATCTTCTTCACCGTGCCGGTCTTGCCGGCGACGCGGAAGCCGGCCACGCTGGCCTTAAGGGCCGTGCCTTCCTTGGACACCACATTCTCCAACATCGACCGCACATTACTGGCGGTCTTGGCAGACATGATTTGGTGTGATTCAACGGGCTTGTCACGCTTGAGCAAGCCGACCATAGGCATCACCCCATCGTTGGCAATGGCCAGATAAGCCCGCCCCAATTGCAACAGGGAGGTGGACAGGCCGTAACCAAATGACAGGGTGGCCTGCTGGAAAGGCCCCCACAAATGGTGGTCGGCGGACAGGCGTCCACTGGTCTCGCCGGGGAAGCCGGTTTCCAGCGGCTGGCCGAAACCGAGGTTGTTGTAGAACGCCCAAAATTTGGCGGACGGCAGGTTGAGGGCGATCTTGGAGACCCCCACGTTGCTGGATTTTTGCAGAATGTGGGCGACATCCAACATGCCGTAATTATGCACGTCCTTGACCACATTCGGGCCGATATGCAAGGGCGTGGTGTTGAAGACCGAATTCTGATTGATCTTGCCCAATTCCAACGCGCAAGCGACCACAAAGGGCTTGATCGTCGAGCCTGGCTCAAACACGTCGGTCATGGCGCGGTTGCGCGACACGTTACCGCTGATCTTCGCACGGCTGTTGGGGTTGAAGGAGGGCTGGTTCACCATCGCCAATACTTCGCCATTCTCGGCGTCCAGCAACACCAAGGAACCCGATTTGGCCTTGTGCTGGATCACCGCCTTTTTCAATTCGCGGTAGGCCAGATATTGCAGGCGCTGGTCAATGCTCAGGGACAGATCCTTGCCGGGCACCGGCAGGCGGACATCCTCCAAGTCCTCGATAATGCGGCGCTTGCCGTCGCGCATGATGCGCTTGGCGCCGGGGACACCCTTAAGCCAGTCGTTGTAGGCCAGCTCCATGCCTTCCTGGCCCTGGTCTTCGAGGTTGTTGAAGCCCAGCAGATGGGCGGTGACCTCGCCCGTCGGGTAATAGCGGCGAAATTCTCGGTCCGCGTAAACCCCCGGCAGATCCAAGGCGATGGCTTGGTCGGCCAACTCAGGGCTGATCCTGCGCTTTAAATACACAAAACCACGGCTGTCGTCATCGACGCGCTTGTGGATTTCGGACACCCCCACCCCCAACACTTCACTCAGGGCCTTGATGTCCTTTTCCTCCGCCTCGAATTCCTTGGGGTTGACCCACACCGACTTGACCGGGGTGCTGATCGCCAGCAATTCGCCGTTGCGGTCCAGCAGGCGTCCCCGATGGGCCGGCACGGCAATCTGACCGACATGGCGGATGTCGCCTTGATGCTGGAGGAATTGCCGGTCCAACACTTGCAAATCCACCGCCCGGCCCACCAAAACCACCATGCCGAACATCAACGCGCCGAGCAAGACACTCCAGCGCTTAGAGTAATCCGTTTCTTCGTTTATTCTGGGGCGCACAACTTTGGTCATCGGGATGCCCGTTATTATGGTTTGATGTAAATGATTGAATTCCTTTGGGGCATCACCATACCCAACCTGCCGTGCGCCAACTTTTCGATACGGCTATGCTCAGCCCAGGTGTTTTGCTCCAGTTGGAGCTGTCCCAGCTCCACATCGTAAGCCTCCAATTCCTGCTCGAAGCGCTGGACTTCCGCGAACAACATACGCGAGCGGTATTTCGTGTACACCACCCCCAAGGCGGAGGCGACCAGAATCACCAGCAATACCACCATGCTTCTCATGCCGCCATCCGCTCCGCCACCCGCAACACCGCGCTACGCGCCCGCACATTCGCCTGCGACTCTTCTTCAGTCGGCATGCCCGCCTTGCCGACCGCCCTCAGTGTAGGCTGGTGTTCTGTCAGCACGGGTAGCCGCGCAGGCGTGGGCTTGCCGCGCTCCTGCCTGCGGATGAAATGCTTGACGATGCGGTCTTCCAGGGAATGAAAAGAAATTACTACCAGCCGACCGCCGGGCATCAACACTTCCAGCGCCTGCGCCAAGCCCCGCTCCAATTCGTCCAACTCATGGTTGACGGCGATGCGGATGGCCTGAAAACTGCGGGTCGCCGGATGCTTGTGCTTTTCCTTCACCGGCACGGCTTGCTCGACCAGCGCCGCCAATTGCCGGGTCGTCGTGACGGGCCGCGCCGCGATAAGCGCCTTGGCGATGCGCCGGGCGAAGCGCTCCTCGCCATAGGTTTTCAGCACCCGGACCAACTCGTCTTCCGCAACCCCCTCCAGCCATTGCGCGGCCGTCGGCCCTTGGCTGGTGTCCATGCGCATGTCCAAAGGGCCGTCGCGGAGGAAGCTGAAGCCGCGTTCCGCCTCGTCCAACTGCGGCGAAGACACGCCCAAATCCATCAACACCCCGGCGACTTCCCCCGCCATCCCCAGGCGTCCGACCTGCTCCGCCAAACCGGCAAAGCTGCCGTGGGCCAAGGTGAAACGCGGATCTTCAAGCAGCGCCCGCGCCTGCGCCGAAGCCAAGGCTGCGGGGTCTTTGTCCAAAGCCAGCAAACGGCCCGAATCGCCCAAGCGCCGCAAAATCTCGCCGCTGTGTCCGCCGCGGCCAAAGGTGCAATCGACATAAAAACCGTCAGGGCGCACAGCCAGCCCTTCCAGCGCTTCGACCAACATGACTGGAGAGTGAAGGCTATTGCGTGTGTTCATTAAAATGAGAGATTGCCTAATTCCGCGGAAAGGTCGGCCAGATCGTCTAGGTTTTCTTCTTCCAGCCACTGTTCCCGGCTGCGGTTCCAAGTGTCTTCGTCCCATATTTCAAATTTCCTGCCCTGCCCGACCAAAACCACCCGCTTCTCCAAGCCCGCGAACTGGCGCAGCGGCTCGGCAATCAACACGCGGCCATGGCCATCCATCTCGCACTCGGTGGCATGGCCGACCAACAGCCGCTGCAAGCGCTTGGCCCTTTTGTCCAGACTGGAAAGCTTGCTGATTTTGCGCTCGATGTCTTCCCATTCGGGCAAGGGATACAGCAAGAGGCAACGGTCGGGGCTGACCGTCAACACCAACTGCTGTTCGCAACATTCCCGCAACTCCGCCCGGTAACGGGTTGGCACGGCCAAGCGGCCTTTGTCGTCGATATTGATCGGATTGAAGCCACGGAACAACTCAGCCCCCACTTATTCCCACTTCCCCCCACACTCCCCCACCAGCCAATATAGAAACCATGCCCACCGAAGTCAAGTGGGATTTTTGAGGTTTCGCCACTTGGCGACACCAGCAACAAAAAACCTATTCGATCAATAAGTTATAATCAACAAAAAGAATTGACAAATGCACTGGGAATCCGTAGGGACATCGAAAGCCCGGACAGATTTGGGCGGGGCAAAGCGGGGATTTGGAGGACTAGCCTTCTCGGCAAGACAAGACAAGGCGATGGAAACGCCGCGCACTTGGGCAAAAGCCGCAATAGACTATTTTTCAGCAATGGCGGCAGGTGAAAATAGCCCCATGGCGGTAGAAGACATCGGCGCTCTCTGTGCGAGCCTTCGCCCATGACGGCGGAATAACGTCGGCCTCACTGCAAGAAAGAGCGTCGGCTTCGCTGTGATAACGCCAAAATCGCGCAGCCCGGAAGCGGCGGCTTGCCACAAGAGACGGTTACGGGTCGGCGGACGCGGGACTCCGCAGATGGCAGGCGCAATGCGGAACTTGCCTGCGGCGGGCGCGCGACGCCCGCCTCCCCACGTCACTTGTATTTGAGCTTAAAAAATAAAATCGTCGCGGCCAAGGCGAAGGTGACCGCGTTGGCGATGATAATGGGCAGGTTGCCGATGGCGATTCCATAGACCAGCCACAGGAACACGCCAGCGGTGAAAATCACATACATCCACAGGGAAATGCTGGCGGTGTCCTTGCTTTTGATGGTCTTGATCGCCTGTGGCAGGAAAGCGGCCGTGGTGCAAAAGGCGGCCATGAAGCCGATGAATTCGATCATTTTTTTACCTCAGTTGTCTGGTTGGCCCCACGGACGGCACCCCGCAAGGGATGCCGCCGGTATGAGCGGCGTATGATCCAGCCTGCAATGCCTTCTGTAAAGGCACCTCATCGAGCAGGGAGGGCCGGCGAGGGTTTTGCCGACACGGCGAGAGTCGGCGACAATGCACGGCCCCGGCGGCCTTGCCGCCCCCACCCACCTTCAACCCGTCCCGCGAACCCCGCCCATGCAACCAGCCCATCCAACGCCCTCCCCCTTACCCAAAGCCACCATCGCGGCACGGGTGGAACGCCTGCCGCTGTCCGGTTTCCACCGCCGCTTCATCACCCTCATCAGCCTAGGCGGCTGGTTCGATTTCTTCGACATTTTCATGATGGCCTACCTGGGCGCGGCCTTGCAAAAATCCGGTTTCGTGAGCCGCGACGAGTTCGGCCTGACCTTGGCGGCGGGCTTCGTCGGCATGTTTGTCGGCACCTGGCTGTTCGGCATGGGCAGCGACCGTTTCGGGCGGCGGCGGGCGTTCATCTTCATGCTGCTGATCTACTCGCTGTTCACCCTGCTCGGCGCGTTCGCGCCCGACGCGCGCTGGCTGATGGCGGCGCGGCTGTTGGCCGGAGTCGGCATCGGCGCGGAATTGGTGGTGATCGACACTTATGTCACCGAGATGCTGCCCAGCCGGGTGCGCGGGCGCTATGTGGCGATCACCCAGGTCGTCGGCTTCACCGCCATACCGGCGGCGGCTTTGCTGTCCCGCTGGCTGGTGCCCACGCAGTGGCATCTGGACGGCTGGCGCTGGGTGATGATTATCGGCGCGGCGGGGGCGATGTTGGTGTGGTGGCTGCGCCGCGCCCTGCCGGAGTCGCCGCGCTGGCTGGAGGCCCAAGGCCGGCATGGCGAGGCGGAGGCGGTCATGTCCGCCATCGAGCGTGAGGTGGAGCGTGAGGCCGGGCCGCTGCCCGCGCCCGCCGCCGCGCCGCCGCTGCCCTTGGAAAAAGCCCGCGTCGCCGAGTTGCTGCGCCCGGCCTACCGCAAGCGCACCCTGTTGCTGCTGGGCTTCCATCTGCTGCAAACCATCGGCATCTACGGCTTCGCCAACTGGGCGCCGACTTTCCTGCTGGCGCAGGGCAAGAGCCTGGGACAGTCTTTGGAATATGGCTTTTGGATCGCCTTGGTCAGCCCGGTCGGGCCGGTCTTGGGTCTGCTGACCACCGAACGCTTCCAGCGCCGCAACGCCCTCATCGCGCTGCCTTTGCTGATGGCTGCCACCGGCTTTTTGTTTCCGCTGGCCGCAACCGGTCTGGAGCTAGTAGCCGTGGGCGCGGCGATCACCATTTTCAGCTATTGGTTTTCCGCCGTGCTGCATGCCTACCAAGCGGAATTGTTCCCCACCCGCTTGCGCGCCACCGGCGTGGGCTTCACCTACAGCCTGAGCCGCTTGAGCGCGGCGTTTTCCTCGGTGCTGATCGGGGCGCTGCTGACCCACGGGGTGATGGCGGTGTTTGTCTTCACTGGCGGGGCGATGGTCTTGTGCGCCTTGCTGGTGGCGGCGCTGGGGCCGAAGACCAACGCCGTGGCGCTGGAGGAATTGTCCGGCTAGGC
>CAZOTR010000042.1:19406-27077 GCA_964582755.1 uncultured Methylococcaceae bacterium | reverse complement strand
CAGCGGCGGGAAAGTTGAAAAAAACCAGGGGCGGAATGAGGGAGAATGAGTGGGCTAAATTCCGGTGGGCAAATGGGAAGCAAAATCTTGGTGGAGAGTCAGCCGGCCCCTGGGTTGCAGTTCTGAAGAGAGGTTATGCGATGTATACTATTGCACTCTCCATGCCATCATGCCAAATAATTGAATTTGATAATTTTCCATACTTGGCGGGCGGCCTTGCCGGATATGTTTGCGGCATATGCCGCACTCCGCCAGCCAAACCACACAATATTTCCCGCCCGCAAAGGACTCGCCGCACCCATGGCTTTTTGGACTCCATCCGACGCAGGGGAAATGCCGTGGCGCCATTCACCCACAAACCTTGAAACCCGGCCATGCAACGTTACGGCGGAGAATTGATTTACCATGGACGGGACGCGGACGGTGTGCTTGAGGTAGTTGACACCCATGGTGTCCGCGCCTTGCATTTCGGCACCTCGCCCCGGCAAAGCGCCTTGTCGCTAGACAACCCGCAGCGGCTGGAATTGGCCTATATCCGCGCCATGCTCAGTCCCTTGCTGTTCGTCGGCGATCCCGGCAGGGTGTTGCTGGCGGGGCTGGGCGGCGGGTCGCTGGCCCGGTTCCTGTTGGAGCAGTTCCCGGATTGCCGGGTGGACGCGGTGGAGCGCCGGGCCGGCGTGGTGGACATCGCCCATGCTTATTTCGGCCTGCCCCGCATCGAGCGCCTGGCCATCCACGTCGCCGATGCCTGCCAGCAGGTCGAAGCCCTGGCGATGCGCACATCCCAGGAATATGATTTGATCTTGGTCGATGCCTACGACCATCTGGGCATGGACCCTTCCGTCAACGCCTTGGATTTCCTCGGCGGCTGCGCCCGCCTGTTGCGTCCGCAAGGTGTGCTGGCGATGAACTTATGGGGCACCCATGCGGTCGCGCTCAGGCAGTCGATAAGCTTGCTCAAAACCTGCTTTCCGGGCCGGGCATTCAGGCTGGCGGTGCCCAACCGGGGCAATGTGATCGGCTTGGGGCTGGGCGAGGCTGTCGAGCCGGCTAATCTGCGGCGATTGCAGCCCCATGCCCGCGAGCTGGAATTTCGGACGGGGCTGGAAATGCCTTACTTTCTGCGCAATTTGCGCCCTATCGCTTAAACCTTAAAATTAAAAATGACCATCGAATCCCTGGACACAGCGGAAACCCACCGGCAACGGCCCATCCGCAGTTTCGTGCGCCGCCAAGGCCGCATCACCTTGGCGCAGAATGCGGCGCTGGAAAACCTCTGGCCGGTTTTCGGCCTGGATCCCGGACTCGCCTTCAGCCCCAGGGAGGCTTTTGGGCGGGAGGCACCTGTGATCCTGGAAATTGGCTTCGGCAATGGGGAGAGCCTGGCGCAGATGGCTGCGGCGGCCCCGGAGAAAGATTTTCTCGGCATCGAAGTGCATAGGCCGGGGGTGGGGCATTTGTTGCTGAAGGCGCAGGAGCTGGGCTTGCGCAATGTCCGGGTGTATTGCGCGGACGCGGTGGAAATCCTGCGCGACCGGATTGCCGAGAACGGCCTGGACGGTATCCAAGTGTTTTTCCCCGACCCTTGGCATAAGAAGCGCCACCACAAGCGGCGGCTGATCAACCACGAGTTCGTGGCCTTGTTAGCCGGCAGGCTAAAGCCGGGCGGCGTCTTGCATTGCGCCACCGATTGGGAACATTACGCGGAACAGATGTTGGAAGCGTTGGAAGCCGCGCCCGGTTTGCGCAACCTTGCGGGCAAAGGGAACTTTAGCGAACGCCCCGCCTACCGCCCGCTGACGAAATTCGAGACACGCGGGCAGCGCCTAGGACACGGCGTGTGGGATTTGCTGTTCGGGAAGATTTGACTGCAACCACACGAGACTCACCCCACGCCCTGCCGAAACAGGGATTTTCAACCCAGAAAAACAGCGGCCACCCCGGCAGGCCGCTGTTTAAGCCGCGCCGTGGCTGGCGGCCTCGGGCTCCTCCAACTCGGGGGAGACGATGTGCTGGATCTCCTTGAGGGCGCGATATTGCTTTTGCAAGGGCGCCAACTTTTTTTCCAGATCGGCTATTTCCACATCCAGGGTCTCGCTGGACTCATTCACCTTGCGCAGAACCTCCAGTCGGCTTTCGATCATCCGCTTGCGGTCTTTGATGCGGCGCACCAAGGGGGCCAGCGCATTCGCGCCCCAGGCGGTGGCTTCCTGGTGGGCTTGGCCGAACAGGTCGCGGGCTTCCGCGATGATGGTGCTGTAAAGCTTGTGCACCACGGTGTTTTGCTCCATCAGCGTGGAAGAGGCGCTCTGGCGGAACTCCTCGCCTTCCTCAAATATCCGCTCCAACTCGACTTGGTAATCGCGTAGCGAAAAAGCCGACGGTTTCAAGTCGTTGAAACCATGCTCGTCTTCAAACCGGCTATAGATGGCCTTGATCAGCCGCCGGGTTTCCTCGGCAATCCCCATGGCCTTTTCCATCGTCATGTGCAGTTCGTCGAGGACTTTCTTCATCTCGACTTTCATGCCCACGGTGGTCAGGCTGGTCACCATCTGCTTGCGGGCGTTCCTGACGATGGGGTCGATGCTGGCCGCGGACAGCGCCTCCACCAACAGCCTGACCTGCACCACGAACACTTTGCGGCCCGATTGGAAGCTGTCCACGCTGGCCAAATAACGGGTTTGCTGCTCGCGGGTTTCCTCCATCAAGTGGCTGGTCATGTCCTGGTTTTTCACGTCGATCTGGCGCATGCCTTGCAGTTGGCGCTCGGCGTCCAAAACTTCGATTTCAAGGTGGCTCAGGGAATCATGGATGAGCCGCCCCACGCTCGCCGTCACCGTCTCGCGCAACAGCGTCTGCCGGTCGCGGATGACGGTGCCGGACAAATATTCCTCGATGCCTTTGAGCCGGCTTTTTTCCAGCAGCACGTCGTCGCGCTTGACCTTGGCCAGCAGAGCCTGCTTGGCCGACACCGGGAAGATCAAGGACTCGTCCACGCCGAGAATCTTGGCGGCCTCGCCGACCTGCGAACGGATGGATTTCTCCGTCGCGTCTTCGCCGCCCAAATCACCCCACATGGAGTCGATCTTGTTCATCGCCACCGCCAAGCCCTTCTTGCCGGCGTGGCGCGACCCCCGCACATGGTTGTTCCACATGTCGAGGTCGCTTTTGGTCACGCCGGTGTCGGCGGCCAGCACGAAAATGACCGCCTGGGCGCTGGGCAACATGCGCAAGGTCAACTCCGGCTCCGCGCCCAAGGCGTTCAGGCCGGGTGTGTCGAGTATCGATAAGCCTTCCTTGAGCAATTTGTGCGGGAAGCTGATGAGGGCATGGCGCCAGCAGGGGATTTCCACGGTTTCGGGCAGGTTGGACGCATCCGATCCATGGATTTCCTCGTTGTAAAGGCCCAATTTGACCGCATCATCGTAGGAGACTTTCTTGACCGCCGCCAACTCCTGGAAAGCCTCCTGCATTTGCACCGGAGAGGTGTGGTCCAAGTCGATCTGCAACCAAGTGAACGGACGCTGCTTGTGTTCGCTCAGGGTGGTTTCGCTCAACCGGGTTTCAATCGGCAGCAGACGGATGTAACTGCCTTCCGAGGCATCGTAAAAAATCTCGGTCGGACACATGGTCGTCCGCCCTGGGAGGGAGGGCAGCAACCGCACGCCGGTGTCCGAGAAGAACAGGGCGTTGATCAGTTCCGTCTTGCCACGCGAGAATTCAGCCGCGAACGCCACCACCAAGCGGTCGTTGCGCAGGCTCTCCCGCATGTTCTGAATCGTCTCATGGACCCCTTCGCTGCCGACTTCATAGGTGTCTAGCCACTGGGTGTACTGGTCCATCGCCTGAATCAGTTGGTCCCGCCATTGCCCGTATCCGTGCAGTTTTTCTTGGAGCTGAATGATGCTCATTTCTGGCCTTCGATCATGTCATCCCGTGAAACAGGCTATAAGCCCACAAGTATTGTTAAATTTTAGAGCAATTCCATTTTCAGTCTAGTTTAACATGGCGATCAGTTGCTGGAGAGGCGGTAAAACTACCATTTTGGCAAACTGAAGGACAATCAGCGCCACCAAAGGGGACAGATCCACCCCCCCCATCGGCGGCAAAGCGCGGCGAACCCCGCGCAATAACGGCTCGGTCAGACTGTACAGCAAGGCAATGGCGGGATTGTAGCCGCCGGGCGCAAACCAACTCAATAGCGCGGACACAAGAATGGAAAAAAAGAAAATGTCGTACAGCAATTCCAACAACTGCGCGACGGCCGCCAGCCCCAAGCTGGCCGGGCCGATCTGGAATTGCTGGAGGGCGGACACCAGATAGATGTCCAGCGCCTGCAAAGCCAGCATCAGGACCAGCGAAGCCGTGTCGATGCGGCCTATGGACGGAATGAGCCGGCGTAGCTGGCGCAGGGGCGGATGGGTCAGCTTCACCAGGAATTGCGAAATCGGATTGTAAAAATCCGCCTCCAGCCACTGCAACAGGAAGCGCAGCATCAAGGCGAAAATATACAGGCCGAACAGGGTCTCGACGAGAAAAACCGCCGGGCCGGCCAAATAGCTTCCGCTCATTGCGCGCCCCCCAATTCCTTGGACAATTCGACCGCCCGGTTTTCGGCGGCCCGCATCGCCTCCAAGACCAAGGCCCGCAATCCGCCCGCCTCAAATCCCGCGATGGCCCGTTCCGTGGTGCCGCCCGGCGAAGTGACTTTCCGGCGCAGGTCGGCGGGGGACTCGTCCGACTCGATGGCCAGACGCGCCGCGCCCAAGGCGGTCTGCTGGGTCAACAGCCTTGCCGTCGGCTGCGACAACCCCAGTTTCACCGCCGCCTCTTCCATCGCCTCCATGAACAGGAAGAAATAGGCCGGCCCGCTGCCGGACAAGGCGGTGACGGCATCCAGCAATTCCTCGCGCTCCACCCACACCGCCACGCCCACGGCCCGCAACACCGCCTCGGCGCGGCTGCGCTGCTCGGCGCTGATGTTGTCGTTGCCGTGCAGGGCGGTCGCGCCGGTCTTCACCAAGGCCGGGGTGTTCGGCATGCAGCGCACGATGTCGTTGCCGCCGCCCAGCCAGCGGTCGATGGCGGCCTCGGTCACGCCGGCGGCCAGCGAGATAATCAGCGGCTTGTAGCGTTGCACGGTTGCGGCCAGCCCCGAAGCGACCTCCTGCAAAGACTGGGGCTTGACCGCCAACACCAAGACTTGCGCCTTCTCGACCACGGCAAGGTTGTTGGCCGTGGTGTTGATGCCGAAACGGCTGGCCAGGGAGTCCAGCTTTTCCGTGTCTAGGTCGGACGCCCAGATTTTTTTAGGGTCGTAGCCGTCCGCCCACAAACCGGCAATCAAGCTGCCCGCCATGTTGCCCGCGCCAATGAAGCCTAAAGTCTGTTGTTTCATAGCCGTCCGAAGGTGATCCGCCAAATGCCGCATATTCTACCCCAGAGAGGGCGCATGTCGTAACTTCGCCGTGAACGGAAGATGCTTTGCCCGCCGCACGGATTCTTCATCATTCCGTCACCGCCCCGTAACGCTTTCATCATCTTGCCTCCGTATCGTGGGACTTCCAACGCCTAACACGGGAGTTTCCATGCCAGCACACGAGAAAGAAGCGATCCGGGGCCGCCGTTACGCGGCGGAAATTGCCCATGACGAAAGCGCGGTCCGGGCAAGCCAGCGCTTGCGTTACCAAGTCTTCGCCGGGGAAATGGGGGCCAACCTGCACACGCGCATAGCCGGGCTGGATTATGACGAGATCGACGATTTTTGCGAGCATTTGCTGGTGCGCGAAACCGCAACCGGCAACATCGTCGCCTGCACCCGTTTGTTAAGCGACATCCAGGCCGCCAAGCTCGGCCATTTCTACTCGGAAGGCGAATTCGACCTAAACGGCGTGCTGGCCCTGCCCGGACGCTTCCTGGAAATTGGCCGGACCTGCGTGGACCCGGAGCATCGCGGCAGCATCGTCATCTCGACCTTGTGGAACGGCTTGGCCGAATATGCCTGCCAAGGCCGTTTCAATTACCTGATGGGCTGCGCCAGCATCACGCCGGGGCCGCATGGTTTCGCGGTGGACGCGGTGTACCGCCAAATCGAACCCCGGCAGTTCGGCCCCAAGGAACTGGCGGTGAAAGCGAAAAACCCGGTTCCCGCGTGGAAGCGCTGCCGACAGGACGAAAGCGGCATCCCGCCGCTGTTGCAGGCGTATTTGCGCCTGGGTGCGCAAGTCTGCGGCGAGCCTTGCTGGGACGAGGATTTCAACGTCATGGACGTGTTCATCCTGCTGGATCTGGCCCGTTTGCAAAACCGTTACGAAAAACGCTTCATGGCCAGCAAAGCCGCCGATGCCCATGCGACGCTCGCGGCCTTGGCTTAAAGCCGCGCTAGTCGCGGGCATGTTTTTGTGGGGCGTGGCGGCGACGGGCGTGGTTTGGCCTTTGTCGGCCCTACTGTTGGGCCGCAGGGCCGGCCCTATGCAGGAGCTGATCCGCCGCCACTGGTGCGGGGCGGTCTGCGGCATACTCAAGATCCAGGTGGAAACCACCGGCAGCCCCAGCCCGCAGACCCGGCTATGGGTGGCCAACCATATTTCCTGGCTGGACATCATCGTCCTGGGCGCAAGCCACCCGCTGCTGTTCGTCGCCAAGGCGGAAGTCGCCGACTGGCCGGTGATGGGGTATCTGGCCCGCCGCCTCGGCACCTTGTTCGTGCGCCGGGGCGACGCGGCGCAAACCGCCGCCATCGCCGAACAAATGGCTTGGCAATTGCGCCAAGGCCGGCAGCTCATGCTGTTCCCCGAAGGCACCACCACCGACGGCGGGCGCGTGTTGCGCTTCCACGCCAAGCTGCTGCACCCGGTGCAACTGGCCCACGCGCCGGTGCAGGCCATCGCGCTGGAATACCTGGACGAGGCCCGCGCCGCCGCGCCCTTCGTCGGCGACGACGCCTTCCTCCCGCATTTGCTGCACATCCTCACCCTAGACCGCATCCCCCTGCGCGTCCACTACTGCCAGCCCCTGCCCGCCGGCCTGCACCGCGACATCCTCGCGCAAACCACGCGCAAGCAAGTCGTCGCGGCCCTTTTCCCCAAAGCCGAAAGCGGCTCCATCAAAATCGGCAAGGCCTAAAGGCAGGTTTCCAGCCACTCCGCAACCGCCGCGGCCACCCATTCTGGATCGTCCAAAGGCAGGTCATGCCCGGCCCAAGGATGGGTTTTAGCTTGCAGATCCCACAGCTTGGCCGCGGCTTCGGTGCATTCGGGATCGACCATGCGGTCGCCCCGGCTGTTCAACAACAACAACGGGACGGGCGGCTTTGCGCGGGGCGGGCGATGTCTAGCCGCCGCCCACAGTTGGCGGAAGACATTGCCTAGCCGCACCGGATGGCGTTGGTGGATGGCGACGCGGCTTTCGACCAGTCCCGGCTTCGGTTCCGCCAGTGCTGAAGTCAGCTTTAAGATCAAGGTCTCGCGCCGCGCCACGTCCGCCGTCGCGGTGATACGCGCCAACAGCGGCCAACAACGCCAGGAAAGCCGCCGATGCAAGGGGCTTGCGCCACGCAGGCTGGTGTTTATCAGCACCGCCCCGGCAAGCTCCCCCGGATACCGCTGCGCCCATTCCACCGCGACCATGCCCCCCAAGGAAATGGACAGCAGATAAAACGGCTGTCCGCCC
>CAZOTR010000042.1:9037-19306 GCA_964582755.1 uncultured Methylococcaceae bacterium | reverse complement strand
CACCGCGACCATGCCCCCCAAGGAAATGGACAGCAGATAAAACGGCTGTCCGCCCGGCCCTATCATTTCCAAGGCGTCGCGGCGGGCCGCTTCCATCATAGGCCACAGGGCCAGCGGGCTGGGCTGCCGCCAATGCCGGCCGTTGCCGGGCAGATCGACTAGATGGACCCGCGCACCGGGCATGGCGCGGGCGAAGCGTTCGGGAAAATCATCCCAATGGGCGCTTTCCCTGACCAAGCCGCGCAGGAAAACCCAGTGGGCCGGGCTATTTGCGTCCATACCAAAGTTCCAAGCCTTGGGCATGGCGGCGCTGGCGCCGTTCCGGTTCGGGAAAGGCCCAAGGCTCGGGGGACTGCACGGCGCGGTAGAGGAAATCGAGCAGGTGCAGATGCCGCCTGAGGATGCGCCGCTCGCGGTGGGGGATGCGCGGGTTGAACAGGCCGATGCGGGAGAAGAACTGCCACCAATTTTTCTTCACCCACAGCCAGGAGCCCAGTTCCAGGGTGAAAGGGATGAAACAGCCTGCCGGCTGGGCGGCGCGGTAGCCGTCGTAGAGATAATCCCACAAATCCCCGTGGGCGAGGTATTCCCGCGATTGCGGCTCGATGTGGTAGACATGGCGGGCATAGGCGCGGTCGAGCAAATGCTTCAACGCGAACACTTCCGCCACCCCGGCGAAGGGTTCGCGGGTCTTGGCATAGGGGAACCACAAGCGGTCCACAACGCCGTAGCCGGAATGGATGTCGATGCCGATGGCGACCTTGGCGGGGAAGATCTCGCGGCGGACAAAATCGCACACCGCCTGGATCTCGGCCTCCATCGGCGCGCCCTCGACACCGCGATACCACGGCAGGCGCGGCGTCAGCCGATGCCCGCCGAACAAATGCCACGGCTCCAGGCCCACCGCCTCCACCGGCGCGTTGCGCATCAAATCGACAAAGTTGCCGTTGGCCCGCAAATGCAGCGACATGCCAACCGGGTTGACCAACGGGACCATCAACAAGCGGGTGGACTCGAACAGCCTTTGCGTGCTGCGGTCCCAGCGGGCCAGTTCCAGCAGGGTTTGCAGATAGGACAACACCACCCGCGTGCCGATGCGCTCCAGCCCATGGACGCCGCCAAACACGGCGAACACCGGGGCAGTCGGATCGTCGGGGCCGAAACTCAGCGCGAGTAGCGGAAAGGCCATTCCCTGATGCTCCAAGGTGGCCAGGGTCTCCACCCGGCCCAGCCCTTGCGTCTGCTCGGCCAAGTGGAGAAGTTCGCCCAACTCGGGCAAAGAGTGTTTGCCGGGATTCACGCCTGCCTGTCCTCTCCAACCAAATGCGACGAGCATAACACGCCAATATGACAATGCTTCGCAACCGCGCCCCTGGTGGATTGGCAACCGCAATTGTCACCAAACCGTTACCGCCCTGTCACATTGCCCCGCTATCCTCCCCGCGCCGGCCAAAAGCCAGAGCCTGCGACGCCGCACCAGCCCCCACCGCTAGAGGAGCCTCCATTTGAAAATCGCTTTAATCACGGACGCTTGGCGGCCGCAAATCAATGGCGTCGTCACCACCTTGCAAAAAACCTGCGAGCATCTGCGCAAGGCCGGCCATGAGGTCGAAACCTTCACGCCGGACCAGTTCGCCAACTGGCCCTGCCCCGGCTACACCGAAATCCGGCTGGCGCTGGGCTGCGGGCGCACGCTGCGGCAACGCCTCGACGAATTCCAGCCGGAGGCGGTGCATATCGCCACAGAAGGGCCGCTGGGCCTGGCCGCCCGCCGCTACTGCCGCGACCGGGGGCTTCCCTACACCACCTCTTTCCATACCCGCTTCGCCGAATACACCAACCTCCGCTTCAAGCTTCCCCTAGGCTGGGGCTATGCCTTCCTGCGCTGGTTCCACTCCGGCAGCGAACGGGTCATGGTCGCCACCCCCGCGCTGATCGACGAATTGCGGCAGCGGGGTTTCAAGAATTTGGTGTTATGGTCGCGGGGCGTGGAAACCGGCTTGTTCCGTCCGCGTGACAAGGACTTCCTCGACGCCCCCCGGCCCATTTTTCTCTACACCGGCCGGGTGGCCATCGAAAAGAACCTGGAAGCCTTTCTGGCCCTAGACTTGCCCGGCACCCAATACATCGTCGGCGACGGCCCGCAACGGGAAGAGCTGGCGCAAAAATACCCCAAGGCGCGCTTCGTCGGCTACAAGCTCGGCGAGGAACTGGCGCAACACATGGCCGCCGCCGACGTGTTCGTGTTCCCCAGCCTGACCGACACCTTCGGCCTGGTCTTGCTGGAAGCGCTCTCTTGCGGCGTGCCGGTGGCGGCGTTCCCGGTGCGCGGCCCCATCGATGTGGTCTTGGACCACAAGGTCGGCTGTCTGGACGAGGATTTGCGAAAGGCGGCGCTCAACGCATTAAAGCTGTCCCCGGAAGACTGCCGAGAATACGCTCTGGGTTACGCTTGGCAAAACTGCGTCCGCCAGTTTGAAGGCCATCTCGCCCCCATCGGCGACCGATCAGCCGCCCGGCCGGTGGCATGGTGGCGGCGGTATTCCTCGACCTGAGCGGGCCGGAGAAAAAAATGGGGCGGGTGCGCACCGCGCACCTTAACGGATGCCGGACATTGTGGGAATGCGGTTTTGGCGCGTCGCGCCAAGAATCGCCCCGCGGCGCGGGGGAACCCGGAAAGGCGCTTATTTTTTCAGCGCCCTGGCCAACGCATCCGCCATCGCGCCTTGCGGCTGGGCTGGCGCCGCTGCCCGGCGGTCCTTGCGGGCATTCCCGGCGGCGGGGCGGTTTTGCGTGGCGGGCGGGCGGGCCGCGCCTTCCCGCACCACCTCCGCATCCTTCTTCATGCTCAAGGCAATCCGCTGCCGCTGCGCGTCCACTTCCAGCACCTTGACCCGCACCATATCGCCGGTCTTCACCACTTCGCGGGGGTCTTTGACGAACTTGTCAGCGAGGTGGGAGATATGCACCAGCCCGTCCTGGTGGACGCCGATGTCCACGAACGCGCCGAAATTGGCGACATTCGTCACCACGCCGTCCAGCATCATGCCGGGTTTCAAATCGGTGATCTTCTCCACGCCTTCCATGAACCGAACCGACTTGAATTCGGGGCGCGGGTCGCGGCCCGGCTTTTCCAGTTCCTTCAAAATGTCGGTGACGGTGGGCAGGCCGAAGCGCTCATCGACGAAGTTCTCGGCGTTGACGCCGCGCAAAAAACCCGCGTTGCCGATCAACTCCCGGATGTCCTTGCCCGTGGTGCCGACGATCTTGCGCACCACCGGGTAGGCTTCCGGGTGGACGGCGGAGGCGTCCAGCGGGTTGTCGCCGTCCATCACGCGCAAAAAACCCGCCGCCTGCTCGAAGGTCTTCTCGCCTAGGCGGGAGACTTTCTTCAATTGCTCGCGGTTTTTGAATGGGCCGTTTTGGTTGCGGAATTCGACGATGTTATTGGCGATGGTCTGCGACAGGCCGGAGATGTATTTCAGCAGCGAGACCGAGGCGGTGTTCACGTCCACGCCCACGGCGTTGACGCAATCTTCGACGACGGCATCCAGCCCACGCGCCAGTTGGGTTTGGTTGACATCGTGCTGGTACTGGCCGACGCCGATGGACTTGGGGTCGATCTTCACCAACTCGGCCAAGGGGTCTTGCAGGCGGCGGGCGATGGACACCGCGCCGCGCAGCGACACGTCCAAGTCCGGGAATTCCCGCGCCGCCAGTTCGGAGGCGGAATACACCGACGCCCCGGCCTCGGAGACGGTGATCTTGGTCACGCCGAGTTCGGGGTGGCGCTTCATCAAATCGGCGACGAGCTGGTCGGTTTCCCGCGAGGCCGTGCCGTTGCCGATGCTCACCAGTTGCACACCGTGCTGCTTGATGAGCTGGGCCAAAACCGCGATGGACTGGTCCCACTGGTTTTTCGGCTGGTGCGGATAGACGGTGGCGGTCTCCAACACTTTGCCGGTGGCGTCCACGACGGCGACTTTGACGCCGGTGCGGATGCCGGGGTCCAGGCCCATCGTCGCCTTCGGCCCGGCGGGCGCGGCCAGCAGCAGGTCTTTCAGATTGTTCGCAAACACGCGGATGGCTTCCGCTTCCGCCGCCTCGCGCAATTGTTGCTTGAGATCCAAGTCGATGCGGGTTTGCACTTTCACTTTCCAGGCGAAATGCACCGCGTCCAGCAGCCAGCGGTCGGCCGGCCGGCCCTTGTCTTGGACGCTGAAGGCGCGGGCGATGGCACCTTCGCAGGCAGCCTGGGCGGCTTCCTCGTCCTTGCCGACTTGCAGGCTTAGGTTCAGCACATCCGAGTGGCTGCCCCGGAACAAAGCCAGCACACGGTGCGAAGGCATTTTCGAGAGCGGCTCGGCGAAGTCGAAATAATCGCGGAATTTCGCGCCTTCAGCTTCCTTGCCCTCGGCCACGCGGGCGGCGAGGATGCCTTCCGACCAGACGCGCTCGCGCAACTCGGCCAGCACCTGCGCGTTTTCGGCGAAGCGCTCCATCAAAATCTGCTTCGCGCCTTCCAATGCCGCCGCCGCGTCGGCCACGCCTTTCTCGTCGCTGAGATAGCGCAGGGCTTCGGCTTTTGGGTCGAGGTTCGGATTGCTTAACAGGCCATCGGCCAAAGGCTCCAGGCCGGCCTCGCGGGCGATTTGCGCCTTGGTGCGGCGTTTGGGTTTGTACGGCAAGTAAAGATCTTCGAGCAGGGTCTTGCTGTCGGCGGCGAGGATGTCCCGCTCCAGTTCCGGGGTCAGCTTGCCCTGTTCGCGGATGCTGGCGAGGATGGTTTCGCGGCGGTCGTTGAGTTCGCGCAAATAGTCCAAGCGCAATTCCAAGGTGCGCAACTGGGTGTCGTCCAGCCCCTCCGTGGCCTCCTTGCGGTAGCGGGCGATGAACGGCACCGTCGCCCCCTCGTCCAGCAAGTCCACGGCGGCCTGCACCTGCCGCCCCCGCACCCCCAATTCTTCCGCGATACGCGCAACCACATCCATCAGCAAACACCCTAGGCTAGTCTTGAAAGGGGCGTATTCTACCAACAATGGCGTCCCGGCGGGCGGAATTGGCGGTGGTGGGTTTAATTGATTGAATTGTAGGAGCGGGCCATGCCCGCGATCTTGGGCGTCACCCATTGCCCGAAGCCTTTCGCGGCCATGGGCCGCTCCTACGGAAAATATCAATAAATCAATTAAACCCACCTCAGAATTGGCATCCATAATCCCCGCCCGCGTTTGCGCGGGGGTTAAAGCGGGGGGTATCAAAAACCCGCTTGCGTTAGCCGTTAATCACATAATGGGCGAGGATGCTCGCGGCATAACCGGCGATAATCGCCGGCGTCCATTTCAAATGGCTGAAAAAGGTGTACATGCCCCGCGACGTGCCCATCAAGGCCACGCCGGCGGCGGAGCCTATGGACAACATGCTGCCGCCGACGCCGGTGGTCAGCGTCACCAGCATCCATTGGTACAGATCCATGTCCGGGCTCATTTGCAACACCGCGAACATCACCGGGATATTGTCCACCACGGCGGACAACACGCCTATCATGATATTGGCGGTCGTCGCCCCCAGCCCTTGGTAAATCGCCCCGGAAACCAGTTCCAAATAACCGATATACCCCAGCCCGCCCACCGAGAACACCACGCCGAAGAAAAACAGCAGGGTGTCCCATTCGCACTCGCGGATATTTTGGAACACATCGAATTCCTCGCCTTTCCGGGCAAACAAGATATTGATGCGATATCCATAAAACATTAGGTAGGACAAGCCCACCATCATTCCCAAAAACGGCGGCAACAGCAGGAATTGCTTGAAGCTGACGGCGGTGGCCAAGGTCAGGAAAAACAAGCCGCAGATCGGCAAGGCACCGGGTTTCAACTCGACTTTCTCGTCTTCCTCATGGAACACGGGCGCTGCGTCGGGGATGGCGAAGTGCATTAGGGCCGCAGGCACCGCGAAATTGATGAGCGAGGGGATGAACAGCATGAAGAAATCAAAAAACTCCGCCTTGCCGCCTTGCCAGACCATCAAGGTGGTGATGTCGCCGAAGGGGCTGAACGCGCCGCCGGCGTTGGCGGCGCTGACCAGATTGATGAAGCCCAGGGAGACGAAGCGCGGGCTGTCCGCGCCCACTGCCATCACCACCGCGCCCACCAGCAAGGCCGAAGTCAGGTTGTCCGCGACCGAGGACAAAAACAAGGTGATGATGCCGGTGATCCAAAACAGCTTGCGGTAGCCGAAGCGGCGGTTGATGAGCCAGGCGCGGATGGCCTCAAACACATTGCGCTCGGCCATGGCGTTGATGTAGGTCATGGCGACCAGCAGGAACAGCATCAGCGCGGCAAATTCGGTCAAGTTGTACTCGAACGCCTGATGGATTTGTGCGTTCGGCACGCCGTGCGAATTGGCGAGATAGGCGACCTGCGCCCAGATGATGCCGGCCGCCAGGATCACTGGCTTGGACTTGCGCAGGTGGGTGAACTCCTCGGTCATCACGAAGCCATAGGCCACGAGGAAGATCAATACGCAGTAAAGACCCCGATGGGTGCCGGTCAACTTGAGAATGTCCATTTCCTCGGCGCAGGCCAGGGCGGGCAGCAGGAGCAATGCGAAAAAGGCGAGTGTGCGTGGCACGGCGGGATCCTCGGCGGTGGCGTGTTGAAGGGGCGGTGCCAGAGGCTAACGAATGCCGGGGGGCAGGTCAAGGTTTGGCCTAAGCCAGCAGCTTGCCCAGTTCAGCCTCGGTCAGATTGCGCCATTGTCCGCTCTTCAATGCCCCCAGCTTGAGATTGACGAAGCGGACGCGGCGCAGACGCAGCACGGAGTAGCCAAACACTTCGCACATGCGGCGGATTTGCCGGTTCAGTCCTTCGGTCAAGATGATCCTAAACTCGCACTTGCCCGTCTGGGTGATTTTGCAAGGCTTGGTCACCGTGCCGAGGATGCGCACCCCCCCCGCCATCCGTTTGAGGAAAATCTCGGTCACCGGCTTGTCGACGGTCACGGCATATTCCTTTTCATGATGGTTTTCCGAGCGCAGCAAGCGGTTGATGATGTCGCCGTTATTCGTCAGCAGGATCAGCCCTTCGGAATCCTTGTCCAAGCGGCCGACCGGGAAGATCCGCTCCGCGTGGCCGACGAAGTCGATGATGTTGCCGTGGACATGCCTCTCGGTGGTGCAAGTGACGCCCACCGGCTTGTTCAGCAGGATGTAGACCGGCTTGGGCTTCGCGCCGATGCGCTGCCGGTCAACCCGCACCTCGTCGCCTTCGCCGACTTGGCTGCCCAGTTGCGCCCTGACGCCGTTGATGCTCACGCGGCCCTGGGCGATCCACTCGTCCGCCTCGCGGCGGGAACAGATCCCGGTTTCGCTGATGAATTTGTTCAGTCTCATGGTGCCCAGTCAAAAGTTCGTGCCGGGACGCGGTTTGGGCGCTTGGCCGTCCCCGGTCGGCAAAGTGCCGGCATCCGCATCGCCGATGCGATGCCGCGCATAGTGTAAACGGGGCGGCGGGGCATTGGCGAGTCGGGAAGGGCGGGCAAACGGCGGCGTGGCCTGCCCGCGTGGAACCGGCGCAAGCGCCGGGCGGGAGGCTTGCCTTCTATCAAGCACTTATGACGCTGCCCGGTTGCCATGTGTGGCTTGGCTGGCGGAGTCGTGAGGGTTCGGGCCGAACTGAAAATTGCCGGTTGCCGTGCCGTCGCTTTGACCGGCGCGGTCCAGCCCTTACAATAGGCCCGGTTTGCGCGGATGCGCGGGGGTATGCGACACATCAAGCGCGTCCGGCGCATTTTTGTCGGCATATTTAGCGATGGGCTAGGCATATTTTCGGTGTTCCGTGGGCGACAAAGACATCATTTCCAAGCGCATGCTCAAAAATCTGGTCAAGGATTTCGCCACCTATTTATTCGGCCTGCCGGTCGCCCGCGTCGAACTCGTGGAAACCGAGCGGCAGCGCGTCGAGGAGCGGCGGGCTGATTTGGTCGCCAAAGCCACGCTGTTGGACGGCGAGACATTGCTTCTGCACATAGAGATACAGAACGGCAACGATTCTTCCATGCCGCTGCGCATGTTGCGGTATTTGACCGACATATTGTTGGAACACCGGGATATGCCGCTACGGCAATATCTGGTCTACATCGGTAAACAGCGATTGACTATGGCTGACCGTTTGGACAGGCCGGATATTAGTTACCGCTATCGCATCATCGACATGCAGGGGGTGGATTGTGATGATTTCTTGCGGCAGGAATCTCCCGATGCTTGGGTGTTGGCGATACTGTGTGATTTCAAAAACCGTCTGCCTAGGGAAGTCATCCATATCATCTTGGTCCGCTTGCTTGAGCGTTACGCGGACAATCCACCGCGCCTCAGGGAATATGTGGATATGCTCGACATTCTAGGAAGCAACCGCGATTTAAACATAGACATAGGCGAGGAGTTGAAAATGCTGGCCATCGACGTTGAAAAATTGGCAACTTATCGGATAGGCATGGAAAAAGGGCTTGAAAAAGGAATTAAAAAAGGAATTAAAGAGGGGATTAAAGAGGGGATTAAAGAGGGACAACAAAAAGGTGCGCGGGATCAATCTGTGGCGATTGCGCAAAATCTTCTGGGTATGGGCTTGACGGCTGCCCAAGTGGCGGCGGCTACCGGCTTGCCGCTGGCGGAGGTGGAGGCGTTGGCGGGCAAGCCGCTAGAACGGCGGGATGGGTAGCGGGCGGCGGCATTCCCACATAAACACGATAAACAGGGCGCGGCGCGCCACAATCCATTCCCTTGGCTGGCGCGTGGGAACGAGGAAAAAATGTCAGGAAACACCATAGGCAAGTTGTTCACCGTCACCACTTTCGGCGAAAGCCATGGCCCGGCTTTGGGCTGCATTGTGGATGGCTGCCCGCCGGGGCTGGAACTCAGCGCGGCGGATATTCAAGGCGATTTGGACCGGCGCAAACCCGGCACTTCAAGATATACCACGCAACGGCGCGAAGCGGACGAGGTGAAGATCCTCTCCGGCGTGTTTGAGGGCAAGACCACCGGCACGCCGATTGGTTTGTTGATCGAGAACACCGACCAGCGCTCCAAGGATTATTCCAATATCAGCGAACAGTTCCGCCCCGGCCATGCGGATTACACCTACCATATGAAATATGGTTTCCGCGATTACCGGGGCGGCGGGCGTTCTTCGGCGCGGGAAACGGCGATGCGCGTCGCTGCCGGGGGTATCGCCAAGAAATATCTGCAAGAACGGCTGGGCGTGGAGATTCGTGGCTATCTGTCCCAGCTTGGGCCGATCAAGGCTGAGAAACTGCTGTGGGAGGAGGTCGGCAATAATGCGTTTTTCTGCCCGGACCCGGACAAAGTGCCGGAGATGGAGGCGTATATGGACGCCTTGCGCAAGGAGGGTGATTCCATCGGCGCGAGAATCACAGTCGTCGCCACCGGGGTTCCTCCAGGGCTGGGCGAGCCGATTTTTGACCGCTTGGACGCCGAGCTGGCTTATGCCTTGATGAGCATCAACGCGGTGAAGGGCGTGGAGATCGGCGGCGGTTTTGGCTGCGTGGAGGCCAAGGGCACCCAGTTCCGCGACGAAATCACCCCGGAAGGTTTTTTGAGCAACCATGCCGGCGGTATTTTGGGGGGTATTTCATCGGGCCAGGATATTGTCGCCAGCATCGCCTTAAAACCCACTTCCAGCCTGCATCTGCCGGGGCGTTCGGTGAATGTGCGCGGCGAGCCGGTGGAGGTGGTCACCAAGGGCCGCCACGATCCTTGCGTGGGCATCCGCGCCACGCCGATTGCCGAGGCGATGATGGCGATTGTGCTGATGGACCATTATCTGCGGCACCGGGCGCAGAATGGCGATGTGGTGACGGAATTGAGGCCGATACCGGCGGACCTTGCTTGAAGCGAGTGCCTTGCATTTTATAGATAACATTTGTTTTAGAGATAACATCCTGTAAAGGGATGTTATCCACGCCAGGATTCTAATGCCCGCCCCCCCCAAGCTGCCTTACTGGCGGCTGTCCGGCTTTTATTTTTTCTATTTCGCCGCGCTGGGCGCGCTGCTGCCTTATTGGGCGCTGTATCTGCAATCCTTGGGATTCAGCCACGCCCAAATCGGCCAGTTGATGGCGATTCTGCCCGCCACCAAGGTCATTTCGCCGAATCTTTGGGGCTGGCTGGCGGACCATACCGGCCGCAACGTCTTGTTGACCCGGGTTTCCTCCTGCCTAGCTGTCGCCAGCTTTGGCTTGGTGTTTTGGGGGAAT
>CAZOTR010000042.1:0-8937 GCA_964582755.1 uncultured Methylococcaceae bacterium | reverse complement strand
CCGGGTTTCCTCCTGCCTAGCTGTCGCCAGCTTTGGCTTGGTGTTTTGGGGGAATGGTTTCGCTGGGTTGGCGCTGGTCACGTTGCTGTTGGGATTCTTTTGGAACGCGTCGATGCCGCTGTTCGAGGCGGTGACCTTAAGCTATTTGCACAACGATTCCCACCGTTACAGCCGCATCCGCATCTGGGGTTCGATTGGTTTCGTCGCCGCCGTGGCCGCTGTGGGTTGGGCCTTGGATACGGTGGTGGTGATCGGCTGCCTGCCCGTGCTTATTTTGGGTTTGTTCATCGGCATGGGGTTGGTCGCCTTGCTGTTGCCGGGGCGTTCGGTGCGAGGCCAAGGCGGCGCGGCGGGGTCGCTCGCGGCGATTTTGCGCCGCCCTGGGGTTGTCGCTTTTTTCCTCGCCTGCCTGCTGATCCAAATCGCCCACGGGCCGTATTACACGTTTTTTTCGGTGTATCTCAAGGAACACGGCTATGACGCCGGGCAGACCGGCTTGCTGTGGTCGTTGGGGATATTGGCGGAAATCCTTTTGTTTAGCTTTCTGCACGAGGTGTTCAAGCGCTTTAGCTTGCGGGCGGTGCTGTTGGCCGGCATTGCCTTGAGCGTGTTGCGGTGGTGGCTGATTGCCGGCTGGGTGGACCAGGTCGCCGCCTTGGCATTCGCCCAGGTGCTGCATGCGGCCAGCTTCGGCGCCACCCATGTGGCGGCGATCCAGTTCATCCACCGCCATTTTGCCTGGCCCCACCAGGGCAGGGGCCAGGCGCTGTACAGCAGCCTGAGCTTTGGTTTGGGCGGGATGCTGGGCAGTTATGCCAGCGGCGAGGTGTGGGCGGGGCTGGGGCCGGTGTTTGTGTTCGGCGCGGCGGCGGGCTTGTGCTTGCTGGCTTGGCTGATTGTTTGGATCTGGGTGGAGAAGCCGGGGAGGGCGGTTGTGGGTTAAAATGCCGCCAACTTTTCAGGATCGGGATTTTTAAGGTGAATCAGCGTGTTTGAAATCATCATCGCCGGCGGGTGGGTCATGTGGCCCATCATCATTTGCTCCATTGTCGCCATGGGGATCATTGGCGAACGGTTCTGGTCTTTGCGGACGGAAAAGATCATGCCCCGCCATCTGGGGGCGCAGGTGTGGAACTTGTACCGCAAGAACCAGCTTGACGCCTCGCACATCCGCCAAATGCGCCTCGAATCCCCGTTGGGGGCGGTGCTGGCCGCCGGCATTTTGAACTATCCCCATGGGCGGGAGGTGATGAAGGAAAGCATCGAGCAGGCCGGGCGGGCGGCGGTCCACCACATGGGTCGCTATTTGAACACCTTGGGCACCATCGCCTCGATCTCGCCGTATCTGGGTTTGTTGGGCAGCGTCCTGGGCATGATTAAAGTGTTCTCGACGTTTTCCGAAAGCACCGGGGTGGGCAATCCCATGCATCTGGCCGGCGGCATTTCGGAAATCCTCATCACCACCGCTTCGGGCTTGGCCGTGGCCATCCCCAGCCTGATGTTCCACCGTTATTTCGACGGGCGGGTGGACGATCTGGCTTTGCGCCTGGAAGAGGAGGCTTTGCATTTGGTCGAGCGGATGCATGGCGAACGCGAGGAACCGGCATGAACTTCCGCCCCAGGGCCAAAAACAAGCCGGAATTGAACCTGATTCCGCTGATCGACGTGTTGATCGTGTTGCTGATCTTCCTGGTGCTGACCACCACGTTCAGCCGCGAGGGGGCGTTGCACATCCATTTGCCCGAGGCCAGCGGGCAGGTGGAGGAGAATGACCAGGGCATAGATGTGGCGATCAAGGCGGACGGGCGTTATTTCATCAACGGCCGCCAGCTCGTCAACAGCCAGATGGACACCTTGAAAAAAGCCTTGCGGGAGGCCGCCGGGGACAACAAAGACCCGTTGGTGACCATCAACGCCGACAAGGCCGCCCAGCACCAATTCGTGGTCAGCGCCTTGGATGCCGCCGGGCAACTGGGTTTTGTGCATATCACCTTCAGCCACGCCGTGGCCGCGAAATAGGCGCGGGGCAGCATGGGCTTGGCTGCGTGGCTGCAACGCCGTTGGTACGGGACTAAACCACCGTTGGGGCTGGTGCCGCTGTCGGCGTTGTTTGGCGGGGCTGTGGCTTTGCGGCGGATGGCTTACCGCAAGGGCTGGAAGTCCGCGCAGCGCCTGCCGGTGCCGGTCGTCGTGGTGGGCAATCTCACCGTCGGCGGCACTGGCAAGACGCCGCTGACCATCTGGCTGGCGGAATTTTTGACGGCATCGGGCTACAAGCCGGGTGTGGTCAGCCGGGGTTACGGCGGGCGCAAGCAGGAGCGGCCCTTGGCGGTGGGCGCGGACAGCGACCCGGCGGAGGCGGGCGACGAGCCGGTGTTGATCGCCCGGCGCACGGGTTGCCCGGTGACGGTCTTTCCCCTCCGCGCCGAGGCTGGCCGGGCGCTGCTGGCGGCGCATGACTGCGACATCCTCATCGCCGACGACGGCCTGCAACATTACGCCTTGGCGCGGGATGTGGAGATTGCCGTGGTGGACGGCGAGCGGCGCTTCGGCAATGGCTTCTGCCTGCCCGCCGGGCCGTTGCGCGAACCGGCGCGGCGTTTGGCCGAGGTGGATTTGGTCGTGTGCCGGGGAGGCGTGCCTACCGATGGCGAATACCCGCTCTCCCTGCTGGCGGGCGAGGCGGTGAACTTGGCCGACGCAGGCCTGCGCAGGCCGCTGGCGGATTTCGCCGGGCTGAAACTGCGCGCCGTCGCCGGCATCGGCTTTCCGCAGCGCTTCTTCGCCGATTTGCGGGCGGCTGGCTTGAGCTTTGAAGAACGCGCCTTCCCCGACCATCACCGCTACCGCCCGGAGGATTTGGGGACGGACGACGCCCTGGTATTGATGACCGAAAAGGACGCGGTGAAATGCCGTGGCTTTGCCGACGGGCGGCTATGGGCTGTGCCGATCAAGGCCCAACTGCCACTGGCTTTTGGCGAAAAATTACTGCAATTACTGAAGGTTAAACGCGATGGACAAAAAACTGCTTGAAATCCTGGTCTGCCCGCTGTGCAAGGGCGAGTTGGTCTACAAGAAAGACGAACAGGAATTGATTTGCAAGGCCGACCGGCTGGCTTACCCCATCCGCGACGGGATTCCGGTGATGCTGGAAAACGAGGCCCGCACGATCAGCCTGGAGGAATACGACGCCCTCGCCAAGCACCGTTCAGCGTTGGTGGATTGATGGTTGATTTCAAGATCGTCATCCCCGCCCGCCACGGCTCCAGCCGCCTTCCGGGCAAGCCGCTGCTGGACATCGCCGGCAGGCCAATGATCGTCCATGTGTGTGAGAGCGCGTTGCAGGCCGGGGCTGGCGAAGTGGTGGTTGCCACCGACGACGAGCGCATCGTCGAAGCCGTGGCCGGCTTGCCGGTGCGGGCGGTGATGACCCGGCAGGACCACAGCAGCGGCACCGAGCGCATCGCCGAAGCCGCCGACCTCCTGGGCTGGCCGGATCAGGCCATCGTCGTCAACCTGCAAGGCGACGAGCCTTTGATTCCGCCGGATCTGAAACGCCGCCTCGCCCGCCTGCTGGCGCGGCAGGATGTGGCGGAAGTCGCCACCCTCGCCGCGCCCATCCGAACCTACGCGGAAATCTTCAATCCCCACGCGGTGAAAGTGGTGCTGGACCGCGACGGCCATGCCCTTTATTTCAGCCGCGCCCCGATTCCTTGGCACCGCGATGCCTTCGCCGCGCCCGAGGGAGAGCTGCCCGAGGGCTTTCCCTGGCTGCGCCATATTGGCATTTATGCCTATTCGGTGGGTTTCTTGCGCCGCTATGTGGCTTGGCCGCCTTCGCCCTTGGAAGCCATCGAATCCCTGGAGCAATTGCGCATCCTCTGGATGGGCGAACGCATCCTCGTCATGCCGGTGGACAGCGCCCCGGAGGCGGGCGTGGACACCGAGGAGGATTTGCGGCGGGTGAGGGCGAGGCTGGCAGCGGGCTAAACTTTTTAAAAAACCATTAAAAAACCATGCCGTTTTCGGCCCGGTAGGTCCGTGCCACGGCCAAGAAGGCGAGAAAGTCGTAAAGCGCGTGGATGAAAATGGGGGTCAGCAAATTGCGTCCGCCGCCGAAGTCCAGACTGATGCCGAGGTACAGGCCGGTGAGTCCGGCCAGCAGGGCGTAAAGCGGAGTGATGCTGTGGGCCAAGGCAAACAAGATGTTGCTGGCAATAAGGCCCGCCGGCCAGCCCCAGTGGGATTCCAGCAGGGGTTGCAACAGGCCGCGAAAGAGTATCTCCTCGGTGACCCCGGCCAGCAAGGCGAGATACAGCAGGCCGGTCCAATGGCAGGCGTCGAGGAATGGCCCCAGATGGTCGATGAGAAAGCGTTTGATGGCTTGCAAGCCGCCTGCGGGCAGGTGGTAGCTCACCAGGAACAGCAGGTACAGCGGAACCGTGCCGGCCAAGCCCCACAGCAGGACGTCCGCTTGCAGGCGCAGGTCCGCTAGAGGGTCCACATCGGCCAGCCAGCCGATGAGATAGGCGGCAAGCACCAGGCTGCTTTCAAAGTAGGTGGCGACTTTCAGGAAAGTCCGGCGGTTGGCAGGTTGCGACGGGTCGAACATGGCGGTTTCGCTGGCAAGTGGGTGGGACGGAATCCCTTTAGGCCGAGTCGCCTAGCCTCAGGCTTAGGTGTTCCGGGCTGCCGTCGCCGTCGAAATAGCGGGCCAGGGCGATCAAAAACACGTCCATGGCGGCGTGGTGGGGGAAAATGAAGCGCGAAAAGACCCGCAACAGCGGGTTGTAAATTTTGTCGCTCTCGGTGATGGTGAGGACGGTGCCGTCTCCGTCCGAGGCGAACTCATACGCCCAAGCGCCGAAAATAGGCAGTTGGTCGCCCACCAGGCGGGTCGTCAAGCGCGTTTTCGGGTTGAATTCGGCAAACTGGAGCTGGACTTTTATCCTCGGGCCGCAGTATTCGTACCACGTCGGGTGGCCGTCGATTTCCGGGCCGGCCTCGACGCGGGCCAAGCCGGGACGCCATTTCGGATAGGCGGCGAAATCGACCACCGCGTCCCAGACTTCGTCGACCGGGGCGGGCAGGCGCATGCGGCTGGCGGCGACATGGGTCTTGGGCAGGCGGAAGCCGACATAGGCGGCTAGTGCGAACAGGATCAGAATGAGCGCGAGCAAGAAGGTCATGGCAGTTCCCCGGTATGTCACGCCAGCCCTTAGCCGCCTTGCGCCCAATCCTTGAAGGGGTGCCGGCTCAGGCTGGTGTTGTAATAGCGCACGTCGTGGGTGACTTCCTCGCCCACCCAATCGGGCTTTGCAAATGCCTCGTCAGGGTGGTCCAGTTCGATCTCGGCCACCACCAGTCCGGCGTTGTCGCCCTCGAATTCGTCGATTTCCCAGACATGCGGCCCCACGTTGACGAAATGGCGCGTTTTCTCGATCAGCGGCTTTAGACTTAGCGTGTCCAGCATCTGGTTGGCCTCGTCTAGGGGGATTTCGTATTCGAACTCCTGCCGCTGCGCGCCTAGGGTGGCACTTTTGATGTTCAGCCAGCCGCGCTCGGCGCTGGTGCGCACCCGCACCGAACAACGTGTCTCGTTGTTGAGATAGCCTTGGCGCAGGCGCTGGGCGTCGTGGGCGGCTTGCCGCCAGCCGTCGCCCCGCAGCAGGAATTTGCGCTCGATTTCCACGGGCATAGCCTTGACACCTCCACAGTTTAGATGGCCTACGCGCTGGCAAACGCCTCAATCCTGGGTTGCGGCCCAATCTTCCCAATACGGCGTGGGATGGAAGCGCTCGTGCAGGAAATCCACGAAAGTCCTGACCTTGGCGGACAGATGCTTGCGGTGGGGATAGACGGCGTGGATTTCCATGGGTGCTGGAATGTAGTGCTTCAACACCGCTTGCAAACGGCCCTTGCGCAGATCCTGGCCGGCCATGTAGGTAGGCAATAGCGCCAGCCCCAGGCCGTTGATGGCCGCCATGCGGATGGCGTCGGCGACGTTTGCCTGCATGGTGCCTGCCACCTTGACGACGGTGGTCTTGCCGCTCTCCGGTTCGCTGAACTGCCATTGGTCGCGTGGCGGCAGGGCGGAGTTGATCAAGCAGTTGTGCTTTTTCAGATCTTCGGGGGTGGCGGGCGTCCCGTGTTTTTTGAAATAGTTCGGCGAACCGCAGACCACGCGCTGCGAACTGCCTAGGCGGCGGGCGATCAGGCTGGAGTCGTGCAAGTTGTCCAGATGGATGGCCAGGTCGAAGCCTTCCTCGATCAAATCCACATAGCCGGCCTGCAACATCAGTTCGACGTTCACGTCGGGGAAAATGTCGTGGTAGGCGGCGATGGCGGGCGCGAGGTGGTAGGCGCCAAAAAACGGCGCGGAATTCACTTTCAAAGTGCCGCGTGGCTCGGTTTGCAACCGGGTGACCGCCAGTTCGGTCTCCTCGATGTCGTCGAGGATTTGCAGGCAGCGTTCCAGGTAAACCGCGCCCACCTCGGTCAGGCTGAGGTTGCGCGTGGTGCGGTTGAGCAGCCGTATCCCCAGGCTGTTTTCAAGCTGCATGACATGCTTGGTGGCCATGGCGCGGGACAGCCCAAGCTCCTTGGCGGCGGAGGCGAAGCTGCCGGCCTTGGCGACCTTGGTGAACACGACCATGCTGGTAAGTTTATCCATAGGGACAGACCTTCAACTATGTTGGTTATGGAAACAATTAGTATATTTTAATTGTATTGTATACGATTGCCCGCTTTTATATAGTCTGTCCGTTGAAAAGAATGCTGGCCGGCGCCATGAAAGACGCGGCCCCATCTCCGCCGGGCCTGCCGTCGCCGGGGGCTGGCGTCCGTTGCCGGGACCAGACGGGCCGGGCTGCTATCGGGCATAAAAGCGCCACAGAATACGCAACATGTGCCGAAATGCAAAGCCGGCAACGGGCTTTGCTCTCGCAGGCAGGTAGTGCTAGACTGTTATTTCATAGTATTTTACTTGGTTATTGCCGGAAGGTCTAAGCTCAAGCTGTCCGGCATCGACGATTTTCCCCAACCCTCAAGGAGACTTCCATGACCCATGTGCTTCCCCCTTTGCCGTATGAAAAGAACGCCCTGGAACCGCACATCAGCGCCGAAACGCTGGAGTTCCACTACGGCAAGCACCACCAGACCTATGTCACCAACCTGAACAACCTGATTGCCGGCACCGAATTCGAGAGCCAGTCCCTGGAAGACATCGTCAAAAAATCGTCCGGCGGCATCTTCAACAACGCCGCCCAGATCTGGAACCACACGTTCTACTGGAACAGCCTGTCCCCCAACGGCGGCGGCGAGCCGACCGGCGCGCTGGCCGCGGCCATCGTCCAGGCTTTTGGCTCGTTTGAGAATTTCAAGGCGGAGTTCACCAAGACCGCAGTCACCACCTTCGGCTCCGGCTGGGCGTGGTTGGTGAAGAACGCCGACGGCAGCCTCGCCCTGGTCAGCACCAGCAATGCCGGTTGCCCTTTGACTGCGGGCCAGACGCCGTTGCTGACCTGCGATGTGTGGGAACACGCCTATTACATCGACTACCGCAACCTGCGTCCGAAGTACGTCGAAGCCTTCTGGAGCCTGGTGAACTGGGAGTTCGCCGCGCAGAACTTCGCCGCTTAAGACCTTAGGTCTTGCGCTGTCCAAAACCCCGCGTCCCGCAAGGGTCGCGGGGTTTTTCGTGTGGGCGCGGGGCTGTGCCCGGTGGCGGGCCAATCTTGGTGCCGCCCTTAAGCCGGATTTAACACAGTGCCAGCCAAAATGGCTACTATATTCCAAGAAGCTTGCCGGGGCGAACCGGCGCGGCGCTTGGACAAAACAACCCCACAAACCCAAACGACAGGACTGTAGAAAAAATGAAAAAAACCATCAAGAAAGCCGTGTTCCCGGTGGCGGGCCTGGGCACCCGCTTCCTGCCCGCGACCAAGGCCAACCCGAAGGAAATGCTGCCGGTGGTGGACAAGCCGCTGATCCAATACGCCGTGGAGGAGGCCGTGGCCGCCGGCGTCGAAGTCTTGGTGTTCATCACCGGACGCAGCAAGCGGGCCATCTCAGACCATTTCGACAAGGCCTACGAGCTGGAAAATGAACTGGCGTTGCGCGGCAAGACCGAAACTTTGAAAATCGTGCAGAACATCGTCCCGCCCCATGTCACCTGTGTGCATATCCGCCAGGCGGAGGCGCTGGGCCTGGGCCACGCGGTGGGCCGCGCCAGGGCGGTCATCGGCGACGAGCCTTTCGCCGTCATCCTGGCCGACGACATGATCGACGACAACGCCTCAGGCTGCCTGAGCCAGATGGTCAAGGTGTTCGACGAATGGCAATGCTCGCTGCTCGGGGTGGAGCGCATCGACCCCTCCGAGACGCAGAGCTACGGCATCGTCCGCTCCAGTTCCATCGGCAACCATCTGGGCCGGGTGGAAGAGATCGTCGAAAAGCCCAAGCCCGAAAAAGCGCCGTCCAACCTCGCGGTGGTCGGGCGCTATATCCTCACCCCGGCCATCTTCGACAAGCTGGACGAAGTGACGCGGGGCGCCGGCGGCGAAATCCAACTCACCGACGCCATCGCCTTGCTGCTGAAAGAAGAGCCGGTGCTGTCCTACGAGTTCCACGGCAAGCGCTATGACTGCGGCTCCAAGCTGGGCTATTTGATCGCCACCGTCGAGCAGGGGCTGAAGCATGATGAGTTGAAGGAGAGCTTCAGGGCTTATTTGAAGGATTTGGATTTGGATTGAAGCGGGATAGGGGACAATGCCGGGCGGCGGTTCTCTCGTTGTCCGGCAGTGAGGCGGGATTCGCACCGACAGGATGCCCTTGTCCCGCCTCCCGCTCCGCCTCTTCAATCAAGCCTTCTGGCACCCCGCGCTTTTTCAAGGCTTCAATCAGACGCGCCGTGTGGCCGTACAGATACTCCGCCTC
>CAZOTR010000041.1:5958-27333 GCA_964582755.1 uncultured Methylococcaceae bacterium | reverse complement strand
GTTTTGGCTTGGTGTTTAGCGGTTTCTTTTTGATACTCGCCATTCTGGATTATTTCGCCAAACTTCCGCGTTTCCTGAAATTCACCTTGCCCGTTGATGGCTGCCCGTTCTTGTCCGCCCATCCTGAATGGGCATCCCATGGCGTGGCGCTATTATTTGTCGCGGCCAGCGTGGTTTTTCTGCTGTTCGCGCTGATTTTCCCCAAGGCTCTGTCCCCGCTGAACTGGGTTTGGACCCGGTTTGGCCTGTTGCTGCATACGATTGTCAGCCCGGTCATTTTAGGTGTGCTATTCCTGGCGGTGTTCACGCCTGTGGGTTTGTTGATGAGGCTGTTCGGCGGCGACCCGTTGCGCCTGCGCCTAGACCCCAAGGCACCATCCTATTGGATACCCCGCACCCCGCCCGGCCCCGCCCCGGAAAGTTTGCAAGATCAATTTTGAGGTTTTTGATGAGTATTATTGTTGAGTTATGGCGCTTCTTGCGTGTGCGCAAGAAGTTTTGGCTGCTGCCGATTATCATCGCCATGCTGCTGATTGGCGGCTTGCTGGTGCTGGCCCAAGGCTCGGCTGTCGCGCCATTCATTTACACCTTATTTTAAGCAAGGCCATGCGCGTACTCGGCATATCCGCGTTTTACCATGACAGCGCGGCGGCGCTGGTCTGCGACGGTGCCATCGTGGCGGCGGCCCAGGAAGAGCGCTTCACCCGCAAAAAACACGACTCCGGGTTTCCGCTGCGCGCCATCGAGTATTGCCTGGACGCGGCGGGGATCACGCTGGAGCAAGTCGATTATGTCGTGTTCTACGACAAGCCTTTCCTGAAGTTCGAGCGCCTGCTGGAAACCTATCTGGCTTTCGCGCCGCGAGGCTTTTCCTCTTTTCGCCTGGCGATACCCCTATGGCTGCGGGAAAAGTTATTCTTGAAGGATTTACTGCACAAGGAACTGAAAAAGTTTGCGCCAACGTTCGACTGGGCCGGACGGCTATTGTTTTCCGAACACCATCTCAGCCACGCCGCCAGCGCGTTTTATCCCTCACCTTTCGAGGAAGCCGCCGTGCTGACCATGGACGGCGTCGGCGAATGGGCCACGACTTCCTTGTGCCTAGGCCGTGGCAATCAATTGCAAGTCGTCAAGGAAATCCATTTCCCACATTCGCTAGGATTGCTGTACTCGGCGTTCACTTATTACACCGGCTTCAAGGTGAATTCCGGCGAGTATAAAGTCATGGGGCTGGCCCCTTATGGCGAACCCCGCTATGCCGATGTGATTATGGAGAATCTCATCGACCTTAAAGACGACGGCTCGTTTCGGCTGGATATGTCGTATTTCGACTATTGCGCCGGTCTGAGGATGACCAACGCCAAATTCGACAAACTCTTCGGCGGACCGCCGCGCAAACCCGAGGAGCGTCTGACGCAACGGGAAATGGATCTAGCCGCCTCGATCCAGGCCGTCACCGAAACGGTGGTGCTGCGCCTGGCCCGCTCCATCGCCCAGGAAACCGGCCTGCCAAACCTTTGCCTGGCCGGCGGTGTGGCGCTCAATTGCGTCGCCAACGGCAAACTGCTGCGCGACGGCAGTTTTGAGAATATTTGGATACAACCAGCCGCCGGCGACGCGGGCGGCGCCTTGGGCGCGGCCTTGGCCGGGTATTATTTGCACAAGGGCCAGCCGAGAAAGGTGGCCGGCCTTGGCCGGGATGCCATGCAAGGCTCTTACCTGGGGCCGCAATTCGGGCAGGCCGACATCGAACAACGTTTGCGGGCGGCCGGCGCGCGCTTCCACGTCCTCGACGACGCGGGGATTATCGACGCCTGCGCCAGCGCCTTGGCCGAGGAAAAGGCGCTGGGCTGGTTCCAAGGCCGCATGGAATTCGGCCCCCGCGCCCTGGGCGGGCGCTCGATCCTGGGCGACGCCCGCTCGCCCGCCATGCAATCGGTGTTGAACTTGAAGGTCAAATACCGCGAGTCGTTCCGCCCCTTCGCCCCGTCCGTGCTGCGGGAAGACGTGGCGGACTGGTTTGAATTGGACGGCGACAGCCCGTACATGCTGCTGGTGGCGGATGTGGCGGAAAACACGCGCATCCCGATGACCGAGGCGCAACAAGCCTTGTTCGGCATCGAAAAGCTGAACGTCCCGCGCTCGTCCATCCCCGCCGTGACCCATGTTGATTATTCGGCCAGAATCCAGACTGTCCATGCCGAAACCAATCCGCGCTACCATGCCTTGATTGCGAAATTCAAGGACAAAACCGGCTGCCCGGTGATCGTCAACACCAGCTTCAACGTGCGCGGCGAACCCATCGTCGGCACGCCGGAAGACGCCTTCCGCTGCTTCATGGGCACGAACATCGAACGGCTGGCGGTGGGGAATTGCCTGCTGCTCAAAGAAGAGCAAGACCCCGGCCTGAAGCAAAATTACGAAACTAAGTTTGATCTGGATTGAGCGCCCGAACGCTGGCAAACCGCTACGCGGGGAAATCTGAAGCACAGGCCAAGCACGCAAAACCATAAGCCCCCACATGACTTCCAAGCATTTAGCCGAAAAGGAAGAAATCATCCGCGCCACCCTGCCGGGCTTGGTCCGCCTCAACGAATCCGCAGGCGGGCTGAAACTGCGCCACGCCGGCGTCCGTGCCGCGCAGGGCGGCAACTATTTGTCCAGCTTCAAAGGCCGGGGCATGGAGTTCGACGAAACCCGGATCTACACCCCCGGCGACGACGCCCGCAACCTCGACTGGAAGGTCACCGCCCGCACCGGCAATGCGCACACCAAGCTGTTCCGCGAGGAGCGCGAGCGCCCGGTGTTCCTGTCCGTGGACGCCCGCGCCGCGATGTTTTTCGCCACCCGTGGCGTGTTCAAATATGTCCAAGCCGCCCGCCTCGCCGCGCTCACCGCCTGGAGCGCCCAACGCCACGGCGACCGCGTCGGCGGGCAAGTCTTCACCGAAACCGGCGGGGTCGAGCTGAAACCCGAGCATGGCCGGCGCGCCGTGCTGCATCTGCTGCAAAAGCTGGCGGACGCCGAGCCGGTCGGCGGCGGCGCGACGGGCAGCGGGCTGGACGAGGCGCTGGCCCGGCTGGTCCACCACGCCCGGCCCGGCAGTCTGGTGTTCGTGTTCAGCGATTTTCGCGGGCTGGGCGCGGCCGGCGAGTTCAGCCTGCTGCGCCTGCGCCGCCATTGCGACGTGGCCTTGGCGTTCCTGTCCGACCCGTTGGAAAGCCAACTGCCGGCCAGCGGGCGCTACCGCTTCGCCCACGGGCAAAGCGAACTGTCGCTAGACGCCTCGCCCGCCGCCGCCGCCGCCCACGCGGAACGCTTCCAGCGCCGCCGAGAGTCCATCGCGCAGATTGCCCGCCAGCAGCGGATGCGCTTCATTCCCTGCCTGACCACCGACGACCCGCTGTCCGTGTTGCGGGACAGCCTGCGCGTCGGCCATCCTTCCCGTTGATGCCATGGAACCTGAACTGCCCCTGCGCGACATCCATCTTCCCGCCCCCGTCGGCGGGTGGCCTCCGGCCCCCGGCTGGTGGCTGCTGCTGGTCGGCGTCCCCGCCCTGCTGCTCTTGTTGGTCTGGCTGTGGCGGTGGCTGCGCCGCAAGACGGTGAAAAAACTGGCTTTGCAAGAACTGGAAGCCATCGCCCGCAGCGACGCGGACGGGCGCGAGAAAGTCCAGCGCCTCGCCATCCTGCTGCGGCGGGCCTGCCTCAGCGTTTACCCGCGTGAGCAAGTCGCCGGCCTGGTGGGGAAGGAATGGCTGGCCTTCCTCGACCGCGCCTCGGCGGGGCGTGGCAAGGATTTCAGCGCAGGTGTCGGGCGGCTGTTGATCGAAGCCCCCTACCGGCGTGAGTTCCAAGCCGATTTGGACGCGCTGTTCGTACTCTGCCGGGCATGGATCAAGGGGCTGCAAAAACCCGGCAAGGCCAAGACGCGAACCTCGACGAGACGGCGGGACAAGCGCTCCCACACGGACAGGCCAATCCCCGAGGCCATCGAAAAGGCCGCGCCGCAAGCCCAGGACACCCCGCCCGCTGGCCAAGCAGATCCCCGGCGCTTTGCCAGACCGCCGACCGACGGCGGGGACAGCCAACCATGATCGAATTTGCCTGGCCTTGGGCCTTCCTCGCCCTGCCCCTGCCTTGGGCCGCGCGCCGCTTCCTCACCGCCAGCGATGCCGCCCGTCAGGCCGCCTTGCGCGCCCCTTTTCTGGCGGAACTGCAAGACCTGCCCGCCGCCCAAGCGGTTTCCACCAGCCAGCCCGGCACCCTGTGGCTGGCCGTTTGCGCTTGGATCTTGCTGGTGACGGCTACGGCCCGCCCGCAATGGCTGGGCGAACCTATCGAACTGGCGATGAGCGGGCGCGACCTGATGCTGGCGGTGGATCTGTCCGGCAGCATGGACATCCGCGACTTCAAGCTGAAAGGCCGGGAGGTTGACCGCCTCACCGCCACCAAGGCGGTGGCCGGGGAATTCATCGAACGCCGCGCAGGCGACCGCATCGGCCTGATCCTGTTCGGCGACCGCGCCTACCTGCAAGCCCCGCTCACCTTCGACCGCAAGACCGTGCATACCCTGCTGGAAGAATCCGCCATCGGCCTGGCCGGCGAAAAAACTGCCATCGGCGACGCCATCGGCCTAGGGGTCAAGCGCCTGCGCGACAACCCGGAAAACCAGCGCGTCCTGATTTTGCTCAGCGACGGGGCCAACACGGCGGGCGCGGTGCAGCCCCTGCAAGCCGCCGAGCTGGCCGCCAAGGAAAAGCTGAAAATCTACACCATCGGCGTGGGCGCGGACGAAATGATCGTGCGCGATTTTTTCGGTTCGCGCAGAGTGAACCCCTCCGAGGATCTGGACGAGAAAACTATGACCGCCCTCGCCGAGAAAACCGGCGGCAAATATTTCCGCGCCCGCGACACGGCGGAACTGGAGAAGATTTACGCGATGCTGGATGAGTTGGAGCCGGTGGAACGGGACAAGCGCTACTACCGGCCCCACTCCGAGCTATTCCCCTGGCCTTTGGGTTTGGCCTTGGTTTTGGCGGGAGGCTTGGTTTTAGCCAAAGCGAGGGAATAGCGGGCCAGCGTCTTTGGCTTGTGCGGGGAATAATAATCTGGCAAAAAAGCCAAGACGGAAACCGGCCAAACCTGATAGGATTATCCTGGGCCGGGGCAAACATCCATCCCTGCCCATCCCCTCCCATATCCAACCAGGAAGACTCACATGAGCTTATTTGACCAACTCACCGACACAGTCACCCAGATGATTGCCAATCCAGAGCAAGGTTCACAATTGCTCGGTGCCGTCATAAAATTGCTCAACAAGCCTGAAATCGGCGGCATCAGCGGCTTGGCGCAGCGCTTCCAAGCGCAGGGACTGGGGGAAATCATTTCGTCATGGATCGGCACCGCCCAAAACCTGCCCATCTCAGCCGAGCAAATCCAACAAGTCATTGGCGGCGACAGTTTGCAACGCCTCGCCGAAAGCACCGGCCTGCCGCTGCAAAACATCACTGCCGAACTTTCCAAGTTTCTGCCCCAAATCATCGACCACCTGACCCCGGATGGCACGGTTCCCGAACAGCCAAACCTCCTCGCGCAAGGTTTGGATTTGTTGAAAGGCAAGCTGCCCGGCTAAAAACCTAATGACAGGAGAATGACATGAGCGTGTTAGATTTCATGACCGACATCGGCCACAAATTGTTTAGCGGCGCGGACGATGCGGCGGGAAGTATCAAAACAGCCATCGAAGCCGACAACCCCGGCATTGAAAACCTGGGAGTCGATTTCACCAACGGCTTTGTCACCTTGAGCGGAAACGCCAATTCCAGCGAGGCGGTCGAAAAAGCCGTGCTGATAGCCGGCAATGTCAAGGGCGTCGGGCGGGTGGTTTCCAATATCACCGTGGCGGGCGAGGCCGACACGGCGAATCCAGAAGATCCGCCCGGCGCTGGCGCGGTCGAATACTACAGCATAAAAAGCGGGGACACCCTCTCGGCGATTGCCAAACACTTTTATGGCGATGCTTCCAAATACCCGCAGATATTTGAAGCCAACCGGGAAGTGATTAAACACCCCGACAAAATCTTCGTCGGACAAAAAATCCGCATCCCGCAGGCGGGTTAACCCACCCTCCAGCGCGCAGGGTGCGGCACGATCCATTCGCCGCCGCACTCTGCCGCCCGCCTTATCCCGACGCCCCCGACACCCACTTCAAGCCAATAATTGACGCAATCAGCAGGGTCAGAAAAAACAGGCGGTAAATATCATGCGGATCGCCATAGAACAGAATCCCGACGACAGCCGTGCCAAACGCGCCGATGCCCGTCCACACGGCATAGGCTGTCCCCAAGGGGATGGTTTTCAGCGCCAGGGTAAGCAAGCCAAGGCTGCCCAAGGCGCACACGATGAACCCCACTGACGGCCAGAGCTTGGTGAACGTGTCGGACAGTTTGAGAAAACTGGTGAATCCAATCTCCATCACCCCGGCCAAAACCAGATAGGCCCAACCCATGTCCAGGTTCTCAATGAGAGGGCGGGTTGCTTGAAGGATGCGTTCCTGTAATTCAATAAACGACATAATATTCTCAAAGTGGCGAATTTCACCACATGGCAAGTTTTGCGCTGGCCATGTGGCCGTACCAGGGTAATGACACGACCATCCTGACGGTGATAAGTGCAATGGCTACCGCGTTGATTAAACACAACAAGTACCCCGAGCGATGCGCTTCGTACATCAGCGCATCCTACGCGGGCTATGCTGCTTCATCTTCCAGAAAGTCACGATCTAGCCGTTTGTGGTTGACCAGCAAAGTTCTAACCGTGCGCTCAGATACCCTAAAGTGATGTGCCGCGTCATCACAGGCTTCGGTTGAATAATTTCCATTGAGTTTCTCTTCTAAAGCCTCGAAAGGACAGAGTAATTCTGCTGCGAAGGCACGTTGCAGCTTTTGTCGATATGTAGAAGAATCGGTTGCAGGTGATAGCGGTTCGTCCAATCCAAACGCAAGCTGATCGCCCAACAAGCGCGCAAGATCAAAGCGCCGATTACTTTCCCATTTTGAACGAAGCACAATACGCCCAGTTTTATTGACGCCATCCAGACCAAATGAGAACCCCGCTTCCCCAGTTGATGGTTTCAATTTTAATATTCCATCTGAAACCCCACATAATTCAGCAAGTTGACGATTGGTAAGCGGTCTATGTCCTAATCGCTGTTGTTTGCGCAGAGCATCCGCCACTTGGTAGCCGCGCTGCCACGCTGGCATCTGCTCACAGGGAGGCAAGTCAAGTGCGGCAAGCTTAACCCTATTCTCCGATTTAATCTCGCCTCCCCGTGTCTTTGCCAGGCTTGCCAGTTCATCAGCCGTTGGCAGGCGTTGCCCAGAAATTTGAGTGAGCGCCAGTTCTTGGACAGCCTCGGTGCCGAGGCGGCTGGCATCACTTAGCAATTGTTCAACCTGATCAGGATCTCCTTCGTCGGGATCGACGCCGAGCAACGCTTCGATGCGCCGTCTCGCGGCAATAGCAGGATTTTTCCGTTCTGTGAGGACTTCCTCCCATATCCGGTGAAAGTTGGTTTCAGGAATGCCACTTTCCCGCAGTTTGCCTTGAATTTGGCCCATAAAAAAATCCACCGCCGCCTCAAAATTACGCGAAGGCAATACCAATATGTGGTCGGCAGTGAAGCGAAAGGCAGCGAACCCTTGAGGGCGTGTCGGTTTGGCGATAATAGCCGTTCTTTCTCGATCTGAGAAAATAGTGATATTGGGCCATAAATAGCCTTCTCCAACCGTGGAGAGATGATGGGCGAACGCCCAATCGCTTGTTGCATGTTCCTGCCTAGGCTCCACAGTCAAGCGCCACCAGTTCCAAGCCAACCATTCGGCAAGAGGGTAGCCGGACACTAGCGGGCCTAGACGGCTACGACCAACAAATTCGTCGATACCCTCAGACAAGGATATGTCTTTGTTCTGGAAACACAGCATCCCGAAGCAAGCGCATTCTTCGGCAGAACCTTCCAATAAACGCTCCCATTGCATTGTAATGGTGAATTCCATGCTCATCTTTTCGCCCATTCAGTCAACACCAGTTCACGCATAATTTTTTCCGATGCTTCATCCAAGCGATAGCCGTGATAACCATCGTTCCCGGCCTTTGCTTCGTAAGCCTCACCCTGCTCGTCAACAGCCCAAATATATTTGGGTAGGCCGTTTTCTTCACAATATCTGCTAACCATGCTTTTGCGGATTCCTGCGATAAATAGACGTTGAGCTTCTTGAAGAGGGATTGAGCGACGATCATCACAAACTGCCTTGCTAGGGCGCGGGTTAGTCGGCGGATGAAAACCGTAGTTTGATGGTATGCGTTTGTGAATTGCGCTTCCAACATAACGCGATTTTTTCAGCAAGGAATCCTGCTCTTCTTGATTGAGCGAATTGGCAGGAGCTACCTTGCGTTTTGGGTTGTTGGATTGGCGCTTGGTCATGGTTTATGTGTATTTCCATGGGAATTACCCCCAACCCCTCTCCCACAGGGAGAGGGGCTTTTTTGGGAAGCTTAATGGCTAACCGAAACCTTCCCGCCCTTGGCCTGCCCAATCTCGCCTAGCAATTGGACAAACCACGGCGTGTCGATGTCGAACGGCTTGCCGCCTTTGATGCGGGGGAATTCAATCGCCCGCAGCACGTTGCCGTTGTCTTCGTCGTGGCCGATGACGCCGGATTCGCGCTTGAAGGCGCATTCGACTGCCAAGTCTGCGCAGGATTTGATCAGGCGGATGTCGTCCACGTTGGACGCGGCGGCGCGGGCGAAATAGCCGGATTTTTGCACCAGGGTCTTTTCCGCGCCGAGCATGGCGGCGAATTGCTCGCCAAACCATTTGCCGGGGTTCACCGCGTCGAGCTTGATGTGGCCGAAGGCGTCGCGGGGGACTTCCTGGCCTTTGGCTTGCAGTTCGGCGACGATGGCTTCGACGCCGGCGCCTTCGGAGATAAAGATGTTGACGGCGTCGTGCTTGTCCATCACGGCGCGCAGGCGCTGGGCTTCGGCGGCGATGTCAAATTCCATTTCCGGCACGAACACGCCGTGGACTTCGTAGCAGTCGCGGGACAGGCCGATGCCCGGAACCCATTCTTCGCGGTCGAGCAGCTTGCGGTATTCCTGCGCGGTGGCGGCGGTCAGCCAGCCGCAGTTGCGGCCCATGACTTCGTGGACGATCAACATGCGCGGGTTCGCGCCGGTTTCGGCGACGACATTGCGGAAGTAGCGCGCGCCTTGCTCGGCGGCGGTCCACGCGCCCAGCGATTGCTTGATCGGGAACACGTCATTGTCGACGGTCTTCGGCAGGCCGATGACGCTGAGGCCGTAATTGTTGCGGGCGAGGAACGCGGCGAGGTCGGCGGCGGCGGTGTTGGTATCGTCGCCGCCGATGGTGTGGAGGATGTCCACGCCGTCTTTAATCAACTGGTCGGCGGCGACTTTCTGCGGGTCTTCGCCTTCTTTGACCAGGCCGCGCTTGACGCAATCTTTGACGTTGGTGAGCTTGACGCGGCTGTTGCCGATGGGCGAGCCGCCGAACTTGTGCAGCAGATGCGCCTTCTCGCGGATTTCCGGCGTGATGGCATAGGAGTCGCCCAACAGCAGGCCCTTGTAGCCGCCGTGGTAGGCGATGATTTCAATGCTCGGGTCGATCTCGGTGTAGCGTTCGATCAGGCTGCCGACGGCAGAGCTAAGGCAGGGTGCGAGTCCGCCAGCGGTGAGGAGTGCGACTTTTTTAGGTTTGCTCATGGCTTTGTTGTCGTTGTCTTGGGTTGATGGAAAGGCGGCAAAGCCTGTGGTTTTGCCAGGATTGCCGGGGTGAAAAAGCTTATTTTGCCACGGAACAGGGCGGAAATAGGCGTTTTTTTGGAGCTAGAGGCCGGCCTTACGCACCTGCGGTACTGTTTTGCCGTGGACTTGGCTGGCGATTTTTGCCAAGATTGAAGCAGCCCCATCAGACACCACGACTTCATGCCCGAATTCCATTTCCTAAGACCCCTCTGGCTCCTCGCCCTGATCCCTCTTGCACTGTTAAGCTGGCGGCTTTACCGGCTGGGCCGCGAGGGCGGGGATTGGCGGCGCGTCTGCGACCCGGCGTTGTTGCCTTACATCCTCGTCCATGACGGCGGCGGCCAGCCGGCGCGGCGGGCTGCGCGGCTGTTCGGCTTGGGCGGCGTGTTGGCGATTCTGGCCCTGGCCGGGCCGGTGTGGGAACGCCTGCCCGCCCCGGCCTTCCGCAACGACGCGGCCTTGGTCATCGCCTTGGATCTGTCGCGCATCATGGAGGCGGCGGATCTCAAGCCTAGCCGGCTGGAGCGGGCGCGGTTCAAAATCGCCGACATTTTGAAGCAGCGCAAGGACGGCTTGACCGCCTTGCTGGTCTATTCCGGCGACGCCTTCACGGTGACGCCGCTGACCGATGACATTGGCACCATCACCGCGCAACTGCCCGCGCTGACCTCCGACTTGATGCCGGCCCAAGGCAGCCGCACCGAGCGGGCCTTGACGCTGGCCGGGCGCTTGCTCAAGCAGGCCGGGCTGACGCGGGGCGATGTGCTGCTCATCACCAACGGCGGCGGCACCTTGGACAAAGGCACGGAGGCGGCGAAGGCATTGCGTTCGCAAGGCTACCGGGTTTCCGTGCTGGGCGCGGGCAGCGAAGAGGGCGCGCCGGTGCCTTTGCCGGCAGGCGGTTTCCTGCAAGACACCCAAGGCAACATCATCATTTCCAAACTCGCCGCACCGGCCTTGCGCCAACTCGCCGAAGAGGGCGGCGGGCTGTACCGCAAACTCAGCACGGACAACTCGGACATCTCGGTCCTGCCGGGGTTTTTCGGCCAGCAAGCCCAAGGCGGCGAGGCAGGCGCGGCGAAAAACGGCGTGACACTTTCGCAATGGGAGGAACGCGGTCCCTGGCTGCTGTTGCCGCTGCTGCCCATCGCCGCGCTGGCGTTTCGGCGCGGTTTTCTGGCGGCATTGTTCCTGCTGGTCCTGCCCCTGCCACAACCGGCGCAGGCGCTGGAATGGCAGGATCTTTGGCAAACCCGCGACCAACAAGCCAACGCGGCGTTCCAGGGTGGCGATCCTGCCAAGGCGGCGGAAACCTTCGATGACCCCGCGTGGAAAGCCGCCGCCCAGTACAAGGCCGGGCAGTACGAAAAAGCCGCCCAGACCTTGCAGGGCCAGGAATCCGCCGACGCCCGCTACAACCTGGGCAACGCCTACGCCAAGCAAGGCCAATACCCGCAAGCCCTCGCCGCCTACGAACAAGCCCTGAAACTGGACCCGCACAACGAGGATGCCCGCCACAACAAGGAATTGGTCGAGAAAGCCATGAAAGAGCAACAGCAGCAACAGGACAAGAAGCAATCCGGCAAGGAGCAGAGCCAGGACAAGCAAGACAGCAAGCAGGACGATAAAGGAGAGAAGAAGGACGGGCAACAAGACCCGCAACCGCCCGAGCAAGGCAAGGAAGGCGACAAGCCGCCAGAACAGCCCGGACAGCAGGATGGCAAAGAAGCCAAGGACCAAGCCGGCAAAGGCGGACAAACGCAAGAACAGCAGCAAAATGCAGAAAAACAAAATGCGGAAGCGGCCAGCCACCGCCAGGCCGACCAGCCCGCAGTGGAGAAGAATGCCCAGGCCGAGGCGCTGGAGCGTGCGAACGAGGAGCAGCAGGCCAACGAGCAATGGCTGCGGCGCATCCCGGACGATCCTGGCGGTTTGCTGCGGCGCAAGTTCCAACTCCAATACCAACAGCGGCAAGGCCAACAAGGGAGGACGCGATGAGCCGCGTGTTTAAGTGTTTCTTCTTACTCAAACGCCTGAGTCAAATGTGCCGCCAAACCCGCAGATTGCCATCCGCTGGATTCCGCCATCCCTGCCAGAATGACGGGCTGCGACGCGCTTTGCACACGGGGCATCAGAACGGCAGGCAACAAGGCATCGCGGGCATCGCCCTGCTATGCCTGCTGCTTTTGCTGGCCGGCCCCGCCCTCGCCGCCGCCATCACGGCGACGCCCGACCGTAACCCGGTGCATATAGGCGAAACCTTTGACTTGGTGTTCAGCAGCGAGGAAAGCGTGGACGCCGACCCCGATTTCGAGCCGCTGACCAAAGATTTTGAAATTCTCAACCAGAGCCAAAACAACCAAATTTCCATGGTCAACGGAAAAATCAGCAAGATGCAGGAATGGACCTTGACCCTCAGCCCCAAGCGGGCGGGAGCGCTGACGATACCCTCCATCGCTTTTGGCAGCGATCACAGTCCGCCGGCCAGCGTGACCGTGCAGGTAGCGGAGGCACCCAAGCCATCGGCCGGCAATGACGAGCCGATCACGCTGGAAATGGACGCCGAGCCGAAAAATCCCTATGTGCAAGCCCAGGTGATCTGCACTTTGCGTTTGTGGATGCTGGACGGCATCCACGTCAGCGGCAACCTGGTCGACCCGCAAGTGGATGACGCGCTCGTCGAGCGGCTGTTTGACGGCAACGGGCGGACTTACATGGCCGTCCGCAATGGCAAGCAATACGCCGTCCTGGAGCGCAAATACGCCCTGTTTCCGCAAAAAAGCGGCTTGCTGCGCATAGACCCGATCCAGCAAAATCTCGGCATCGAAGTCGGCGGACGGTCTTTCTTCTCGCGCTCCACGCGGGCCATGGCGGTGAAATCCGCAGCCATCGACTTGAAAGTGCGCCCGCAGCCGCCCGAATTCACCGGCACGCACTGGCTGCCCGCCGCTGATTTGAAATTGGAGGAAGCCTGGCCGCAGAATCCGCCACAAGCCAAGGCCGGCGAGCCAGTCACCCGGACCCTGACGCTACACGCCGAAGGGGCGACGGTGAGCCTGCTGCCGGAATTGGACACTGACCGCAACCTTGCCCCGTCGATCAAGCAATATCCCGACCAGCCCGTGCTCAACGAGGAAAAGCAGCCGGTCACCGGCGTTTCCAGCACACGCCAGGAAAAAACCGCGCTAATCCCCGCCCAGCCGGGGGAGTTCACGCTGCCGGCGGCGGCAATCCCTTGGTGGAACACCAAGACCGAGCGCATGGAAACCGCCCGCATTCCCGAGCGGACCTTGCGGGTGGAGGCTTCCGGCGAACCCGCGCCGCAAGCCGCGACGCCGGAACCCGCCGCCCCCGCCCAGGCCGAACCCGCCCCCGCGCAGCAAGGAGCGGCGCAGCCGCCCCGCCCGGTGGACGAAGACCTCTGGTTCTGGCTGACGCTGTTGTTCGGCCTAGGCTGGCTAGGCACTGGCTTGGCGTGGTGGCTCAACCGCCGTCGGCAGCCGCCATCCGCGCCCATCCCAGCCCAAGCGGTGCCCGCCGCCCCGGACGGGCGGCAGGCCAGCCAAGCCTTGCGGCAAGCCTGCGCCCGACACGACCCTGCCGCCACACGCCAAGCGCTGTTGGCTTGGGCGCAAACCCGCTGGCCGCGCCAGCGGCCCGCCACCTTGGACGAAGTCGCCGACCTGGGCGGCGGAGCATTGGCCGAGGCAATCGGACGCCTCAACCGCGCACTTTACGGCAATTCCAAGGAAGGTTGGCGGGGCGACGGGCTATGGGCAGCCGTCGAAAGCGTGGGCGGGGAGGAAGCGGAAAAGCCGGAAGAATCCACGTTGGCGGCCCTGTACCGCTAGGCTGCGCGGGATTTGCGGAAAGCCGCTTAACGCGGCTTTTGCCGCCACAGATCGAACAAGCGGAACGCGCCCTGGGTGCCGACGGCCCCGGCCAAAAAGCCGACGCTGAACAAGGCGGAATAATCCGCCGGACTCCAGGTGGCGGCCAGTCTGCCGACAACGAAGCCAACCACCAGCGACAGGCCGATTTTAAGGCGTTTGAAGATTTCTTGGGTATTCATGAAAGTTGGAGTCGGCCTGTAAGCCGGGTTCTGTCGGGGACAGTCATTCATCTGGGACATGCGTCGCCGCACGCCTCAAGCAACCTACCCGGGGGCCACGCGGGCCGCGTGTCTGGGACGAACCCAATGCCCCCCTATTTGGTCTTGCTCCGGGCGGGGTTTACCCTGCCACCGCCGTTGCCGGCGGCGCGGTGCGCTCTTACCGCACCATTTCACCCTTACCCCGCCACACTAAGGCAAACGGGGCGGTATATTTTCTGTGGCACTTTCCGTAGGCTCGCGCCTCCCAGGCGTTACCTGGCGCCCTGCCCTGCGGAGCCCGGACTTTCCTCCCTCCGCAAACGCGGACAGCGACTGTCCGGCCGACTCCGGGGGCTAGTGTAGCGGCTAGGGGGGAACTTTGCCAGCGCGGCCCGTCCTAGCGGAACGTCGGCGGGTCGCTTTCCAGCATGATCTTCCCGAGCGTTTCGTCATAACGCCAGATCTGGTGATCGACAAGCACTTGCTCGACGCCGGAAGGTTCGACGAAATAGTGGATGTGGACCGTCATTTCATGGACGTTCCCGCCTAGGTTTTCCTTCCGGTAGACGATGTCGTAGCTGGAGACATGGATGTTTTTCAGCCAAGCCAAATCCAGCCGGGTTCTTTTCGAGGGCGCCAGGAACTCCTGCGCCTTCTCAAACTCGCCAAAGCGGATTGCCGCGCCGTAGCTGTTTACGGTGTCGTCTATCTGTGCCAGATGGACAGGCCCGCTGGAGCAAGCCGCCAACAGCGCGGCCAGCAGGGCCAATGCGGATAATTTGATTTTCATGTCGGGGCGCAAGCCATCAATACAATTGAAAAAAACCAACCCGGCAGAACCTTCCGCCTTGCGGGGAGTCGAAGCCCTTGCTACTTTCCCCCCCTTCCGAATTATATAATGCCCCCAACCCAAACTCATTGGAGATCGGCAAATGTTTGTTAAGATCGCGGTCGGCTTCATGGCCGTCTTGGCTTTGATTTATTTTTCCCCCGTGTTGATCCACATGCAAAACGGCAACCAGATCCACGGCTCCACCAACGAGCAAGTGCTGAAATCTGCCATGCAAGTGCGGCGCAACCTGCCCACCGTGGAGCGCCATGCCTTCGATGTCGCCTTTGGCCTGCTGAAAGAATTCAAGTCTACGGAGGAGGGGAACGCCTTTGCCGATATGGTCGGAGGCAAATCGACCGACGAAGTGGTGGATCTGGCGCGCCAGGAAGTGGCCGTGAAGATTGCCGCCGGCGACCCCAAATTCAAGCAATTCACCTCTTGGGACGACATGTTGAGCAAGGAAGCGGCGGCGGATGCGCCGAAACGGCCTGCCGCCGCGCAGCCTACGGCACCGCTACGCAACTCCGAACGCTCCAACTCCGAACGCGCCGGGCGGGGCGATTAAACCGGCGGGACGCCGCCTGCGGAACGCCAACGCTTGCCCGCGCCCCCGCCCGTCGAGGCTGGCGGAAACTCTCTTAAGGATTTTTCTCCGCCAGCCGCAACGCCGCCTGATAAGCCAGTTCCTTCCTCGCCCCGGTGATTTTCGCGGCCAATGCGGCCGCCGTCTTCACCGAGCATTCCTCCAGCAACAACTTCAACACCCGCGTTTGCTCCGCCGTCATCTCCTGCCCGCCGCGCTGGAGCGGAGCGCCTTGCAGCAACACGACGAATTCGCCTTTTTCCATGTAAGCATCGCCTGCGATCAGCGCGGATGCTTCCGCGACCGTGCAGCGGACGATGGTTTCGTGCAGCTTGGTCAATTCGCGGGCGATGACGATCCGGCGCTCGGCGGGGAAAATCCGGGCGATGTCCCGGACGAAATCCAACACCCGGTGGCTGGATTCGTAGAAAATCAGCGTCCTGGCATCGTCAAGCAAAGCTTCCAGGCAATTGCGGCGGGCCGCGGCGGTGCGCGGTGGAAAGCCCTCGAACGCGAAGCGGTCGGCGGCCAGCCCGCTGGCGGACAGTGCCGCGACCAAGGCGCAAGCCCCCGGCACCGGCACGACCGCCAAGCCGCGCTCCGCCGCCTGCCGCACCAAGGGAAAGCCGGGGTCGTTAATCAGCGGCGTTCCCGCGTCGGAAACCAGCGCCATGGACTCGCCCTGTTCCAGCCGCTCCAGCAGCCGGGCGGAGGCGGCGTCCTCGTTGTGCTCGTGCAGGGCGACCAATGGCCGGGCTATGCCGTAGCGCTCCAGCAGCGGCCGGCTGTGGCGGGTGTCCTCGCAGGCGATGAAATCGACCCCCTGCAAAACCGCCACGGCGCGGAAACTGAAATCAGCCAGATTGCCGATGGGAGTCGCCACTAGGTATAGTATGCCCTTAGGATTGTCCGGCACGATTTTTTTCCCCATTGATTTGACCAAGAATTCATCGCCATGCCCATCGCCCAGCGCCTTTTGCCCCTATTCATCGCCCTCAGCCTGGCCGGCTGCGCCGGCCCCTCGACGAAGCACCGCGACGCCCCGCTCGTGGCCGAAGCGACCGACCGTTTCCGCAACGGCGATTTTGAAGGCGCGTCGCAGGTTTACCAGCGCCTCGCCGACCAGTCCGACGACGCGGACTATTACCGCCTGCTGGCCGCCGACGCCGAATTGCGGGCGGGCAACGACCGCGCGGCGCGCACGCTGTTGGGCGTGATCCGTCCCGAGGAGTTGGTGGAAGGCGACCAACAGCGTTACGCCCTGCTCAAATCCCGCTTGGACCTGAACCAAGGCAAGGCGCGGGAGGCCATGGCGCGGCTGGATGAGATCAATTACCCAAGGCTGACCTCGGCGTTGCAGGCGAATTATCACATATTGCGCGCTTCCGCCTACAACCAGTTGGGCAACATGCTGGAATGCGCCCGCGAACGGGTCTACTACGGGCAGTTGATTAACAACTCCGAAGCCATCCAGAAAAACAACGAAGCCATTTACGACGCGCTCAACCGCCTGCCCCATCCGATCCTGACCAGCCTGCAACCCACCACCCAAGGCACCCTGGGCGCATGGATGGCGCTGGTCATCGCCTTGCGCAGCCCGGAAGCCGGCCGGCCACAGGCGCTACAGGCTTGGCGTTCCAAATATCCGGGACACCCGGCCAACGGCCCGTTCGTGCAAAGCTTCCTGGCCAAAAAATCGGCGGCGTCCGTGGAAATCAGCCGGGTGAAACCGGCGGAGACGCCGCCCGCCGTGCCGGCGCCGCCGCCCTCCACGCAGCCGGCCCAAGCCGCGCCGACGGCGGCGGACACGCCCGCCCAGGCGGCACCGGCCAGCGGCGGATTCGTCGGCGTCATGCTGCCCTTGAGCGGGCAATATGCCACCGCCGCCCAGGCAGTCCGCGCCGGCCTGTCGGCGGCCTGGGGCGCGGACGCCAATCCGGGCAAGCCGGAACTGCGCTACGCCGACACGCAAGGCGGCGACATCATTGCGATTTACCAAAAGCTGGCCGGCGAAGGCGCGAAATTTGTCATCGGCCCGCTGACCAAGGAAGAAGTCGCCGCGCTAGGCAAGGTCGGCGACATGCCCGTCCCGGTGCTGGCGCTGAACCAGATTCCCGAACTCAGCCGCGACACGATCTACCAGTTCGCCCTGACCCCCGAGCAAGAGGTCGAGCAGACCGCCAGCCTGGCCTGGTTCGACGGCCGCCAAAACGCCCTGTTGCTGGCCCCCGCCTCCGCCTTCGGGCAACGCATGATTAACCATTTCACCGGCTATTGGAAATCCCTGGGGGGCAAGATCGCCAACATCAAAACCTACCCGCCCGGCGCGGCGGACTATTCCACCACCGCCCAGCAATTGCTGGCGAATGTCGCCGAAGACGGGGATCCCTCCACCGCCACCCCGGAGTTTATTTTCCTCATCGCCGATTCCCGCGACGGACGCCTGCTCAATCCGCATATCCAAAACCAGCCGGCCGGCGGCCATATTCCCATCTACGCCACCTCCCTCATCTTCAACGGCCAGTTGGACGCGCCGCAAAACCTGGATCTGACCGGCGTGACCTTTTGCGACACCCCTTGGCTGCTGGACAATGGCAACAGCAATCCCCTGTCCCGCCAGTCCTTGCAAACGACAGTGCGGCAAACGCCCGAGTTATACCTGCGCCTGCTGCCGATGGGCATGGACGCTTACCAGCTACTGCCGGAACTGAACCTGCTCAAAACCGGCGGAAGCAGCCGTTTCAACGGTGCCACCGGCGTGTTGACCTTGCGCCCAGGCAACCGGGTGCATAGGCAGTTGCACTGTGCGCAATTTGAAGGCGCCGCCCTGCAACCGCGCGGCATCGCGCCCACCCTGCAACCCGGCGTAATGCCGACTTCGCCTTAAATGCTGTTCGGCAGCCCGAAAGCCCCGCATTTAAGCGCGGGGCAACTTGCCGAAGACGCCGCGCTGGCCTATTTGCAAGCCCAGGGGCTGGCCTTGGTCGAGCGCAACTACCGCTGCCGGGGCGGGGAAATCGACCTGGTCATGCGCGAGGGCGGCAAGATGGTGTTTGTGGAAGTGCGCTACCGCGCCGGGCAGGGTTTCGGCGGGGCGTTGGCCAGCGTCGGGAAAGGCAAGCAAGCGCGCCTGCTGATCGCCGCCGCCCATTACCTGGCGTCCAAGCGCATCGACCGGCCCGTGCGTTTCGACGTGGCGGCGGTTTCGCCAGACCAAGGCAAGCTTGCGATACAATGGGTCAAAGACGCTTTCCAGGCAAGATGAGCATGGGTCATGCGCAACACATCATCATGGCCCTTCGCTGGCTGGCGTTATTGTTCGTTTGTGCCGCCATCGCCTGCGGGACATGGCTCCTACTCGGGCATCAGCTCTCCATTTGGAGTTGGCACGCATGCCCGCAGAACTTCTGGCGCGAGTCTCCCGCACATTGCGCGTTCCCGTTTGTGTCAATTTTGCAATTGGGTTTTACCTATGGCGTCATCGCCTTGTTGCTTCTTGCCGCAGTCGCCTGGCTCGCGCCCGTGCGAAAATTCACCGCTTGTATGCTGCTTCTCGCCGGACTCGCGCTGTGGCCTGCCTACGTTTTGCTTTTTATTAAATTTTCGTGGTTCGCCATGATTTCGTTTGCCATGGTCATAGCCATCGCCGCTTGTTTCGCATTGGGTGCGTTTGTCACTTGGAAAATTGCAGTCAAACAGGATGCGCCAGACACTAACCCTTTATTTTAACTACCTCCATGACCCTCCAAGAACGCATCCACCAGCACTTCGCCGCCAGCCTGCAAACCAGCCAGGAGGCGCAGGCGAACCTGTCGGAATTGATCGAAATCGCCGCCCTGAAAATCGCCCAATCCCTCATCAACGACGGCAAGATCCTGGTGTGCGGCAACGGCGGGTCGGCGGCGCAGGCGCAGCATTTTTCCTCCGAACTGCTCAACCGCTACGAGCGCGAACGGCCAGGGCTTCCCGCCATCGCACTGACCTGCGACACCTCCACCCTCACCTCGGTCGCCAACGACTACCGCTACGACGATGTTTTCGCCAAGCAGATCCGCGCCCTAGGCCATGCCAACGACACCTTGCTGGTCTACACCACCAGCGGCAACTCGGCCAGCATCCTCTCCGCCGTCACCGCCGCCCATGACCGCGACATGACCGTCGTCGCCCTCTCCGGCCGCGACGGCGGCGCCCTGGCCCCGTTGCTGAACGACAGCGACATTGAAATCCGCATACCCAGCCCTTCCACGGCGCGGGTGCAGGAGACCCACCTCATCATCAGCCACTGCCTCTGCGACCTCATCGACCACCAGCTTTTCGGCGAATAGGCCATGGCCGTTCCCGCCGAATTTCTCGCCCGCCTGCGCCAACGACTGCCGCCAGAGGCCATCCGCACCGACCCCGCCGATTGCTGGGCCTACGGCTACGACAATTCCAAGAAACACGCCCTGCCCGAGGCCGTGGCCTTTCCGGCCAGCCACGGCGAAGTGGTGGAGCTGGTGCGGCTGTGCGACGAATACCGCGTCCCGCTCACCCCGCGCGGACGCGGCACCGGCACCACCGGCGCGGTCGTGCCGCTGCAAGGCGGCTTGGTGATGTCTATGGAACGCATGAACCGCATCCTCGAACTGTCCCCTGACAACCGCTACGCCGTGGTCGAGCCGGGCCTGACCAACCAAGGCTTGCAGGACGCGCTGAAACCTCTGGGCTTCTTCTGGCCCCCCGACCCCACCAGCGCCGCCTATTGCAGCATCGGCGGCAACCTCGCCTACAACTCCGCTGGCCCCCGCGCCGTCAAATACGGCACACCCCGCGACAACATCTTCGGCCTGCGGGCCGTCACCGGCGATGGCCGCGAACTGCGCACCGGCGTTTACACCAGCAAGGGCGTGGTCGGCCTGGACCTGACCCGGCTGATCGTCGGCAGCGAAGGCACGCTGGCCATCATCACCGAGGCCACCCTCAAGCTGACCCCGCTGGCGGAGGCCACGCGCACCATGCGGGCGGTGTACGCCAACGTGGACGCCGCCGCCCGCGCCATCGCCCGCATCATGGCCCAGCCGCCCACCCCCTGCGCCCTGGAATTCATGGACGCCAACGCCATCGCCATGATCCGTGGCTATTCCGATGTGGACTTGCCGCAAGCGGCCGGCGCCTTGCTGATGGTCGAAGTGGACGGGCCGGCGGCAGGGCTGGACGCGGCGGCGGGGGCCATCGAAAATGCCGCGACCGTGGACGGCCTGCTGGATTTCAGCGTCGCCCACAGCCCAGAAGAAGTCGAAGCGCTCTGGCGCACCCGCAAAGCCCTCTCCCCTGCCCTGCGCAAAGTCGCCCCCGGCAAAATCAACGAAGACGTGGTCGTCCCCGTCACCGAGCTGCCCGCCCTCATCAACGGCCTGGACGCCCTGTCCCGCCGCTTTGGCCTGCCCATCGTCAACTTCGGCCATGCCGGCAACGGCAACATGCACGTCAACCTCCTGCTCGACCCCGCCGAGCCGACGCAAGTGGCGCAAGCCGAAACCTGCCTGGGCGAAGTTTTTGGTCTAGTATTGGGATTGCGCGGAACGCTATCCGGCGAACACGGCGTGGGGCTGGCGAAGCGGGACTATGTGGAGCGGGAACTGGACGCCGTGTCCTTGGACTTGATGCGGGCCATCAAGCGGCAGTTTGACCCGCATGGAATCTTGAACGCGGGAAAGATGCTGCCGGGGTAGGCAAGGGAACCGATCCGCCGCCTTGCCATTAAGGAAAATGGCTCGTCATTCCGGCACGGATGCCGGAATCCAGTGCCATGGACGGTAATGTGTAGGTTGCGTAAGTGCCTGGATCGAAGGCCAGTGCCAGCGGGCAGATTCACCTCCCTGTGGCTGGATTCCGGCATTCCCTGCCGGAATGACGATGTTTTTCCATACTCCCAGCCTAAACCACCGCTTCATGCGATTGCCCCGTCCCCCCAACACGCTTTTGGATTGGCGAAAAACAACCCAGGACGACAGCCATGAATAGAATCGTTTATGTTTTTCTGTTGCTTATCCTCTGCCC
>CAZOTR010000041.1:0-5858 GCA_964582755.1 uncultured Methylococcaceae bacterium | reverse complement strand
GGACGACAGCCATGAATAGAATCGTTTATGTTTTTCTGTTGCTTATCCTCTGCCCCGCCCTAAGCTGGCCCGTCACCCCGCAAGAACGCCAAAGGCTGGACCAATTCGCGCAAAAGGCGCTGGTCAAAAGCCAACAGGTCGCGGGCTATCCGGTCAACCAAGACACCGCGCTGGACGGATTTTATGCGTGGTACATGAAACACAAGCTATACCGCGCCGCCATGAACAATGTCGGCAATCCGCGCAACCCCAGCCCTTACAGCCTCAACACCCATGAGTTTGAAAACGAAGTCGTGGATTACTTCGCCAAGCTCTATGGCTTCGCGGCGGGCGATTACTGGGGCTTCGTCACCGCCAGCGGCACCGACGGCAACAACCACGGCATTTATTTCGGGCGCAAATACCTGCAATCGCAATCCTCCGTGCCACCGGTCATTTACGTCTCGGAAGAAGCCCATTACTCCATCAAAAAGCTGGCCGACGTGCAAAACTCGGAATTGCGGCTGATTAAGGCCAAAGACTTGGGGCAGATGGACCTACAGGACTTTGAAAAGCAACTGGACCCCAACCGCCCGGCACTGGTAGTCATCGCGCTAGGCACCACGTTCAAGGGCGCCATCGACGACCAGGCCGGCATCCGCGAAATCCTGGCGGCAAAACACCAAGGTCCGCACTACATCCATTTGGACGCCGCCCTGTTTGGCGGTTACCTGCCCTATGCCAACGGCAATGGCGCGGATTTGGTGAACCAACAGCTTCAGCATTTCGATTCCGTCGCCGTGTCCGGCCACAAGTTTTTCGGTTTTGACGAACCCATGGGCATTTTCATTTCCACGCAACAGGCATTCCAAAACCTCAACGCCTTCCGTGTGCCTTATTTGAATGACGCGGTGCCCACCATCACCTGCTCGCGCAGCGCCGTGGACCCCTTGAAGTTTTGGTGGAAAATCCATTCCACCCCGGACGCAAAATTCCAAGCCATGGCGCTAGGCATTTTGGCCAACGCGGATTATCTTTACGACAGTTTGCAGGCCACAGGCATCAAAGCCTGGAAGAATCCACATTCCAACACCATTTTCTTTGAGCGCCCCTCCACGGACATACTGCACAAATATGACCTGGCCCCGGAGGAAAGCCCGGTCTTCGGCAAGCTCGCCCATTTCATTGTCATGCCGCATGTGAAGAAAAAGCTTATCGACGGCTTTGTCAAAGACATGCGGCAATGGAAAGCCGTGGGCGAGGCGCCGGATTGAAGATTTCCCGTTCCCAAGCGCCCGCTTCACTGTCATTAAGTTAAGCGGTGTTGAGTTGCCGCGTAGCGGCTTATCGAAGGTAGCCGGGGGATTCATCCCCCGGCGGAGGCGCAAAATTCTTTTTTGCGTCGCGTAGCGACGCTTGAACGGCCCTTGCGCGAACGCCACGCCGGGCGGTTGGCAATCGTCGCTACGCGACGAAACGCCCGGCGCATCCTTCCGGGGGTTGAAACCCCCGGCTACCCTCAAATGCCGCTACGCGGCTTCGACCTGGCTGCCCCGCTTAACTTAATGGCAGTGAGGCTCCCGCTTGGAAATGCGGCACTGGAAGCTCCAGCTTCCCGCAAGACGGCAAGCCAGGGTTTGCAAGGCATAAACGCCCAAGCTGGCGCTTGGGAACCATAATTTAGGAGAAAACGACCATGCATGTGACACAAGAACAATCACAACGCGCCTTGGAAGCGGCTATTGCCAAGGCCAAAGAACTCGGCACTAGCATGTGCATCGCGGTGGTGGATTCCGGCGCGGATTTAAAATTATTCCTGCGGATGGATGATGCCTGGGTGGGCAGCGTGGACATTGCCATCAAGAAAGCCAAGACCGCCTGTTTCTTCGGCATGCCCACCGGGGAAATTGGCAAGCTGTCCCAGCCAGGCGGGCCGCTTTACGGCATCGAACATTCCAACGGCGGCTTGATTACCTTTCCCGGCGGCGTGCCGATTGTGACAGAGGAAGGCATCTTGATTGGCGCCATCGGCGTGAGCGGCAGTTCGGTGGAAAATGACGATTTAGTGGCCAGGGCGGGTGCCGCCGTCATCGGCGTCACCGATTTGCCGGAACATCCTTGGCGCACCTAGAACGGGCAGAGCGGGCGCATTGCGCCCGACATCCAGCATGATTGCCGGGCAACGACAAGGCCGTTGCCCGGCCACGGCTTAACAATCCGCCCCAATAACCCTAGGCGGCAAATCAAAGCTCAATCGGCAACTGGCGCCTGAACTGGCTTTGTATACCCAGTAACCGCCGGGATGGTCGTCGCTGGCTTCCAAGGACGAGGATTGCGGCTTGCCGAACTTGGATTCTATTTGGTCCTTGCTCATGCCGATGGTGGCTTTCAAGTCATCGACATTATTGCTCTGGCCGCAGCCTGACAGGCCGAATACGAAAAGAAAAGACAATACCCCATGGACTGGCTTCATAATAACCCCCGGTGTTGTTTTATAGTCTTGCGATTATGGCGGCTTTGGCTGTCCCTGCCGGACCAACCAAGAGGATTTTCCCACGCCCTTGAGGCAGGCGGAAGACGGGCCGTTTAGCCACAAAAAATGAAGACAATAAATCGCGGGCTTAGTTCGCGCCTAGCGGGAAACCGGGGGTATAGCCTTACAAGTGGCAGGGTATCAAGCCATGGATAGACTGGGAATATGCGGGGCATGGGGGTTGCGTTACCGCTGGGGGCGTCTGGTTTGCGTGGCCTCGCCCTCTCCCTAGGGAGAGGGCTTTTCGCGCCGACAGGGCAGCCGGCGCAGCCCTCAAGCCCCGGACGCTTGCTTTTGCAAGGGTTGTTCCTCACCCTCAGTGGCAGCGGCGGCTTCCGCCAGGGTTTGCAGATCCACCGGGGTGGTTTTGACTTCGGATTTGCCGTCGATGACATCCTCGTCAACGACGCAACGCTCGACGCCGGACAACGAAGGGATTTCAAACATCGGCTTGCGCAACACCTGCTCCAAAATGCTGCGCAGGCCGCGCGCCCCGGTGTCGCGTTCGATGGCTTTATTGGCGACGCGCTTGAGGGCTTCCTCGGTGAATTCCAGGCTGACGTTTTCGTAGGCGAACAGCTTCTGGTATTGGCGCACCAAGGCGTTCTTCGGTTCGGTGAGGATGCGGATCAGCGCCGCCTCGTCCAACGGTTCCAGCGGGGCCAGCACCGGGAAGCGGCCAATAAACTCGGGAATCAGACCGAACACGCGCAAATCTCCCGGCTGGGTCTCGTTGAGCAATTCCTCAAGCTCCGGCTTGGCGTCGGTGTCCACCGGGCTGGCGTGGAAGCCGATTCCGGCCTTGGCCGGCGCCAGGCGCTTCGCCACATGCTTTTCCAGCCCTGGGAACGCCCCGCCGGCGATGAACAAGATATTGCGGGTGTCGATGACGACCTCGTCGCCGCCTTCGCGCTTCTTGCCTTTCATGGAAACTTTCACCTGCGCGCCTTCGACCAGCCGCAACAGCGCCTGCTGCACGCCTTCGCCGGAAATGTCGCGGGTGTGGGTCGCCATCTCCGGGCTACGGGCCAGCTTGTCCACCTCGTCCAAGTAAACAATTCCCCATTCCGCCCGGCCCACATTGCCCTCCGCCACGTCCAGCAGGCGCACGAGGATGTTTTCCACATCGTCGCCGACATAACCGGCCTGGGTCAGCGTGGTGGCGTCGGCGACGACGAACGGCACGCCGACGATCTTCGCCAGGGTGGAGGCCAGCAAGGTCTTGCCGGTGCCGGTCGGGCCGACCAGCAGGATGTTGGATTTGCCCAGTTCGACCTCGGTGTGCATGTGGCTGAAACCAGAGTCGCCGCTTTCGTGCTTGAGGCGCTTGTAGTGGTTGTACACCGCCACGGCGAGGATTTCCTTGGCGAGATTCTGGCCGATGACATAGCCGTCGAGGATCTCCTTGATCTTGGCGGGCTTGGGAATAGGCCCGTGCAATTCGTTGAGGATGCGCTTGCGGCCCCAATTGGTGACAACCTGGTCGGCCAGCTTGACGCAGGCTTCGCAGATGGCCCCTTCCAAACCGGCGATCAGCGGGGTGGCGGGGGATTGCTCGACGCCGCAGAAGGAGCAATGGGCATGGCTGTTGGTTTGCGTCATGTGTGCGGTTTCCCCTGGTTGATTGGAATTAGGCCCGCAATCCATGACCTGCGGCGGCTCTCGCGGACGCGCTCGGCCAGGATTTTGCGGATGTGCGGCGTGGCTTTTTTCAAAGAAAGGGTTTGCGGCGGCTCGACGGACTTGCATAGCAGGATGTGGAAGCCCATTTCCGATTCGACGATTTCGCTCAACTGGCCGGGGCGCAGGCGGAACAGCGCCCGGTCCAGTTCGGGGTACAACTGCCCGCGCCGCACCTGGCCGATGCGCCCGCCGCGCATGGCGGTGGGGCATTCCGAGTGGCGGCCCGCCAGCTCCTCGAACTGGTGCGGCTTGCGGCCCAGCTTGTCGGCGATGGAGCGGATGCGCTCCAAGGCTTTCGGGCGGGCGTTTTCCGGGAAATCCTCGTTGATGCTGATGAGGATGTGGTAGGCGTCGCGCCGCTCCGGCTGCTGGAATTTGTCGAAATGGGCATGGTAGTAGATGCCAATCTCCACCTCGTCGATTTCGACCGGCGCGGCGGAGTCCACCCGGTCGAGGATGGTGTTGACCTTGCACTGCCGCGCCAAGGCTTGCCGCAGCAGGCTTTCATCCAGATCGCTGGCCTCCAGGCTGGCGCGGAAGGCGTCCTCGTCCGGGTATTTCGCACGGACTTCGGCCAGCGCCCGCGCCAACTCGGCCTCGCCGACCATGACGCCGATCGCCTCGGGGGCTTCCAGGATGCTTTGCTCGATCTGGTATTCCTTCGCCGCCTGCCGCTCCACGCGCTGGCGCTCGTCAGGCTCGAGTTCGGCCAGCGGCTTGCCGAACAGCATCAGCGCGGTGCGCAGGCGGTTGTAGGGCATTTCCAGCGCCGGGGAATCAGGCTGCTGCATCGGCTTCCTCCTGGTCCAGCGGCGACAACAGGCTTTCGGGAACTTGCAAAGTGCGGCCCGGAAAGCGCACATGATATTGCACCTGCGCCGGGTCGTCGTGGCGCAGGACTTTCAAAATCTCGCCCTCGGCCCCTACGCGAGCGACAATCTCGCCGTCCACCGCCAGGTTGATGCGGCTGACCACCTTGTCGCGGAACTCGAAGCGGCTGGGCGTCCACGGGGCGTCGGCGGGGATCAACTCCTCCTCGCGGCAGCCGACCAAGCGTTGCTCGTTGAGGAAATGCACCGAGTAAATCACCTGGTCCTGCAAAAACGTGCCGACATTGACCACATAACCCACCGAACCGCGCCGCACCAAGGGCGCGCCCACGTCCAGGCCCGGATAAGTGCCGTCGTTGCGCACATTGCGGATCACCCGCACCTCGTCGCCGTAATCGTAGCGTTCGTAGCCTTCTTCGCACATAAGCCTCACCCCGGCCCCCTCCCCACGCGGAGAGGGAGTATTAGATATTTATTTGAGCAGGCCGTCGATAGGCACGAAAGTCTCCTGCGGCCCGTGCATGTGGAACACCTTGAACACCTTCTCGGTGAGCGCGTCGGATTCCACGAAATCCTGGTAAGCCCGCGTCAACAGCCGCTTGTAAACCTCGCGCTGGGCCTCCTCGTCCTCGGGCAAGGCTTCGTCGCCTTGGGCCAGGTAATTGTGGAAACGTTGCAAGATATGCAGGCGGTTCACATGCACCACCGTGGCATCGTATTCCAATTCAAAATAATTGAGGAAATCCTCGGCGGACTCCAGGTTTTCCAGGTCTTCTGCAAAGCTCATGATGGTTTCCTCAATAGGGGTTAATCGTTCCCGCGCGGAGCGTCAC
>CAZOTR010000040.1:0-28655 GCA_964582755.1 uncultured Methylococcaceae bacterium | reverse complement strand
CAAAACCCGCAACAGCGGCAAAGGCCGTTCGGCGCGTTGCCAGTCCAATGCTTCGTCGGTTTGGGCTTGCGCGGCGGCAGCCGTGCCGACGCCGGCGCTTTTCGCCATCTCGCCCAACTGCCGCCGCTCCGGCGGGTTGAACGCGGCAAACGTGCGCCGCGCCAGCGGCAAAACTTGGGTGAAATAGTCTTCGCTTAAGCCCGCCACCCACTGGTCCACCAAGGCCCACAAGCGCCGGTCATGCAGCAAAACCAGGGCGTTTTGATTTAAAAACCCCTCCAGCCACGCCGCCGCCATGGCCGGGGCGTTGCCTAGGGACAAGGCCCGGCCCAGCAATTGCGCGGTGGCGTCCAAGTCGTCGGCCTGCTCGTCGAAGCGCAAACGCGCCGCCAGCCCGGCCACCAAGCCATGGCAGCCGCCGAGCCGGGCCAACGCCGCCAGCCACTCCTCTTGCAAAGCCTCTTCGGCCACCAAGCGGATGGCCCGGTGCGCCGAGGCGATGCGCGGCGACATGGCCTGCGCCGCCTCGTCGTCCAAAGAGGCGCAAGCCCCCGACAAACCAATCGAAGCGCGGACAATCAGGCTGTCCAACACATGGCGGACCAAGCCGGTGTCGGTGTTGCGGACATTGCCATAGCGGACGATGTTCGCCAACGGCGGGATGGCTTCCAACAATTGCGACGCGTCGCCGGAGACGGCGGCGCGGTTTTCCAAAGCGTTGACCACCGGGTTGATGGCGGACTCCAAACTCGCCAGCAACGCCGCGTCCACCAAGCGCGACAGTTCCGCCAAGGATTCGCTTTTTTCCGCCTGCTCCACGGCCTTGGCGCAAGCCGCCTGCGCCACGGTGTTGCCGTAGCGCCCGGCATCGACCACCGCCAGCGCCAGTTCCGGTTGCCAGCGCAGGCTCCAGACTTCATGGAACGTGCCTTTCGCGCCATAACCTTGGCCTTTGCGCGTCCCCCAGGCGATGCCGAGCAAGCCCAGCCGGTGCAGCAAATGGCTGCGGGCCAAATCGCCCGGCTGGCGCAGATCCAAATCCAGGGTTTTTTCCAAGGCTTCCGGCTTCAGCCGCAGGCGCTTTTGCTCCTGCTCCAAATCCCGCTGCAAGGGCAACAGCGGCACCGAGGGCGGCACTTTGCCCAGCCGTTCGCCGACGACCAGTTTCCTGTGAATCAAGCGCATCGGCGTGTCGTCGCCATGGCAGATGACGGTGCGGATGGCCTCGTTCAACTCGTCCAAGCCGGGGCTGGGGCGCCCGCGCAAGATCCCTAAGGTTTCGGCGAGGCGGGCGGTTTCGATGAGGTGGGCCGAGGAGCAGTCCAGATCCTCCTCGCGCAACAACCTGGCAACGCGGGCCAGCCAGGCGACGGCGCGGCCGGTCTCGTGCCGCCACACATGCGCGTACCAGCCGGGCGAGACGATGCCCGCGCCGTAGCCGCTGGCGCGGCTGAGGTTGCCGTTGCTCCACGGTGCCCAAGTGGCGGAGACCTTGAGCTTGGGTAAAGATTTGAGCAAGGCGTTGTCGTCTTTTGCGGGCGGCATCTCCACCAAGGCCGGGACATGCCAAGCCCCGCACACCACGGCGATGCGCTCGAAGCCTTCCTTCTGCGCCTGCCTGAGGCAACGGCGCATGTGCGCCTCGCGCAGGTTTTCGCGGCGCTGGCGGGATTCGGACGCGGTGAATTCGGGGAATTCGCCACGCACCGCCGCCATCGCCTCGGCAATCGCGGCGAACACGTCGGCCCCGTCGCCGCGTTCCTCGACGATATGGTTCCACCAGGATTCGCCGTCGCCATACCCCGCCGCCCGGCCCAGCCAGTCCAGCGGGTCGTGGCGCGGGCCGGACGGCGCGCAATCCGGCGTGGGTTCTGGCGGCGGGTTTTCGTCCGGCAGCAAGCTGGCGTCGGCTGGCGCCCCCTCGGCTTTTTCCAGGGCAAAACCCGTGGCGCAGGGCAGGTCGATAAAGCGCGTAGTAATGCCCGCCGCCAAGCCATGCCGCAACGCCTGCCATTCCGGCGAGAACTCGGCGAACGGATAAAACGCCGCGTAGCGGACATCGTCCGGGCAATGCACCAGCAAGGCCACTGGCGGTTCCATGTCGGCGTCGAGCATGAAAGGCAAAACCTCCTCGCCTTCCGGCGGGCCTTCGACGAGCAGGCAATCCGGCTGCCATTCCCGCAAAGCCCGCAAAAGGCTGCGGGCGCTGCCGGGGCCGTGGTGGCGGATGCCGAAGATTCGAGTCTGGGTCATGGGATCTCCATCAATTCCGGGCGCAAAGCCCCCTCTTACGGATTTTTTGCTGACGTATCCCGCAACTGAATAGGTGGCGAGGTCCGCACCAAGCGTTCTGCCTTGTCCGCCGGGTCGGGGGAGTATTATAAGCGCATTGCTTCGCCGCTTTGGCGGGCCGGCTGAAAACTCGGCTAGGCGGGCTACGATGCGCCCGGCTTGCCATCCGTAACCCATCAGGCGGACCAAGGATAGCGTTGGGTTACGGTGCGTATCACGTTCTGCGATAAACGGGCAGAATCCCCCATGCGCACCTAACCCAATCTACGATTTTCAACAAAATGAGAATTGCGGGTGCCGAAGGACGCCTCGGGGGTATTGCATCGCCCACGAGTCTGCCGCGTGCTTGTTGCGCAAAACCGCCCCGCACGTCAGACTGCAAACCCTGATAAAGCGTCCGGCCCGAAAAGCCGAATACAGAAGCCGCCACACGGCCCAAACCAGCCCCATGTCTCGACATATCACACTTAAGGCCCGGCGGGCAGGCGTGAAAGAGCGCAAGGCCCGCGAAATTTTAAGCCGCCTGACCGAACGCGGCCTCGTCGCCTCAGCCCCCGGCAAGCCCAAAGGGCTGGTTGCCCTACGCTTCCCCGCCGCCGACCGGCTGTTTCCGTTTCCCCAAAACCTAAGCGCTATAGCCTGATGTGTGGACGCTTCGCCCTTTTCTCCCCTGCCACGATCCTCGCCGGACACTTCGGGCTGTCCGGGACGCCCGATCTCGCCCCGCGCCACAACATCGCCCCCAGCCAGCCGGTTGCCATCATCCGCCAAACGCCTGCGGGCAGCCGCCCGCTCACCCTAGCCCATTGGGGGCTGGTTCCAAGCTGGTCCGCCGAGCCTAAAAGCCATTTCAGCAGCTTCAACGCCCGCGCCGAGACCGTCGCCGTCAAACCCGCGTTCCGCCAAGCCTTCCGGCAACGGCGCTGCCTGATTCCCGCCGACGGCTACTATGAATGGCAAACCGAGGGCAAGCGCAAGCAGCCTTATTTCATTTTCCGCCAAGACCGCGAGCCGTTGGCTTTTGCCGGGCTATGGGAACGCTGGGAGCGCGAGGGGCAGACCATTGAATCCTGCGCAATCATCGTCACCGACGCCAACACGGCGACCCGCCCCATCCACGACCGCATGCCGGTGATCCTCGCCCCCGAGGACTATACGCGTTGGCTGTCCCCCGTCTCTGCCGAAGCCGCGCAAGCCCTGTTGGCCCCCTGCCCCGCCGATTGGCTGGCCTGCCATCCCGTCGCCAACCGGGTCGGCAATCCGCGCATCGACGATCCCCGCTGCATCCAGCCTGTCCGCGTTCCCGTCAACGAATCGCTGTGGTAGGCCAAGCAAATTGTTGTTGACAGCCCGCCCCGGTTGACTATCATATTAGTCACCCCGCCGACAAAACCGGTTGTCGCCGGGAACAGAGAAACCCATGTCCCTAGCCCAAAGACTCAAGCAATCCAGAGCACAAGCCCAAATTAGCCAGCGGGAACTGGCGAAGCGCTCGGGCCTTAGCCAGCAATTGATTTCCAAGCTGGAGAACGGGCTGGTGGAATCGACCACCGAGGTGTTCCGGCTGGCGGAGGCGCTGCGGGTCGATCCGCGCTGGCTGGCGACCGGGCAGGGCGACGGGGGCGGCGGCAAAAACACCGCCACCGGCCCGGCGATCACCGCCTATGTGCCGTTGATTTCCTGGGTCGCCGCGGGCTCTTGGCGGGACGTGGCCGACCCCTACCCGGCGGGCGTCGGCGAAGCGCTGGTGCCCGTCACCTGCCGCGCCGGCCCCAACGCCTACGCGCTGCGGGTGCAGGGGGACAGCATGGAGCCGGTGTTTCCCGACGGCAGCGTCATCATCGTCGATCCGGCGGTGGAACCGCGCCAAGGCAGCTACGTCGTGGTGCGCTTGGACGAGGCCGAGCAGGCGACCTTCAAGCAACTGGTCATCGACGGCGGAACGCGCTACCTAAAGCCGCTCAACCCGCGCTATCCGCTGCTGGAAGTCCGCGAAAGCGCCACCGTGTGCGGCGTGGTGCGGCAGATGGTGATGGATTTCGAGTAAAAAATTTTTGCCGGTTTTGACTACTTTAATAGTATCGTCCGGCATCGTCCACCCCTTTAAAGCGAGGCAAACGCCATGTTGGAAAAACTCATCGTCCGACTCGAACAATTGCAAGCCCGTTTGTACCGGCACAGCCAACGCAAACGCCACGAGCGTTCCTTGCGCTGCGCCAAGACGGAAATCAACCGGTTGGCACGCATGCGCTTGCTGTGAAGCCATGCCGGGCAATTTCCATTCGGGGCTTTGCGCTGCGTGGGGCCGGGGCCGAAGCCCCTGCAATCAAGCCGAGAAGGAAGACCCGCAGCCGCAGGTGGTGGTGGCGTTGGGGTTGCGGATGACGAACTGGGAACCCGAGGCGTCCTCGCGGTAGTCGATCTCGGCCCCGGCCAGGTATTGGATGCTCATGGAGTCGATCAGCACCTTGACCCCGTTCTTTTCCACTTGGGTGTCGTCGTCGTTGGCGGTTTCGTCGAAGGTGAAACCGTATTGGAAGCCCGAGCAGCCGCCGCCCTGGACGTAGACGCGCAGCATCAAATTCTCGTTGTCCTCTTCGGCGATCAGCGCGCCGACCTTGGCGGCGGCGCTGTCGGTGAAAATAATGGCTTCTGGTGTCGTGCTCATGTCGGTGTCCGGTTAGAATGGGGTTGCGGGGATTATGTTTATCCCCAGTGTTTTAGTCAAGAATTTCAATCCCGTCCGCGCAGGAGAGAAGGCGATGAACCGAAGGATAGCCGCGTTGGCACTGCTGTCGGCCGCAGCCTGGCAACCCGCCGGGGCGTTTTATTGCGGACGCGAACTGGTCCAGGAAGGCGATTACAAGCTGCAAGTGCTGCAAAAATGCGGCGAGCCGGATTACCACGAAAGCCGCATGGAATACCGCAGCGTCGTCCTGCGCGGGGCGGGGATCGGCCAACCGGGCTTGGACATCGTGCGCCAGGAGCCGGTGCAAATCGACGAATGGACCTACGACTTTGGACGCCACCGCTTCATGCAATGGCTGTATTTCGAGAACGGACGGCTGCTCCTCATCAAAGACCGGGGCTACGGAACGCTGGACGGGCGGGAATGACAGCCCCCCTGCCCACTTGGAACGGCTAAGAATCGCCGTAGCGCACCACTTCGATTTCCACCTTCGCCAGCCCCGAGCCGATGAAGCCCAATTCCCGCGCCGCCCGCTTGGAGACATCCAGCAAGCGCCCGTTGCGGAAATGGTTGCGGTCGTTGATGCGCAGTTCGACGCTGCGCTGGTTGCGCAGGTTGGTGACCTTGATGATCGTGCCAAACGGCAGATGGGAATGGACCGCAGTCAGATCGTCGCGGTCATAGCGCTCGCCGTTGGCGGTGCGTCGGCCCTGGAATTTGTCGCTGTAATACGAAGCGACGCCGGTTTGTTTGTCCCCGACGGCGGACGGGGCCGCCGTGCGGGAATGGGCGTGGCCCGGCAGACTGAAAGACGCCAAGCAGATGGACAAAAGCGCGCCAGAGAGCCATTGATGCATCTGTCACCTCCGTTATTGTGTTGTTGTGCAAGGATAACGGAGGTTGATGATAACTGATGATGGCGATTTTTAAAAATCCTCAGAGCGTTTTTGCATAACGGACGGGGATGGAGGGGAACCCTCCCGGCGTCACTGGCCGTCGGTGGCGCACCGCCCCGAAGCCACGGCAAGCTCCAACAGCCGCTTGCGCAGCTCCTCGGTCAAGCTCCCCGGCTCAAACCGCCACACCCAGTTGCCTTGGCCTTTGCTGGGCGTGTTCATGCGTGCTTGCGTGTCCAAGCCCAGAATGTCTTGCAAAGGGACAATCGCCAGCTTGGCCTCCGAGGAGAACGCGGCGCGTATCATGTCCCAATGGATGTCCGCCGGATTGTTGGATTTGAGATACCGCAGGACGGCGTCGCGCTCCTCCTCGGACAGGGATTGGAACCAACCCACGGTGGTGTCGTTGTCGTGGGTGCCGGTATAAACGACACAGTTGGGCGTGTAGTTGTGGGGAAGGTAAGGATTCGTCTCGTCGGCGCCGAAGGCAAATTGCAGGATCTTCATGCCCGGCAGGTTGAAACCGTCCCTTAGCGCCTCGACCTCGGGCGTGATGACCCCCAGGTCTTCGGCGATGATCGGCAAATCCCCCAGCCTTTCGTACAGGCGCTTGAAAAACTCCTCGCCCGGCCCTTTCACCCATTCGCCGTTGATCGCCGTAGCCTCGCCATAGGGCACACGCCAATAGGCTTCAAATCCCCGGAAATGGTCGATCCGCACCGCGTCCACATAGTCCAGCAACGCGGTGAAGCGCTTGGCCCACCATGCGTAGCCGTCCTGTTTCAACCTCTCCCAGTCATACAAGGGGTTTCCCCATAATTGTCCGGTGGCGCTGAAATAATCCGGCGGCACGCCGGCCACGGCATGGGGCCGCCCGGTGTTGCGGTTGATGTCGAAATACTCCGGCTGCGCCCACACTTCCGCGCTGTCGTGGGCGACGTAAATGGGCAGGTCGCCGATGATCTTGATGCGCCGCCGGTTGGCGTAGGCTTTGAGGTCGCCGATTTGCCGGTGGAACTCAAACTGTACGAAGCGGTGGAAATCAATAGTCTTGGCGTGTTTGCGCTTGGCCCGGCTGAGTGCGGCAGGTGTGCGCATGACCAAGGGCTTGGTCCAATCGACCCAGGGTTTGCCTTTGTAATGTTCCTTCAGCGCCATGAACAAGGCAAAATCATCCAGCCAATGGGCGGCGGAGGCGGAGAATGCCTCGAAGGCTTTCCGCTCCCCGGCGTCCGCCCGGTCACGAAAATTCAGCCAGGCCTTTCTCAGCAGCGGAATCTTTTCTTTGATAACCCGCCCATAATCAACCGGTGTCGGGTAAGGGGACAAGGGAGCCAAGTCGGCATCCTCCAGAAACCCCTTATCGCGCAACAATTCCAAGCTGATTAACAAGGGGTTTCCGGCCATGGCGGAAAAACACATATAGGGGGAATCGCCAAAACCGGTGGGCCCCAAGGGAAGCATTTGCCAAAGCCGCTGCCCTGACCCGGCGAGAAAATCAACGAAATGCCTTGCCTCGGGACCGAGATCCCCTATGCCAAAACGGCTGGGAAGGGAGGTGGGATGCAATAAAATTCCGCTGGATCGAGAGAATGGCATATACGATACGTCTGGGATAAAGGGGCGACAAAAAACCCGCGCCACGCCAATCTAGCGCATCCAGCCCAAGCGAGGGCGGATACGGTCTTGGCGCCACGCGGGCGGGGAGTAAGAAAACGGCTCAAGGGGGACGAAGGTGCGAAACCGGCACAAAGAAACACGCCAAGAAGGCGCAGGCAGGCGCTAGGCGGCAGGGATCTCCTACCCAAGGGGACTCTCCAACAACTCACTGAACCGCCTCTTCTGACACTCCGCAGGCGCGTACATTATATCCGCGCCGCGAAGTGAAATCGAAAGGGAAAAATAGCTTTAGTGTTTAGCGGACAAAATGCACCGACTGCCCGAGGCTGTCCGGCGTCACCAGCACCACGCCGCCGGGGCTGACGTAAAAGCGCTTGCGGTCTTCCTCAAGGTTTTCGCCGATCACCGTGTTCGGCGGGATTTGGCAACTCTTGTCGATGATCGCCTTGGTGATGCGGCAATGGCGGCCGATGTTCACATCCGGCAACACCACCGAATCGGTCACTTTGCAGAACGAGTTGACGCGGACATTGGAGAACAGCAAGGAGCGGCGCACTTCCGAGCCCGAGATGATGCAGCCGCCGGACACCAGGGAATCCACCGCATAGCCGCGCCGGTCATCGTCGTCGAAGACGAACTTGGCCGGCGGGGTCTGCGCCTGGAAGGTCCAGATCGGCCATTCATTGTCATACAGGTTCAGCTCCGGGTTGACGTTGACCAGTTCCATGTTGGCCGCCCAGTAGCTGTCCACCTCGCCGACATCGCGCCAGTACGACTGCACGCCGCTCTGCGCGTCGCGGAACGGGTAGGCGTACACGCGGTAGTTTTCAATCACGCTGGGGATGATGTCCTTGCCGAAATCGCGGCTGGAATTCGGCGTGTCGGAATCCTTGATGAGCTGCTCGAACAGGAACTTGGTGTTGAAAATGTAGATGCCCATCGACGCCAGCGCCTGGTCGGGCCTGCCCGGCATCGGCGGCGGGTTGGATGGCTTTTCGACGAACTCGCGGATGCGCTTGTCCGCATCGACGCCCATGACGCCGAAGGCTTTGGCCTCTTCCAGCGGGACTTCCATGCAGCCTATGGTCAGGTCGGCCTGCTTTTCCGCATGCTCGGCCAGCATCAGGCCGTAGTCCATCTTATAGATGTGGTCGCCGGCCAGGATCAGGACATATTCGGAACCGCGCTGGCGCAAGATGTCCAGGTTTTGGTAAACGGCGTCGGCGGTGCCTGCGTACCAAGCATCTTCGCTCACCCGTTGCTGGGCCGGGATGATGTCCACAAACTCGCCCAATTCCGCGCGCAAAAACCCCCAGCCCTGCTGAATGTGGCGAATTAACGAGTCGGCTTTATACTGGGTCAGGACGCCAATCCGACGGATACCGGAATTCAAACAATTTGAAAGGGGGAAATCAATGATGCGGAACTTGCCGCCAAAAGGCACGGCGGGCTTGGCGCGCCACTCGGTGAGATCATGCAGGCGCGACCCCCGGCCACCGGCAAGAATCAGCGCCAAGGTATTGCGGGTCAACAAGCTGACAAAACGGGAATGATGGGATTCGGACACAGCATGATCTCCTGGGGTGGTTTTTTTTAGTCTTAAGGCAAGCGTGGCGCATGTGATAACATGTCCCCGGATTTTACCGGCGATGGCGAGCGCCATTCTACTACCAGAGGGCTAACAAAGTGAACTCGAACGAAACGCGGCAGGCAAACGAACCCACTCCAAGGCTGACCGGCTTGGACCCGGAACTTCAGCGCATCGTGGAAGCGCGCCATCACGATCCCTTTGCCGTGCTAGGCCGGCATCCTGCCGCCGACAAAAAAGACATCATCCGCGCCATGCTGCCGCAGGCCGAAACCGTCCGCATCGGCAAGGGCGGCCCCCTGATGGAGAGAGTGACCGGCACCGACCTGTTCCAATACACCGTCAAGGCCGGCGACAGCATCGCCCCCCACTACCGGCTGGAGTGGGTAGACAAATCCGGCCAGAGCCGCTCCCACATCGACCCCTACACGTTTCCGCCCCAGTTGGAGGATTTCGACATCCACCTGTTCTGCGAGGGCAAGCACTGGCACATCTACCGCATCCTGGGCGCCCACCCGCACACCGTGGACGGGGTGGAAGGCGTCCTCTTCGCCACTTGGGCGCCCAATGCCGAGCGGATCAGCGTGGTCGGCGACTTCAACGGCTGGGACGGCCGCAGCCATGCCATGCGGGTGCGCGGCGGCAGCGGCGTGTGGGAATTGTTCATTCCCGAAATCGCCCCCGGAACCATCTACAAATTTGAGATCCGCAACCGCCAGCACGGCACGATCCACCTGAAGGTGGACCCCTACGGCCGGCGCTTCGAGCTGCGTCCGAACACCGCCTCCATCGCCGTACCCCGCGACGGCTACGCCTGGGGCGACCAAGACTGGATAGCCGCCCGCAAAGCCAGCGACTGGCTGCACGAGCCGCTCTCCATTTACGAAGTCCACCCCGGTTCCTGGCGGCGCGACGGCGAAGGCGAATTCCTCGGCTACCGCGAACTGGCGGCGCAACTGGTCGAATATGTCTTGGAGCAAGGCTTCACCCACATCGAACTGCTGCCGATCACCGAACACCCCCTGGACGCCTCCTGGGGCTACCAGACCACCGGCTACTTCGCCCCCACCGCCCGTTTCGGCGAACCCGACGATTTCCGCTATTTCGTCGATTACTGCCACCAGCATGGCGTCGGCGTCATCCTCGACTGGGTGCCGGCCCACTTCCCCAAGGACGCCCACGGCCTGGCCCGCTTCGACGGCACCGCGCTGTACGAACACGAAGATCCGCGACTGGGCGAACACCGCGACTGGGGCACATTGATCTACAACTTCGGCCGCAACGAGGTGAAGAACTTCCTCATCAGCAGCGCCGTGTATTGGCTGGAGGAGTTCCACATCGACGGCCTGCGCGTGGACGCCGTGGCCTCCATGCTCTACCTGGATTATTCGCGCAACCCCGGCGACTGGATTCCCAACAAGTACGGCGGCAATGAAAACCTGGAGGCCATCGCCTTCCTGCGCGAATTGAACACCGTCACCCACCAGTTGCGCCCCGGCACCTTGGTCATGGCGGAGGAATCCACCGCCTGGCCGCAGGTCACCCGCCCGACTTGGACCGGCGGCCTGGGCTTCTCGATGAAATGGAACATGGGCTGGATGCACGACACCTTGCAATACATGAGCAAGGATCCGATCCACCGCCATTACCACCACGACCAGCTCACTTTCGGCCTGCTGTACGCCTTCACCGAAAATTTCATCCTGCCCTTCTCCCACGACGAAGTGGTCCACGGCAAGGGCTCCATGCTGTCCAAGATGCCCGGCGACGAATGGCGCAAGTTCGCCAACCTGCGCCTGCTCTACACCTTCATGTTCACCTACCCCGGCAAGAAGCTGCTGTTCATGGGCTGCGAGTTCGGCCAAGGCACGGAGTGGAACCACGCGCAAGGGCTGGACTGGTATGTGCTGGACTACCCCCTGCATCGCGGCCTGCAAAAACTGCAAGCCGACCTCAACCGCCTCTACCGCGACAGCAAAGCCTTGCACCAGCATGATTTCGACCCCAAAGGCTTTGAATGGATAGACTGCCACGACGCCCCGCAATCGGTGTTGAGCTATTTGCGCCGGGCCGGCGACGAGTTTGCGCTGGGCATTTTCAATTTCACCCCCGTGCCGCGCCCCAATTACCGCATCGGCGTCCCGGAAGCGGGGGTGTACCACGAGGTTTTCAACTCCGACTCGGAATATTACGGCGGCAGCAACACCGGCAACTATCCGATGGAAGCCGAAGCCAAGGAATGGATGGGGCGTCCTTACTCCATCGTGCTGACCCTGCCCCCCTTGGGTGGCATCGTCCTCACCCTCAAGCCCCAGCCCAAGCGTGAGGAAACCATCGCCGCCTACGAGGAAACGGCGGAAAAAATCGCCTTGGCAGAAGAAACCACCGGACAGGAAGCCCAACAAGAGGCCGCGCCGGAAGACCAAGCATGAAAAAAATCCTCTTCGTCACCAGCGAAGCCTATCCACTGATCAAAACCGGCGGGCTGGCCGACGTGTCCGGCAGCCTGCCCCAGGCCTTGGACGCGCTAGGCCATGATGTCCGCATCGTCATGCCGGCCTATGCCGACGTGCTCGCCAGCCTGGGCAAGCTGCCCGGCAAGCGCATCAACCAAGCCGGCGCGGCGATAGAAATCTTCGAAACCCTGCTGCCGGGTTCGCAGGTGCCGGTTTGGCTCGTCGCCAACGACGGTGCCTTCGACCGCGCCGGCAATCCCTACCTCGCCGAAAACGGCAAGCCCTGGCCCGACAACGCCGAGCGTTTCGCGCTGTTGTGCCGGGTCGCGGTGGAAATCGCCATGAACCGGGTCGGCTTCGCCTGGAAGCCGCACATCGTCCACTGCAACGACTGGCAGAGCGGCCTGATTCCGGCCCTGCTGGAAGACGAGCCGGACCGCCCGGCCACGGTGTTCACCATCCACAACCTGGCCTACCAAGGCGTGTTCCCCCCGGAAAGCTTCCGCCAACTCGGCCTGCCGCACCGCTTCTGGTCCCCGGCATCCTTGGAATTCTACGGCCAGCTCAGTTTCATCAAGGGCGGGCTGGTCTACGCCGACCGCATCAACACTGTCAGCCCCAATTACGCCGTCGAAATCCAAGGCAAGGAATTCGGCTGCGGCTTGGAAGGGCTGCTGGCCGAACGCGCCGACCGCCTCAGCGGCATCATCAACGGCATCGACGAAGACGCCTGGAACCCCGCCACCGATCCCCACCTCCCCGCCCATTACGACGCGGACGGCATGGCCGGCAAGGCGGAAAACAAAGCCAAGCTGCAACAACGCTTTGGCCTGGAGCAAGACCCAGACATGGCGGTCATCGCCATGGTCGGCAGGGCGGTGCAGCAAAAAGGCATAGACTTGGTGATCGAGTCCCTCCCGGAACTCATGCAACTGCCCTTGCAACTGGTGATCCTCGGCAGCGGCGAGAAAAAATACGAGCAGACGCTGAAACACTGGCACAGCCTCTACCCCGACCGCATCGCCTTGAACCTGGGCTATGACGAACCTTTGGCCCATCTCATCGAAGCGGGCGCGGACCTGTTCCTCATGCCTTCCCGCTTCGAGCCTTGCGGACTCAACCAGATGTACAGCCAGCGCTACGGCACGGTGCCCATCGTCCGCCGCGTGGGCGGCCTGGCCGACACAGTGGAAGACACGACCCTGGACACCCTGATCGATGCGCGGGCCAGCGGGATTGTCTTCGACGAGGCTGAAGCCGAGGAACTGCTCGCGGCCGTCCAAAAGGCCTTGAAGCTATTCGCCAACCCGGCGTTGTGGGGGCAAATCCGCAAAACCGGCATGGGCAAGGACTTCTCCTGGCGCAAGAGCGCGCTGAAATACCTGGAGCTTTACGAGCTTGTGCTGCAAGACCAACACGGCCACAATCGCTTGCTGCAAGCGGCTTCGTGAATAGTCGACGACCGGTTGCCGCATTGATATCGGCTTGGTCTCCGAATACATAGTGAGGGAGCTGTTTTGAGCCTGCATCCACTGGTGGTGGACCTCGACGGGACACTGATTCGCACGGACATGCTCCACGAATCCGCCTTGAGGGTCCTGCGTGACAACCCGCTCCACACCTTGCGCATCCCTTATTGGCTGTCGCGGGGAAAGGCGGTGCTGAAGCGGCGCTTGGCCGGCCACACCGATTTTGACCCAAGCGCCCTGCCTTACAACCACGATTTGCTAGAGTGGTTAAAACAGCAGCGGACGCAAGGCCGGACGCTGGTCTTATGCACCGCCTCCGACCACTCCATCGCCGCCGCGATAGCCGAACACCTCGGTGTTTTTGACGAGGTGATGGCCAGCGACGGTCGCACCAACCTCGCCGGAAAGCACAAGGCCGAAGCGCTTGAACAACGTTTCGGCAATGCCGGTTTTGATTATGCCGGCAACTCGCGCGCCGACTTGGCGGTCTGGCGGCATGCCCGCCGGGCGGTGGTCGTCAACGCCTCCCCCGGCCTAGCCAAGCAAGCGGAGGCTTGCTGCGAAGTGGAGCGGGTGTTCCCCGCGCCCGCCTTGGGCCTCTCCGCTTGGCGCCGGGCGCTGCGCGCCCACCAGTGGCTCAAGAACGGGCTGCTGTTTGTCCCCCTTGTCGCGGCGCACCGGCTTACCGAGCCGGACACTTGGCTGGCGCTGTGTCTGGCGTTTTTCTCCTTTAGCCTGTGCGCCTCGTCGGTTTACATCGCCAACGACCTGCTGGATTTGGAGAGCGACCGGCAGCACCCGCGCAAACGCAACCGGCCCTTTGCCTCGGGCCTGGTCCCGGCCTGGATGGGCGTGGCCCTGGCCCCTCTGTTGCTGCTCGGCAGTTGGGCGCTGGCCCGGCAGGTAAGCGGCAACTTTTTGCCCTGGCTGGTGTTTTACTTCGCGCTAACCTGCGCCTACTCCTGGGGGCTCAAGCGTCTGATGCTGGTGGACTGCCTGACCTTGGCGATGCTTTACACCTTGCGCATCGTCGCCGGCGCCGCCGCCGCCGACATGCCGCTGTCTTTCTGGCTGCTGGCGTTTTCCGTTTTCTTGTTTTTGTCGCTGGCCTTCGTCAAACGCTACGCGGAATTGGAGGTGCAGTTGCTACACGGCAAGCAAAAGGCGCACGGGCGCGGTTATTACACCTCGGACGCGCCGTTGATCCAGACGCTGGGCATAACCTCAGGCTACGCCGCCATCCTAGTGCTGGCGCTCTACCTCAACAGCGACGCCGTCGTCCGGCTCTACCGGACCCCGGAAATCATCTGGGGGGCGGTGCCGGTCATGCTGTTCTGGGTAAGCTGGATGTGGATGAAAGCCCACAGGGGCAAGATGCACGACGACCCCTTGGTCTTCGCGGTGAAAGACAAGGCCAGCCTGCTCGCGGGCTTGGCGTTTGCCGCCGTCATGGTGGCCGGCACGGTGGGGTGGCCATGGTAAAAGTGACATCGTGGGGAAGGCTGGGGAATGCGGAACATGAAGTCCTGGCCCTGTCCGACCGGCATCAAGTCGCCAAGCAACTCAACGGCAGCAAGCCCGGTGTCGCCTATGGCATGGGCCGCAGCTATGGCGACGTTTGCCTAAACCCGGGCGGCGTGTTGTGGAACACCACGGGGCTGGACCGCTTCATAAGCTTCGACGAGGACAGCGGCCGGTTGGTGTGCGAGGTCGGCGTGCTGCTGCGCGACATCCAGCGGCTGGCCATCCCGCGGGGCTGGATATTGCCAGTCACCCCCGGCACGCAGTTGGTGACGGTAGGCGGCGCCATCGCCAATGATGTGCATGGGAAGAGCCATCATGTCTTGGGTTCATTTGGCAACCACATCCATAAAATCAAGCTGGTCCGCACCAACGGCGACATCATCGACTGCGGCCCCGACCTGCTGCCCGAATGGTTTGCCGCCACCGTGGGCGGCCTTGGCCTGACCGGGATCATCACCGAAGCCGAAATCCAATTGCGCCGGGTGGCAGGCCCCTGGCTGTCCGCCGAAACCGTGCCTTTCGCCAACCTGGACGTTTTTTTTCGCTTGTCCGACGGCTCGCAGGCCGATTGGGAGCATACCGTCTCATGGATAGACTGCATTTCCGGGGGGGGCGGCCGCGGACTTTTCATGCGCGGCAATCCGTGCGAGGAAGCCGGGCCGCGCCCGGAACCCAAAAGCCGGAAGCTGGCCATGCCTTTCGTGCCGCCGGTGTCCTTGGTCAACAGCCTGTCGCTGCGGGCGTTCAACATGGCCTACTTCAATGTCAAAAAGCGGCAGGCGGCCAAAAGCATTGTCCATTACGAGCCTTTCTTTTACCCGCTCGACAACCTGCTGGAATGGAACCGGATGTACGGCCCCAAAGGCTTCTTCCAATACCAGAGCGTGGTGCCACGCGAAGCCGGGCGCGATGCCGTGCAAGCGATGCTAGGCGAAATCGCCCGCGCCGGCAGCGGCTCCTTCCTGGCGGTGCTGAAGACCTTCGGCAACCGCCAAGCCGTGGGCATGATGAGCTTCCCCCGGCCCGGCGTGACCCTGGCGCTGGACTTTCCCAACCAAGGCGCGCGGACGCTAAAGCTCTTCGAGCGGCTGGACGCCATCGTGCGCGAAGCCTGCGGGCGGATATACCCCGCCAAAGACGCCCGCATGCCACGCGACCTGTTCGAGGCAGGCTACCCGCGCCTTGCCGAATTTTTGCGCTACCGCGACCCGGGCATCAGCTCGGGCCTGTCGCGCCGCTTGATAGGAGATTGAACAATGCCAGAGCAACCCCGGAAAATCGTCATCATAGGCGCGACCTCGTCCATCGCCGAACACTGCGCGCGTTTGTGGGTCAGTGGCGCGGCGGCCGACCTGACCCTGGTCGGCCGCGACCTGGACAAAACCGAACGGGTGGCGGCGGACTTGCGTGTGCGCAGCCCGCAATCGACTATCCGCGCGCTGGCGGCGGACTTCGCCGACCCGCCCGCCATCCGCCAACTGGTTGACGGGATTGTCGCCGGGGGCAATCCCGACGCCGTGCTGATCGCCCATGGCTCGCTGCCCGACCAAGCCGTTTGCCAGCAAGACCTAAGCGCCTGCCATGAGGCGCTGGCGGTCAACGGAATCTCCCCGGTGCTGTTTGCCGAAGCTTTTGCCGGCCACATGCAAAAGGCCAAGCGCGGCACCCTGGCGCTCATCGGCTCGGTGGCGGGGGACCGCGGGCGCAAGTCAAACTATGTCTATGGCGCGGCCAAGGGATTGGTCACGCGCTACGCGCAAGGCCTGCAACACCGCCTGGCGGGCAGCGGCGTGACAGTCGTCCTAATCAAGCCCGGCCCCACGGACACGCCGATGACCGCCCACCTCAAGCAGCAAGGTGGCCGCCTCGCCAAGGCCGAAGATGTCGCGCAAACCATCGTCAAAGGCATGGAGCAAGGCCGGGCGGTGGTATATGCGCCGGCCAAGTGGGCATTGATTATGATGGTCATTAGGCACCTGCCACGCGCCATTTTCAACCGAATGGACATATGAGCACCACAGCCACGCCATTACCATTAAAAGACAAAGCACTAATACTGGTTTTTGCTGTCCTGGCCAGCGTGCTTGTCGGATTGGCAATCGCCGGTGCCGTTGTATCTTACTCCCCGGTCCCGTTTGAGGACATGTGGGATGGTTATGTCGGTTTTTTTATGAATGTCTCCGATGGCCACTGGGGCGCATGGTGGGACAATCACAACGAACATCGCCTAGTATTGTCCCGTGCCTTGTTTTGGGCCGACCTGAAATGGTTTGGCGGCGCGAGTTGGTTTTTGCTGGCCGCAAATTATGTGTTGTTTGGCGCCAGCGCGTTCATGCTTTGGCGAATGCTGCGCGAGCCGGCATCAACCGAGAAGCCGACGGCGGGCGAGATTATGCTTGGCCTGTTTGTGGCGGCTTGGCTATTCCAGTGGATGCAGTTTGAAAACCTCACCCGGGCCTTCAACATCCAATGCGTCATGGCGCAACTGTTGCCACTATGTGCCTTGTATTGGCTACACCGGTCAGTCAAGGAGGACTCTGGCACACGCCAATTCCTGATTGCCTGTGGCTTTGGCTTGGCCTCTATCGGCACCATGGCCAATGGCATCCTGGCGTTGCCTTTGATGGCGCTTTACGCGCTCCTGATGCGACAGGGCCTGGCGCGCGTCGGGTTGCTCGCGGCACTTTCCGTGACCACGATTTTATTATATTTCCACGATTATCATGCGCCAGCCCACCATAGCTCCTTGTCGCAGGCTTTAAGAGACAATCCTATTGGCTTTGTCCAGTATGTTCTTCTTTACCTTGGCAGCCCTTTCTATCATCTCCATGTGGGACAACTCAGCAAGCCCACCGCGCAAATAGCGGGCTTGGCGCTGGTCAGCGGCGCAGCTTGGTTTACCGTCCAGGCATTGCGCAAACCCAAAGAGATGAGTCTGCAACTTGCATTATTGTTTTTTCTCGCTTACATCGGCGGCACCGCTTTAGGGACTGCCGGCGGACGTCTGATATTTGGCGTGGACCAAGCCCTGAGCAGCCGCTACACGACACCTGCGCTAATGGCATGGAGTGCTTTGCTCGTGCTGTGCGCACCGTACATCCTAGCGGCCATGCGGGCGGGGGACATGAAATTTCCGTTTGCGTTCGCGGCGCTGGGCCTGCTAATGACCAACACTCAAAGCCTAGCCCTGCAACCACAAGATGACGAATTATTTGAGCGCAAAATAGCCGCGCTTGCCCTAGAACTTCAGATCAAGGATCAAACGGAAATCAAGCGGATTTACCCCTATGTTGAACAGCTAATGCCTAACGCCGGACAAGCCTCGGAGCGAAACCTATCTGTGTTTGGCATGTACCCCTTCCGGGAAGCCTTTGAACAGTTAAGCGGATCTGTGCGGCAACGGAACCTACCCCCCTGCCAAGGCTATCTTGACAGCGTGGAAGCCATTGCTGAAGATTCGCGTTTTGTCCGCATCAATGGCTGGATTTTCAATCCTGGCAGTGATACTGGCACGCAAGCCATTCGCATAGTAAACCAGCAGGGCCAGACAGTGGGGTATGCCCTTGTCGGGAAATCCAGGACGGACGTTGCCAAGGCGGTCGGCGCAAAAGCGGAAAAATCCGGCTATCGGGGCTATTTGCTAGCTAGCCAACAGGGGGAAATCCTGAGCTTACGGGCGGAAAGCCCGGTGGGTCCATCTTGCCAGATGCAGGCAAACATACCAATGGCAACGCCGCTCCCAGCTTCAACACCACCAACGGCGGCTGGCTATCCGCCCTAACATCTGCTTTTTCCCAGCCATGATTGAACTGTGAGCGGCAGATTTACAGCGGTTTTAACTCCAACCAGTTACGGAATAACCTCTTTTATTTCAAAATTTAACATGTAAATCAATTGGTTATGTTGTATAACCAAGGAATCATCGAGTTTTTCATGAGACAAAACTGCTGTAATCGGTTTTCCGTATCAGGAGACACCGAGCGCCAGCGCCTCCAAAAAAGCCGCATACACTGAAATAAACCTATCGCAGAACAACGATTATCACTGAATCATTTTGCTAGTCGGCGGAGAGAACAATTGGTTAAGAAGGCATATGGGCAAAGAAAGGCGCAACTCTCTTGCGTAGCACTTAATCGGTTTACCCCAACAAAAGCAAGCATGGCAATCAATGGCCTGTTGTGGCTTATGTTGCTTGCCACATCCCTTGCCGTATTCGTCCCCTTTTCCCCAGACATGCCCGCCGCTGGCCTTGATGCGTCATGGAGTTTTGGGATGAATCAGGCAGCGGCCCAAGGGCTTGCCTTTGGCAAGGACATAATCTTTACCTTTGGCCCTTATGCCTCCATTTACACAAGATGCTACCATCCATCGACCGATATGCTGATGGTTTGTGGAACCCTGTACCTGGCTTTGTCCTACTGGGCCTGCCTTGTCGTTTTGATGAGAGGCGTGCAATGGCGCTGGGTGCTGGCGGTTTGCGCCATCCTCGCCGGGTTGAGATATACAAAAGACCCCTTGCTGTTGTCACTGCCACTGCTGGCCGGATTGTTAAGCTTTAAGCTCATACACTCCGAAGAGGCAAGGCCAGTTAAAAGCCAATCGGCGGCATGGCATGTGGCATTGCTGTTTGCGCCACTTGGCCTGCTGCCCTTGGTAAAAGGCAGCCTATTGATTTTGTGCGCCGCAGTTGCCGTTCTGTGTTGTGCGTTTTTTCTTGCCAATAAACAACGGCTTCCCGGCATAATGTGTTTGCTTTCTCCCGTGGCGTCAATGCTTTTTTTCTGGATCGTATCGGGACAGCCCTTGGCAGCTTTGCCAAGCTACTTCATGGGCATGGCCCCCATAATCTCCGGCTACACCGAAGCCATGGCCGTTGACGGCAACGTTTATGAGATAGCTTTATATTTAGCCGCCTCGGCCTTTGTATTGCTAGAAATCTTCATTCAAAATGAGCCAACGCCCTCAGCAAAGATATTTTTATTTTGCATTTATTTTGTATTTTTATTTATTTCCTTTAAGGCGGGATTTGTCCGTCACGATAGCCACGCCATGAATTCTGCGGGATCCATCTTGCTTGCAGGCATCTTATTGCCTTTTGTCATCAAGACCAGACTCACTCTTCCCATCATTTTTTTGATAGTAGTAACTTGGGCCTATATTGACAGCCATTACCTCAAAACATCCATCGAGACTGTTGCCAATAACACCCGCATGACGTACTCGTCAATGTGGCGGGGTGTTACGCATAGGTTGCGGGACAAAAACTGGCCGAAGGTTGAATTTGATGCGGCGCTAAACTTCATTCGACAACAAGCGGCTTTTCCTGTTTTACAGGGCACCGCCGATATTTACTCTTACAACCAAGCTTATTTGGTTGCTTCAGGAAACGCTTGGCTTCCGCGTCCAATACTTCAGAGCTATTCTGCTTACACCCCCGTCTTGGCAGAGAAAAACAGGCAACATCTGCTTGGGGACAAAGCCCCGGACAATGTTATTTTTAGGGTGGAGCCAATTGACGGAAGGATTCCGTCCAGTGAGGACGGGGCAAGCTGGCCGGTGCTGTTGCTGAAGTATCAGCCGACGCGGATGGAGAATGACTTTTTGTTTCTCCAAAAAGCCACGGGCGGCAGCGAGGCCGTGGAGCCATTGCAGATAAAGAGCGAAAAGCATAGTTTTGGGGAAAGCGTTGCCGTGCCGCGCCAAAACCAGCCAGTGTTTGCCCAAGTCGAAATCAAGCCAACGCTTCTCGGGCGCGTGGCCGGCATTTTATTCAAACCTAGCCAACTCCAGATCACGCTAGACTTGGAGAATGGCACGAAGAAAAGCTATCGCATCATCGCCAACATGTCGAAATCAGGCTTCATAGTGTCGCCACTGATTGAAAACACATCTGGCTTTCTGATGCTGTATGGCAAGCAGGGACTGTGGGATGGCAAGCGGGTCAAGTCCATGGGCATTGCGCCGCGCGACGGCAAATCCCTGCTTTGGCAGGATGAATATAGCGTCACCTTCAGCCAAGTCAAAACCAGCGGCCAGAGCAATATATCAAACCCCTCCAAGCTTGATGGATTTGCAGATGAATTGTCGGATGCCAAAACAATCGCCGCCGCAAGATGTGACGGCTCCATAGACACGGTCAATGGCACATCCCCGGCGCCAACGCAGTTTTCTGCCTCAACTTTGCTAGAAGTCAAGGGGTGGCTTGCGGTTTCCGCCGAGAATGGCGTTCTGCCAGAAGCCGCTACAAATACTTAAGAACGCACATGGAACCCCGCAAAGATGTTGGTGCCTATTTTAACAACCCTGAACTTGCCAAGGCCGGCTATGCCAGCATGGTTGACATATCAACGCTGGACGGACAATATACCCTGGGACTCGCCATAAAAAACGCCAACACCATGCAAATATGCCCCCAGTTTAAAATCCCGGTAACCATTAACCAATAACCCATCATGCAAAAAAATAAGATAATCCTGCCCGGCGGCGCCGGCTTGGTTGGCCAAAACCTTGTGGCTAGGCTCAAGGCCAAGGGCTACCAAAATATCGTCGTCCTCGACAAGCACCGCGCCAACTTGGCCGTCCTGAAACAAGTCCAGCCGGATATTACCGCCGAGCATGCCGACTTGGCCGAGCCCGGCGATTGGCAGCGGCATTTTGTGGACGCCGATGTAGTGGTGATGTTGCAGGCCCAGATCGGCGGCAATGATTACCAAGACTTTGTCCGCAATAATATTGACTCCACCCGCCTGATTCTGGATGCCGTCAAAGCCAACAAGATACCTTATCTCGTCCACATCAGCTCCTCGGTCGTGGAATCGGTGGCCGATGATTTTTACACCAACACCAAGAAAGACCAAGAGCGCATGGTGCTGGACAGCGGCATTCCTTGCCCGGTGCTGCGCCCGACCTTGATGTTTGGCTGGTTTGACCGCAAGCACTTGGGTTGGCTCTCGCGCTTCATGAAGAAGGTGCCGGTTTTCCCGATACCCGGGCATGGCCGCTACATGCGCCAGCCCCTTTACGTCGGCGACTTTTGCAACATCATCATTAGCTGCATTGAAAATCGGGTTGCCGACGGCGTTTACAACATCTCCGGCCACGAAAAGGTCGATTACATCGACATCATCCGCGAAATCAAGCGGGCGACAGGCGCGCGGGCGCTGATCCTGAACATTCCCTACGGCTTGTTTTATGCCCTACTGTGGGTCTGGGGGCTGTTTGACAAAAACCCGCCGTTCACCACGCAGCAACTGGCGGCTTTGAGCGCCAAAGACGAATTTGAAGTGATCGACTGGCCGGGCATTTTTGGGGTGCCTTGCACGCCTTTTGCCCAGGCGGTCCATGAAACCTTTAACGATCCGGCTTACAGCCAAGTGGTTTTGGAGTTTTGAACATGGGACAGCGCATAGCCGTGCTGGGGGCCGGCCCGATGGGCTTGGCCGTGGCTTACCAATTGGCGCGCGACGGGCACCGGCCCGTCGTCTTCGAGGCCGATGACCGGGTGGGCGGGATGACCGCCGCGTTCGACTTCTCCGGCCTGTCCATCGAACGCTATTACCATTTCCATTGCATCTCCGACCAGGCTTTTTTGACGGTGTTGGACGAGTTGGGCTTGGCTGACAAAATGCGCTGGGTGGAGACGAAGATGGGCTACTGGTATCAGGGGCGGCTGCAAGCCTGGGGCAACCCGGTCGCGCTCCTCAAGTTCCGCGGCCTTGGCCTTGCCGCCAAATTCCGCTACGGCCTGCACGCGTTCCTGTCCACCCAACGCAACGACTGGAAGCCGCTGGATCACGTCGAAGCGACGGGTTGGATCAAACGCTGGGTGGGCGAAGAGGCTTATGAGGTCTTGTGGCGCAGGCTGTTTGACTACAAGTTTTACGACTACACAAACAACTTGTCGGCCGCCTGGATCTGGAGCCGGATTCGGCGGATTGGCCGGTCGCGCTACAGCCTGTTCCGCGAAAAGCTGGGCTATCTGGAAGGCGGGTCGGAAACCCTGCTGCAAGCGATGTGCGCGGACATAGCCAAGCACGGCGGCGAAATCCGCCTCAACTCCCCGGCCGGCAAGGTAGTCATCGAAGCGGGACAAGTGCGCGGCGTGGAGGTGGCAGGAAAGGTCGAGGCTTTCGACAAGGTGGTCAGCACCGTCCCGCTGCCCTATGTGCCTAGGCTAATGCCCGATTTGCCGACCGACCTCCTGGACCGCTTCCGCTCGGTCAACAACATCGCGGTGGTCTGCGTGATCGTCAAGCTGCGCAAGGCGCTGACCGGGAACTTCTGGCTGAACACCAACGACCCCGAGATGGACATCCCCGGCCTGGTGGAATATACCAACTTGCGGCCGCTGGACAGCCATGTCGTCTACGTCCCGTTCTACATGCCTGGCGAGCATCCGAAATTTGCCGAACCGGACCAAGCCTTCCTCGACAAAGTGCGCCGTTATTTGAAGAAGATCAACCCGGCGCTGGACGATGCGGATTTCATCGACTTGCGCGCCAGCCGTTACCGCCACGCCCAGCCGATCTGCGGCCCTGGTTACCTCGACAAACTGCCGCCGGTGGCGCTTCCGGTCAAAGGCTTGTGGGTGGCGGACACCTCCTATTACTATCCCGAGGACAGGGGCATCTCCGAAAGCATAGGCTTTGGCAGGGCCATGGCCAAGGCGGCCGGGGCATGATCCGGCAATTCATGTCCCGGCAATTCTTGGTGTTCTTGCTGACGGGCGGGACTGCGGCGGCCGTCAACTTTGGCTCCCGAATCGCATACAACCAGTGGCTGGATTTTTCCTCCGCCGTGATCCTCGCCTATGTGACCGGGATGGTCACCGCCTTTGTGCTGGCCAAGCTGTTTGTGTTCAAGGAAAGCCGGCAGTCAGTGCACCGTTCCGCCCTGTTTTTTGTGCTGGTGAACTTGGTCGCCGTGCTGCAAACCTGGGCCATCAGCATGGGGCTGGCGTATTACCTCCTGCCGTCGTTGGGAATCACCTTGTTCGTGCGCGAGATAGCCCATGCGGTCGGCGTGGCGGTGCCCGTGTTCACCAGCTACATCGGCCATAAGCGTTGGTCGTTCCGGTGATGGCCTGCCCAGCAAAATCCGGCGCGCCGGATGGCCAAGCCGCTTGATTCTCGCCCGCAAATAAGGAAAACTGCGCGGTCGGGCGGCGGGGACAGGTTTTTCAGGCCACGCCCAGCCGACACATTCAGACCCTACGGCCCAACGCAAGGCCGGGATGCACGGTTCCCGTGAAGCTTTTTATTTCAAAAACAATTAAGGTGAGGTTAGCCATGAGAAAAAAATTTCCCAGGGAAGTGCTGCATTCAAAGGCCGAATGGAAGAAGGTGAACATCAACATGCACGGAGAGCTGGAACCCGCCGTCATGGAACTGAGCTACCTGAAGGGGGCCACCCACAGTGCCAAACGCTTCGAGTTGCCGGACAACCTCAAGTCGGTGAACTCCCCGGAAATCAAGGAATTCATCGCGGAGCATAAAACCACCAAGATCCTCCTCACCGGCCATCTGGAAAATCCGGGCAGCGAGAACCCCCACGGCTACATCGAGTACGAAATCGACGACGGCGGCATGGACATCATCCTGTACCGGGTGAACGGCGAGCCGGAAACCAAGCATGTCACCATCAGGATCGAAGAGGTCCACCATTTCAACAACCATGAAAACAAGTGGGTCTACCATGAGTTGGAGGACCTCATCGAGGCCGCCGGGCTGATCAAGCGCAAAGCGGCTGTGGTGGCTTAAGGCCAAAACCGACCCGCCCCCATGTTGCAAACCCTGCTCTTCATCGCATTCGCCATCCTCGCCGGCTTCAGGATCGCCAACCAATACGAGCGCGGCGTGGTGTTTAGGCTGGGCCGCTACGTCGGCACGCGGGGGCCGGGGCTGTACTGGATCATCCCGCTGGCGGAATGGCAAAAAACCATCGACATCCGCACCCGCACCCAGCCCGTCGAACGGCAGGAAACCATCACCCAGGACAACGTGCCGATCAAAGTCTTCGCGGTCATCTGGTACCGCGTCGAAAACCCGGAAAAGGCCGTGATGGAGGTCGCCGAAGTGGACAACTCGGTGATCCAGGTGTCGCTGACCACCTTGCGCAACGTCATCGGCCAGCACAGCATGGACGACGTGCTAAAGGAACAGGAAAAGATCGCCGCGATCATGCAGAAGAAGATCGACAGCGTGACCGAGCCTTGGGGCGTCAAGGTGGAGCGGGTGGAGATGAAAAACGTCGAGATCCCCGAGACCATGCAGCGCGCCATGGCCCAGGAAGCCGAGGCAATCCGCGAGAAGCGGGCGCGGATCATCAAGGCGGAGGCGGAAAAGGAAGCGGCCCGTCAATTGTTCGAGGCCGCCGAACTCATCTGCAAGCTGCCCGCAGCCTTGGAACTGCGCCGCATGCAGATGATCACCGAAGTCGGCGCGGAGCAGAACACCACCACGGTCATCGTCCTGCCCAGCGAATTTGTCAAGATGGCCGAAGGCATCGGCAAGCTGGCCGCAGACCGCGCCGGCTAGCTCCGTCAAGCCAGGTATTCACGTATCGCCGCTTCGATCTTGCCGTTCGGCGCGATAAACGGCTTGTCGGTGATGGTGAATTGGACTTCGCCACCGGCCAAGGCCACGTATTCCACTCCGACCTTGCCAAGCGGCGTGTTCCCCACAAACTTGCCGCGGCTCGCGTCGCCGGCAAAGCTGCCGCCCTTGGCTGTGATGCCGTCCTTCACCTTGTCGAGCAGGGAAGACAATTCGGCATTGACTTTGACTGTGAACGAATGGGCCATGACTTCTCCTAGGTTTGGTTTCTGAAAGGTGCTGCCGCGATGGGTTCTTCACCCTGCGGCCCGCCGGCCATGCGAAAAACCGGCGGACCCATGCTATCCCATTCCGTTGATAAATCAATCGGCAAATAGTGCAGGGGCGAACCCATTTGCCGACGGGCGGCAAACGGCAAGGCTTGCGCCAACCCGGCCGCCGGCAGGGCTTTGGCATCCTGTCGCCGCCCCGTTTTCGCAGCTTCCCCCCTGCCCCGGCCGCAGCAATATCCATCCGCCCGCTTTGCCAGTAAAATCGCACTTCCTGTTCCCCATCGGATGACACTGTGACCGAAAACGCAAGCCCGCACTTCCCGCCCGAATGGGCCGGACAATCCGCCGTCCTCCTCGCCTGGCCTTACAACCAAGGCGATTTCAGCCCCTGGCTGGCCGAGGTCGAAGCCACTTACGACGCCATCGCCTCCGCCGTCGCCCGCCGCCAAACGCTAATCATCGCCTGCCAAGATGCCCAACACCGGCACCTGGTCGAAAGCCGCCTGTCCGCCAGCGGCGTCAACCTGGCCAATGTCCGGCTGGTGGAAATTCCTTACAACGACGTGTGGGTGCGCGACACCGCCCCGCTCGCCGTGGAAACCGCACTAGGCGCGAAGCTGCTGGATTTCCGCTTCAACGGCTGGGGCAACAAATACGAACACAGCCACGACGCCGCCTTGGCGCGGAACCTCTACAACTCCGGGATCTTCGGCGGGACGGCTATGGAGTCGGTGGATTTCGTGCTGGAAGGCGGCAGCTTGGAAACCGACGGCGCCGGCACCTTACTCACCACCGCCCGCTGCCTGCTCAACCCCAACCGCAATCCCCAATACACCCAGGCGCAGATCGAGGAGCGGCTGCAAGCCAGCTTCGGCCTCAGGCGCGTGCTGTGGCTGTGGCACGGCCATGCCGAGGGCGACGACACCGACGCCCATGTGGACACCTTGGCCCGCTTCTGTTCGCCCGACACTATCGCCTACACCGCCTGCGACGATGCCCAGGATCCCATTTATGCGGGATTGAAAGCCATGGAAGGCGAATTGCAAGCCTTGCGCACCGCCGACGGCCAGCCCTACACGCTGGTTCCGCTGCCCGTTCCCAAGCCGATTTATAGCGAAGACGGCGACCGCCTGCCGGCCACCTATGCCAATTTCCTCATTATCAACGGGGCTGTGCTGGTTCCGGTCTACAATGATCCTGCGGACGTGGCCGCCTTAAGCCGTCTGGCGGAAATCTTCCCCGAGCGGGAAATGGTGGAAATCCCCGCCACTCCGTTGATCCGCCAATATGGCAGCATCCACTGCATGACCATGCAATTCCCGCAATCCGTCACCGTGAGTTGAAGCATGAAGAAAACCCTCACCGCCGCCCTCGTCCAGCAAGCCTGCGGCGCCACGCGGGAAGCCAACCTCGCCGAGTCCGTCCGCCACATCCGCGAAGCCGCCAAGCTGGGCGCGGAACTGGTCTTGCTGCCGGAACTGCACCTGGGGCCGTATTTCTGCCAAGTGGAGGACACCGCCTATTTCGACCTAGCCGAGCCCATCCCCGGCCCGGCCACCGAGGAACTGGGGCAAGTGGCAAAAGAGTTGGGCGTGGTCATCGTCGCCTCCTTGTTCGAGCGGCGCGCGCCGGGGCTGTACCACAACACTGCCGTGGTGCTGGAAAAGGACGGCTCGCTGGCTGGGAAATTCCGCAAGATGCACATCCCCGACGACCCCGGCTATTACGAGAAGTTTTATTTCACCCCCGGCGACCTCGGCTTCCAACCCATCCAAACCTCGGTCGGCAAACTGGGCCTTTTGGTCTGCTGGGACCAATGGTACCCGGAGGCGGCGCGGCTGATGGCCTTGGCCGGGGCGGATCTGCTGCTCTACCCCACCGCCATCGGCTGGAACCTGGACGACACGCCCGAAGAACAACAACGGCAGTTGGACGCCTGGATCACCATCCAGCGCGGCCACGCCGTCGCCAACGGCCTGCCCGTCTTGTCCTGCAACCGCATCGGCCACGAACCCGACCCCAGCCCGAACAGCCGGGGCATCCAGTTCTGGGGTAACAGCTTCGTCGCCGGGCCGCAAGGCGAATTCCTCGCCCACGCCGACGACCGGGAAACCCGACTGCTGCTGGTCGAACTCGACCGCCAGCGTTCGGAGGACGTGCGCCGCATCTGGCCGTTCCTGCGCGACCGGCGCATCGACGCCTACGGCGGCTTAGTAAAACGGTTTTTGGACTGACGCAAAGCAACCACCATGAGCAAACGAAAATTTGAACGCGACCCGGACAATAAGATCATCGGCGGCGTGTGCGGCGGGCTGGCGCGGTATTTCGGCGTCAGTTCCAGGCTGGTCCGCTTCGTTTTCTTCGCCTCGTTCTTCTTTGGCACCTTAGGGTTTTGGATCTACCTGCTGTTCTGGCTGATCTCGCCGCTGCGGCGGTCGGTGCGCGAGAACCTCTCCCGCGAGCTGCGCAAAAAGGCCCGCAACCTGGACCGGCTAGTCGCGGATGCCAGCGATCGCCTGAGCCTTCCGGGGCTTTCGGCGCGGCTGCAAAACGTGCAGGAACTCATCGAAACCCTGCTGCCCGAGTTTGAAAAGCGCTCCTTGGACCGTGCGCCGGAACTGCGCCCGGTGTACGAAGCCGCCTTGGTGCATTTGCCCGAATTGCTCGACAACTTCTTGGCGCTGCCCGCAGGCTACGCCCAGGGACGGCCGATCCACGGCGGGCAGACTGCCCAGGACCAACTCGCGGGGGAATTGCTGCAACTGGAAAACACTTTGCACAAGGTCATGCAAGAGCGTTACGGCCAGAAATTCACCCAGACTGCCGACGCCTTGGACAGCCTGCAAACGCGCTACGAAGACGACCCGACCGCGCCGTTCAAACAGAAACTGGAATCCCTGCAAGCCCGCGCGGCGGGACGGCTGGACGCCGAAGCCCTAACCAAGATCGAAACCATCAAAACTTCGCTGCTCGCCGCCTTGGGCCGGTTGATGCAGACCGCCGACGAAACCGACCAAAACCTGTACAACGTCCGCCAGATCGCCTTGGAATACCTGCCCAACACGGTGGACAAATACCTCGCCCTGCCGCCCGGCTTCGCCAGTTCCGAACTGACGCAGGGCAAAACCGCGCAAGCCGCCTTGCACGAGCAATTGGATGTGTTGGATGGCGCGTTGAGCCGGATGGTGACCAGCCTTTACCAGGAAGACGCCCAGGGCTTGTTCGTCCACGGGCATTTTTTGCGGGATAAGTTTATCGACCAGCAGCTTGAGTGGCTGGACCAGGATCGGCGTTGA
>CAZOTR010000039.1:19076-29889 GCA_964582755.1 uncultured Methylococcaceae bacterium | reverse complement strand
TGATGCCCCCGCGTGGGAACCCTTCCTTGGCTGCTTCGCCATCTTCAATATCGACAATCCGCGCCGCCACGTTCCCGCCCCTATCTACCTCAACAAGTCCAAGGCAAACCGGCAAAGAAAACCGCCTAGGGCCGGCGCTGCCGGGGTTGAAGTAAAGCACCCCGTCGCGCCAAGCAATATTGGGTTGGTGGGAATGGCCGCACACCACCGCGCTGAAGCCGGCGGCTTTCAGGTCCAGATCCAACTCGGCCAGATTGTGCAGCAGATAAAACCAATGACCGGCGAACTCCACCGCCTCCGTGGCCGGGAGTTTTGCCGTCGCGCCGTCGCGGTCCACATTGCCCCGCACCGCCACCACTGGGGCGATTTCCCTTAGGCGTTCCAGCACCTCCGGCTTGCCCACATCGCCGCCGTGCAGAATCAAGCCACAGCCTTGCAGCAGATCCAGCGCCTGCGGGCGCAGCAGGCCGTGGGTGTCGGAGATGACGCCTATGCGCCTGGCCGGCGGGACGGCATCGCCGACAGTGCCATGCCCGCCGCCGTTAGCCAAAATGGCAGACGTAATCCAGCAATTCCACCGTTTCGATGTCGAAGCGGCTATTGCCGGGGACGCTGAACGATTCGCCCGCCGAATAAGTCTTCCATTCTTTCTCGCCGTCCAAGCGGACTTTACAGACGCCGCCGACAATTTCCATAACCTCCGGCGCGCCGGTGTTGAACGTGAGGCTGGACGGGAAAATCACGCCCACGGTCTTGCGGCTGCCGTCCGGAAACAGCACGGTGTGGCTGACGCACTTGCCGTCAAAATACACATTGGACTTTTTGATGACGCTGACTTGGTCGAATTGGGACATGGTGGACCTTGGATGGGGTGGGTGTGGAAAAGGGCGCATTATACATGGGCCGACCACTTCTCCAGCCCCTGCCCCGCCTATTCCTCCACCGCGTAAACCCGGTTTTTCCAGCGGCTGCGGTCGCCGCGCCAGTAGCGCAGGGCGGAAGTCCAGGTCATGGCGAGATAGAAGACCGCGATGGCCGGCAACACCGGACCCCAGGCGGCCGACCGGCCGTAATAACGCAATGTCGGCCAGTAGCTGCCAAACATGCAGACCCAGGCCACAAGGGCAAAGGCGCGGGTGTCGCCATCGCCCCAGAGGATGCCCGCCAACGGCCCCAGGAACAGCGAGGCAATCAATAGTGTGCAAAGCGCCAGCAACCATACGGAATAGCGCAATTGGGTGAAGGCGGAGCGGGCGACCATTTCCCAGATGGGGGCCAACCCTTCGTAGGGGCGCGTGCTGACCACGGAATGCGACTGGCCGACCCAGGTGCGGTGGCCCGCTTGCTTGACCTTCTTGGCCAGCGTGCAATCGTCGATGATCGCGCCTTTGATGGCGGCGAAGCCGCCGATTTCGGCCAGCACACGGGTTTCCAGCAAGATGCAGCCCCCCGCCGCCGCCGCGAAATGGCGGCTTGCGGAATTGGCCAGCCGGAACGGATACAGCAGCTTGAAAAAGTAGATGAAGGCCGGCATCAGCAACTTTTCCCAGCCGGATTCCATGCGCAAACGGGCCATGATGGAAACGAACGGGCGCTGGTCGCGCTTGGCCTTGGCGAGCAAGGCCGCAGCCATGCCGGGTTTGAGTTGGATATCCGCGTCGAGCAGCAAAGTCCACGGGGTTTCGACTTCCCGCAAGCCCTGCTCCAGCGCCCAGAGCTTGCCGCTCCAACCCGGCGGCAGCGGTTCGGCCCGCACGATTTTCAGCGCCAAGCCCTGGACCTGTCGCGCAAGCTCCGCCGTGCCGTCCTCGGAGCCGTCGTCCACCAGCACGGCCTTAAGCCCGCCCCCCTGCCCCGCCAATCCGGCCAAGGTATCCGCAATCACCTCCGCCTCGTTGCGGGCCGGAATTAACACGGTCAAATCGCTTAAATCGGCAGAACCGACAGCCGCAGGCTCCAAGGTTTCGCCATGCAACCAGGGACGCCAAGGCAACACCAGCACGATGAACCAGATCAGCGCGGCAAAGACGGACACGGAAAACAGGAAAACATCCATAGGGTTTTAAGTGTGTGGTTGGCTGGAAACGCAAACGCCCGCTGCCGTTGTCGCGGCAGCGGGCGTTTGGACGGAAGTGGATTATTCCACGGCTTCGATGCGGATGGCAGGTCGGACTTTTACGGCACCCGCCTCGCCCGGCTGGGTCACCCACTCGGGGGTGGGCTCCGGCGCCATCGGGCCATGGGTGCGCGGACCCATGATGCCTTTCCACAAGGCTTTCAGCGGATGGCTGATGGAATCGTCGGCGGCGGTGGCCTCGAAACCGCAGTGGGCCATGCAGTTGGCGCACTTGGGGTTCTTCGAGTTGCCGTACTTGTGCCAGGGGGTCTCTTCCATCAAAGACTTGAAATTCGGCGCGTAGCCCTCGTCCACCAACAGGTAGCAAGGCTTCTGCCAGCCGAACACGTTGCGGGTCGGGTTGCCCCAAGGCGTGCAATTGTAGCTCTGGTTGCCGGCCAGGAAATCCAGGTACAAAGGCGAGTGGTTCAGCGGCCAGTCGCGGCCCTTGCCGATCTTGAACACCTTGCGGAACAGTTCCTTGCTCTCGCGCATCTTGATGAAGATGTTTTGCAAGGGCGCATGCTCGTAGCTAAAGCCCGGCGCGATGGTGACGCCCTCGACGCCCAGCGCCTTGACGTAATCCAGGAACTCGGCGATTTCCTCCGCCGACTCGCCCTGGAACAGGGTGCAGTTGACGGTGACGCGGAAGCCTTTCTTGATCGCCAATTCGATCACTTCCACCGCCCGGTCGAACACGCCGGTCTGGCACACCGAGGCGTCGTGGCGTTCGCGGTTGCCGTCCAGATGGATGGACAGGGTCAGGTAGGGGGAAGGCGTGTAATCGTCCATGCGCTTTTTCAGCAACAAGGCGTTGGTACACAGATAGACATATTTCTTGCGGGCGATGATGCCGTCCACCACTTGCGGCAATTCCTTGTGCAACAGCGGCTCTCCGCCGGCGATGGAAACGATGGGCGCGCCGCACTCGTCAACCGCCGCCAGGCAATCTTCCACGCTCAAGCGGCGATTGAGAATTTCATCGGGATAATCAATCTTGCCGCAACCGGCACACGCCAAGTTGCAACGGAACAGAGGCTCCAGCATGAGGACTAAGGGATAACGCTTGACGCCCTTGAGCTTTTGCTTGAGCAGGTAGCCCGCCACGGTGATCTGTTGACGCAAAGGAACGCTCATTTTTTAACTCCTGGTTGAATCTATTAGCGTGTGCCATGAAGCCCCCCGACCGCTTGGGGGACGACACGCCCCGACCGGGCGGCATGGATAGTTGAGGCATATGATAAATCAAAAATTTCCCAATGCGTTGTTTTTTTCTCAAAATTTTTCGCTAAAATACAACACAACTTGACGATAATACAAAAAACGATAGAATTTTCTGACTTTTACGCAACTTTAAGGCCACCATGAGCGGAAGCCGTTCAGAGATCACCCCGCAGGAACTCGACGCATTGCCGGACGATGCCCTCCAGGCCCGCCTGCTGGACGGCGTTTCCCGGACTTTCGCCCTGACCATCCCGCAATTGCCGGAAGGCTTGGCCAGGCCAGTCTCCAACGCCTATTTGCTGTGCCGTATCGTAGACACTATCGAGGACGAAGTGTCGTTGAGCCCGGCGCAAAAACACCAGTTTTGCGACCAGTTCATCCGCGTCGTCGCCGGCGAAGAGCCCCCGGAAGGGCTGGCCGAAAGCCTCGCCCCCCTGCTCTCCGCGCAGACCATTCCGGCGGAGCATGAGCTGATCCGGCTGATTCCGCGAGTCATCCGCATCACCCGCGAGTTCGCTCCGGAGCAACGCGAAGCCCTATCCCTGTGCGTCACCCTCATGGGCCGAGGCATGGTCGAGTTCCAAGACCACGACCTGCGCCACGGCCTGGACGACATGGCCGGGATGGACCGCTATTGCTACCATGTCGCCGGCGTGGTCGGCGAGATGCTGACCCGCTTGTTTTGCCATTACTCCCCGGAAATCGCCGCGCACCGCGATGTGATGATGAAACTGGCCGTGTCCTTCGGCCAGGGCTTGCAGATGACCAACATCCTCAAGGATCTCTGGGACGACCACGGACGCGGCGTGTGCTGGCTGCCGCGCAACATTTTCGCCGCGCAAGGCTTCGACCTTGCCGAATTGAGGCCCGGCCACAACAACCCGCAATTCGCCGCTGGCTTCCGGCAGTTGATCGGCATCGCCCACGCCCATCTGCGCAACGCCTTGGAGTACACCTTGCTCATCCCCGCCCATGAGACCGGCATCCGGGAATTCTGCCTGTGGGCTTTAGGCATGGCCATGCTAACCCTGCGCAAAATCAACGCCAACCTTTATTTCAGCGACTCAACCCAAGTCAAGATCACCCGCCGCAGCGTCAAGGCGGTGATTGCCGCCAGCCGCCTGACCCGGCGCAGCAATGTGTTGCTAAAAACCGAATTTTATCTGGCAGGACGCGGGCTTCCCGCGCCCGACCGCCAAGTCCTGGCCCTTGCGAACGCCGCGTTGCCCGGACAAACCAATGCCCAATAAGCTTTATGAGGAAAGATCCATGTTTATAGATGAAACATCCGTATGTTCAGGCCTCGATTCAGCCTTTATGGGTAGCTTGCAATCCCCCCTGGACAGCGCCATCGACCGCGCCAAGGCCCATTTGTTGCGTTTGCAGAGCCAGGAAGGCTACTGGGTGTTTGAGTTGGAGGCCGACTGCACCATTCCCTCCGAATACATCCTGATGATGCACTTCATGGACGAAATCGACGGGGATCTGCAAGCGAAGATTGCCAATTTCCTCCGCGCCCACCAAGCCCAAGACGGCAGTTATCCGCTGTTCCGGGGCGGCGCGGGCGACATTTCCTGCACCGTCAAGGCGTATTACGCCTTGAAACTGGCCGGCGACGATATCAACACCCCGCACATGCAAAAGGCGCGGGAATGGATTTTGTCCCAAGGCGGCGCGGCCAAGGCCAATGTGTTCACCCGCATCATGCTGGCGATGTTCGGGCAGATCCCCTGGCGCGGTGTGCCGTTCATCCCGGTGGAGATCATGCTGCTGCCGAAATGGTTCCCCTTCCACCTCGACAAAGTGTCGTACTGGTCGCGGACGGTGATGGTGCCGCTGATGATCCTCTGCTCGCACAAGGTCCAAGCGCGCAACCCAAACAAAGTCAACGTCCGCGAGTTGTTCACCGTCGCGCCGGAACTGGAAAAAAACTATTTCAGCCATGTCAAAACCCCCATCGGCAAGATAGTCCTGGGGCTGGAGCGTTTTGGCCGGATGCTGGAGCCGTTGATTCCCGGTTTCGTGCGCAAGAAAGCCACGGCAAAGGCCCGCGACTGGTTCTTGGAGCGCCTGAACGGCTACGACGGCCTGGGCGCGATTTTCCCGGCCATGGTCAACGCCTACGAGGCGATGGATTTCCTAGGCTTCCCGAAGACCGACGAGCGCCGCCAAATCGCCCTGGAGGCGATCCAACGCCTATTGGTCTTCCAGGGCGACCAAGCCTATTGCCAACCCTGCGTCTCGCCGATCTGGGACACCGGGCTGGCCTCGCTGGCTTTGCAAGAAGTGGACAAATACGAACAAAGCCCGCAAACCCGCGCCCAGGTCAAACACGCGCTGCGCTGGCTGGCAAGCAAGCAACTGACCGACGAGCCGGGCGACTGGCAGGTCAAGCGCCCGGAACTGCCGGGCGGCGGCTGGGCCTTCCAATATGGCAATTCCTGGTATCCTGACGTGGACGACTCGGCGGTCGTCGCCCATGCGCTGGCGCAGGCGGAGGATGGCGAAGGCGAATTCGACGGCAACCTCGAACGCGCCAAGGTGTGGATCGCCGGGATGCAGTCCAGCAACGGCGGCTGGGGCGCGTTTGACGTGGACAACGACCACTATTACCTAAACCACATCCCGTTCGCCGACCACGGCGCGTTGCTGGACCCGCCGACCGCCGACGTGTCCGGGCGCTGCCTGATGTTCCTCGCCAAGCTGGTGAAAGACCAGCCCGAATACCGGCCCGTGCTGGAACGCTCCATCGCCTACCTGAAAAAAGAGCAAGAGGAAGACGGCTCTTGGTTTGGCCGCTGGGGCACCAACTACATCTACGGCACTTGGTCGGTGCTGCTGGGCTTTGAAGCCGTCGGCTTGCCCAAGGACGACCCCAGCATCCGCCGCGCCGTGGCTTGGCTGAAATCCAAACAGCGCGAAGACGGCGGCTGGGGCGAGGACAATTACACCTACCACGACGCCAGCGCGGAACTGCGCGGCGAGTTCCACACCAGCATGGCCTTCCACACCGGGCTGGCGCTGACCGCGCTGATGACGGCGGGCGAGGCCGAATGCCCGGAGGTCCAGCGCGGCGTCGATTACCTGCTCCGCACCCAGCAGGCCGACGGCTTCTGGAAAGACACCGCCTTCAACGCGCCTGGCTTCCCCAAGGTGTTCTATTTGAAATACCACGGCTACGACAAGTTCTTCCCGCTGTGGGCCTTGGCGCGCTTCCGCAACGAGCGTTTCGCAATCGCGTGAGCCAGCCGAAACTTGGCATTCTTGTGGCGATGGCGCAAGAATGCCGCAGTCTCACCTCCCAGCGCATCCCGGAAGGCGGTTTCCTGGAACTGGACGCAGGCTGCATTGTCGGCCTCTCCGGGGCCGGCCCCGAGGCGGCGGCGCGTTGCGCCGCCTTGCTATTTGAACGGGGAGCCACGGCGATAATAAGCTGGGGCTGCGCGGCGGCTTTGGACCCGGCTTTAAACCCTGGGGATTTGGTCTTGCCGGCAGCGATTATCGGGGCGGACGGCCAAACCCTGGCAACCGACCCGGCTTGGCGCGGACGCCTCGTTTCCACATTGGAACCCCGCCTAACGGTCTATCAAGGCAAGCTGCTGGAAAGCCGCCGCATCGTCGGTTCAGCCGCCGAAAAACGCGCTCTTTTCGCCAACACCGGAGCCGCCGCCTTGGACATGGAAAGCGCCGCCGCCGCCCGTGCCGCCCTAGGCTTTGGCCTCCCCTTCCTCGCCGTGCGCAGCATCGTCGATCCCGCCGACGTGGACATACCGCCGTCCATCGCGGCGGCGTTTGACCGCAACGGAGTTTTGCATGTGCCACAGATGCTGGGCCGGGCGCTGCTAAGGCCGGTCGATTTCCTCGGCATCATCCGCTTGGGGCGGGATTTTGGCGCCGCCATGGACACGCTAAGGCGAGTGGCCTCCCTCAGCCGCGCAAGCCAATTTGCCGCGCTTTAGCGCCCGCGCGGCCTCCCGCTTTGCCTTAAAACTTCCGCTAAAACCGCCGATGAGCAAAACAACCGACAGCCTAGCAATCAAAGCCATACACTGGTGGGAAGCCAACGTCCTCAACCGGCCTTGGTCTTTGCTGCTGCTGTTTGTGCTTGCCACCGGCTTTGTGGGCAAATACACGATGGACAATCTCACCGTGAACACCAACACGGCGGACATGATTTCCATCAAGCTGCCCTTCCAGCAAAACCGCATCAAACTGGAAGAAACCTTTCCGCAGGATGTCAGCACCGTGCTGCTGCTGGTGGAGGGCGACTCCCCGGAACAAACCTCCGAAGTGGTCAAGCGCGTCAGCGCCGGGCTGCGCGACAAGAAAGATTTCGTCAAATCCGTCTACGTCCCGGACGAGGGCGATTTCTTCGAGCGCAACGGCCTGCTATACCTCGGCACGAAAGATCTAGAGAACACCGCCAACCAACTCGCCAACGCCCAGCCGTTCATCGGCAAACTCTCGCAAGACAACAGCCTGCGCGGGCTGTTCGGCATCCTCGGGCAGGCCATCAAAGCCTCCGCCGACGACGACATCGAGATGGATCTGAATCCCGTGTTCAGGAAAATCAGCGAAGCCTTGAGCGCCGTGATGGAAGGCCGGCCCTACCAGTTGTCCTGGCAGCAGTTGATGATGGACAAGCAAACCGGCTTAGGGATCACCAAGCGTTTCATCATCGTCACGCCGCAGTTGAATTTCCAGGAATTGCTGCCGGCGGAAAAGGCCATCGCCGCCATCAAAGCCGTGACCGCCGAGGCCACGGCGGGCGATTTGGCCGGCGTCCAAGTGCGCATGACCGGCGAGGTAGTGCTGGAACACGAGGAAATGGCAACCCTCTCGAACAGCATGCAAATCGCCGGCTACGCCTCCATGTTCCTGGTCTGCGCCACCTTGTGGTTCGCCTACCGCTCGTTCAAGCTGATGTTCGCCACCTTCTTCTCGCTGACGCTGGGATTGGTGTTGTCACTGGGCTTCGCCACGGTCGCCATCGGCCACCTCAACCTGATTTCGATAGCCTTCGCGGTGTTGTTCATCGGCATGGGCGACGCCTATTCCTCGCATTTCTGCCTGCGCTACCGCGAACTCGTGCTGCGCGGCGAATCCCAGCGCGACGCCTTGCGCGACACCCTCACCTCCTGCGGCGCCTCGCTGATCCTCTGCACCTTCACCGCCGCGATTGGCCTGTATGCCTTCATCCCCACCAATTATGTCGGCGTGTCCGAACTCGGCGTGATCGCCGGCACCAGCATGTTCATCGCCTTGTTCACCACCTTCACGGTGCTGCCGGCCCTGATGAAGATCATGCCGCTGCGGATCAGCCGCAACCAGAAACCCAGAACCGGCCAGTCGATCATCCTTTCCAATTGGCCCTTGCGCTATGCCCGCCGCATCCGCTGGATCACCGTCTTGTTGGCGCTGGTCTCGCTGGGCCTGCTGACCCAGGTGTCGGTGGATTTCAACCCCATCAACGTGCGCGACCCGAACACCGAATCGGTGCAAACCTACAAATACCTGCTCCAGTACAAAGATACCTCACCGATGACGCTGTCCTCCCTGGCCGGGAGCGAGCAAGAGGCGCTGGAGAAAAAAAGCCGCTTTGAAAAACTGCCCAGCGTGGACAAGGTGACCACCCTGCTGGACTTCATCCCCGAAGACCAAGAGGCCAAACTCGCCATCATCGAAGATCTGGCCTTGGTGCTAGGCACCCGGTTGGAAAACTTCCCGGCCCCGGCCCAAGGCGGGGCGTCAATAGAGTCGCTGGAAGAATTGCAGGCCAAAATCCAGGAGCAACTCGCCAAGGGCGAAGGCGGCAACGCCGACCTGCTCGAATTGAGCGAAAGCTTGGATCTGTTCATGGACTATGTGGACTCGCTGCCCGAGGAAGCCCAGCAAACAGCCTTGGACAAACTGCAATCCGCCCTGCTGGGTACCTTGCCCGCCACCTTGGAAAAACTCAAACACAGCCTGGAAGCCGAGCCAGTCAGCCTGGACTCGCTGCCCGCCCACATCAAGGAACGCTGGCTAGGCAAAAACGGCCTGTACCGGGTGCAGATTTCCCCCAAAAAAGACTTGAACGAGCTGGAGAATTTGCGCGAATTCATCCAGGAGGCGCAAAAAGTCGATCCCGACGTGACCGACTTGCCCGTCACCTACCTGGAATCCATGAACGAAGTCGTCCGCGCCTTCCAAGAGGCGTTCGGCATCGCCTTAATCGCCATCACCGTGTTGCTGCTGGCGATCCAACGCAATATCAAAGACACTTTGCTGGTGCTGCTGCCGCTGCTTTTGGCCTCGCTGTTCACGGCGGCGGCGACGGTGGTGTTCAATGTGCCGTTCAACTTCGCCAACATCATCGCCCTGCCCTTGCTGTTCGGCTTAGGGGTGGACAGCGGCATCCACATGGCCCACCGCCTGCACTACCTGGACCCCAGCGAGGAAAACCTGCTCGGCAGCAGCGAGTCGCAAGGCGTGTTCTACGGCGCGTTGACGACGATATTCAGCTTTAGCAGCCTGGCGTTCACCGCCCACCGCGGCACCGCGTCGATGGGCATATTGCTCTCCGTGGGCCTGCTAATGACCTTGGTCTGCGCCTTGGTCGTGCTGCCGGCGTTCAGCGCACTGCGCTTTAGGCATCGCCATTTCCACTAATCCCACCTTATTGACCGAGGCCGCCATGTCCAAAACTATCGCCGAACTGCTCACCGAACGGGCGGGCGAAAACTTCGACCTGCACGACAAGCATTTGAACACCCAGATGGTGCGGGTGCTGAAAACCATCGGCTACGACCGCGTCTACACCAAAGCCCATGGGCCGTATTTGTACGACGACAAGGGCGTTGAATATCTGGATCTGCTGTCCGGCTTCGGCGTCTTCGCGCTAGGCCGCAACCACCCGGCCATCGTGCAAGCCCTGAAAGACGTGCTGGATGCCGAACTGCCGGACATGGTGCAAATGGACGTGTCCCTGCTGTCGGGCCTGCTGGCCGAGAAAATCCTCGCCACCTGCCCGCCCAACCTGACCAAGATGTTCTTCAGCAACTCCGGCGCGGAGGCGGTCGAGGCGGCGATCAAATTCGCCCGCTACACCACCAAGCGCGAGAAGATTATTTATTGCGAACACGCCTTCCACGGCCTGACCACCGGCGCGTTGTCGTTGAACGGCGAGAACATCTTCCGCGAAGGCTTCGGGCCGCTGCTGCCCGGCTGCGCCGCCGTGCCGTTCGACGACCTGCCCGCGCTGGAACGCGCCTTAAGCGGCAAAGATGTGGCCGCGTTCATTGTCGAGCCGATCCAAGGCAAAGGCGTCAACCTGCCCTCCCCTGGCTACTTGAAAGAAGTCCAGCGCCTGTGCAAGCAATACGGCGCCTTGTTCGTCGCCGACGAGATCCAATGCGGCATCGGCCGCACCGGCAGGTTCTGGGCGGTCGAGCATTACGGCGCGGAACCCGACATGATCCTGATGGCGAAGGC